>CAZGJB010000053.1:0-15160 GCA_964526145.1 uncultured Opitutaceae bacterium
CGCGTTGCTGCAGGCTTCAGGCGACATCGCGCCCAGGCGCCGGAGGTCCTGCCGCAGGCTGCGCGATTCAAGGGGCAGCACCAGTTCGCGGAGCTCGTCGGGAAACGTCGCCGGGGCCCGTCCGACGGGCACGCAGCCGGCATAGGCGCATTCGGTGTATTTCAGAAACTCGAGATTATCCCGGCTGGGTTCCAGATACATGAACCGGTGGCTGGCCAGGAATCCAACGAAATGCTCGCCGGTGACGGCGTGACGGGCGGCTTGTCCGATATCGGGATAACCAGGGTGCGGGAGCACGTTGATCCGCCGGGCCGCCCACCAATGACGGCGGATCGCGCGCAACATGGCTGAGCGCTCCGGGTAAAAGTCGGGATGCACCGCTCCCGCAAAGGCGAGGAACCGGGTTCGCCCTGCCGTGCCCAAGGGCGACTCTTTCGCAATCTCGTAGGCATAGGGAACGTGCAGGTAGGCGTCGGGTCGGCTCAGGTTCTGGAGCAGAGCGGTCAGGCCGGTTGCGTGGTAAGGGCCGACAAAGCAGACATTCGGGAATCTGGTCAGCCCCAGCAGCCACTGGTAGTATGGCTGACGGATATGCTCCCAGTAGGGATCCACGACCTTGATATAGATTGGGTAGCGGTCCAGCATCGGGATCAGCCGGCTGACCTCGGCCATTTCCGGATCCGTGATCCGGTTGTCGATCAACGCGGGGCCAATGGCCGCAACCTCGCGCAGGCGCGAAAGCTGGTCCGCGGTCCATTTTTGCCGAATGGCGTAGCCGGGTCCGGCATCGGCATGGATGGTCGTTCCGTAATCGAACCGTTCGGAAAGGAGGTACGTGATCCGAATCATGGCGTCCATGGCGGGCAGCGTTCCGCCCAGGCGCGGCTGACAAAAAGAGCGTTGGCCTCGATGAGGGCTGGAAGCTTTTTGCGACTGGAAAGAGCATGCAACCCTGCGCACTCGAACACCTGTTCTCCCAAGAACGCGAACACCGCCCGGCAGGACGGTGTGGCGTCGTATATCGGTGCGAACGATGCCTCGCAGAGTACGGCCATGCAGTCGGGGAGATGCAGCGGACCGCCGCGCAACACCTCCAGATCATGACCCTGCGTGTCCACCTTCAACAAGACACGCTGGCGATCACCGACCGCCTCCGCCGACACATCGTCCAGGCGTCGCAGCGTGACGGTCTCGCTTCCGGTTGTCTCGACTGGGAGTCCGAATTCCTCGCGCGCATCGGCGTTGATCGTGTGCCGCGCGCTGAATGTCGCGTCGGCAAAATGCATGAGCTCCTGCGTGCCGGACGCACTGGCGAGATCGCAAGGGAAGACGGTCCAGGCCCCATCCTGTGCCGCCAGGCCACGCAGCGTCCGCGCACACCCGGCCATCGGCTCGAATGACGCGATGTGGCCCCGGTAGCCGAGCGCCCGCACTTCGCCTGCGAAACCGCCAAGATTGGCGCCCACATCCAACACGCAGTCGATCGACCAGCGCTTGAGCAACCAATCGAGATGTACCGAGAGCGACGCCCGTCCGAGTGGTTCGAACGCCGCCCGGCGGGAGGCGAGGGGGGAGTTCAAGACGTTTCTCACCTCCGTCAAAGCTTGGACGGGGAGCGACCGACTCGCGCGTATAACCTGCAGGCCGAAGACCCGGAGGAGCGATTGAATCTTGGCCTTGAGCAGCGACACTAGGGAGGGGAGCTTGCCCCCGCGCCGGGTTGGTGGCGCCAGTCGTGGGGAATAAAAAGGATGCCTTCACCCGGCGGGGAGATCCTTCCGACCTGATGGAAATCGCCGTCCTGCGAGTGCAGCGTGACCATGTTCAGCACCCACTGCACGGTCGGGCCATCCAGGGCATGGACATAGACATCCGCCGTCAACGTGTTGGTCCGGAAAGGCCAGGCGGGCACAAGGCATTCGACCTTGCCCTCTGTCGCGGGCCGAATCGTGACTTGGGGCGAGTAGGCGCTCCACATGTTGACGAGCTTCTCCCCATTCAGGCGCACGGTCACCGTGATGCCGAGGCCGTGAGCGAACCGCGCCGGGTTCCGGCAGCGGTAGTGCAGCACAAACCGGCAGGGTTGGCCGGCGATGAGCGTCGGTTCGGTGCTGCCGTTCGCCTCGATGCGATCGATGCTGAAATCCTCGCTGGCGTGGAGCACTTGTCCCCCCGGGCCGCCGCCCCGGTTCCCTTCCTCAAGGTAGGCTGAAATGACCGCTGTGGACTCGCCGACGCGCTCGAGCTGCCCCTCCCGCAGCCACAGGCATGTGCCGCAGAGATTCTGGATGGCGGGCATATTGTGGCTGACGAACAGAACGGTTCGCCCCTCGGCGGAAGCGACCTGCCGCATCTTGCCCAGGCATTTCTTCTGGAAGGCGTGATCGCCGACCGCAAGCACCTCGTCGACAATCAGGATCTCGGGCTCGAGGTGCGCGGCGACGGCGAAGGCGAGCCGCACATACATGCCGCTGCTGTAGCGTTTTACGGGCGTGTCGAGGAACCTTTCGACCTCGGCGAAGGCGACGATCTCGTCGAACTTGCGCGCGATCTCATGGCGCGACATCCCGAGGATGGCCCCGTTGAGGTAAATGTTCTCCCGTCCGCTGAGCTCGGGATGGAACCCGGTTCCGACTTCAAGGAGGCTTGCCACGCGGCCGCGCAGCTGGACGCGTCCGGTCGTGGGCTCCGTGATGCGGGACAGTATCTTGAGCAGGGTGGACTTGCCGGCGCCGTTGCGACCGATGATCCCAACCGCTTCGCCCGGCTTAACGGCAAAGCTGATGTCGCGGAGCGCCCAGAATTCCTCCCGCTCCATGCCACCGTGGCGGAGACGATCCCAGAGGCCGCGGACGCCGGTCATGAGCGCGTCGCGCAGGGTGTCGGACCGCGCCTGATGATCGATCAGGTAACGTTTCGAGACCTTCTCAACGGTGATGGCATTCATATCACGTCGGCGAATTGCCGCTCGGTCCGGCGGAAGAACCAGAGGCCGCCAGCGATCACGATGCCGATGATAATCACCGAGAAGGCTACACCGACCAACGACAAGGAATGGGCGCCGCCCAGCAGGCACCAGCGGAAGCCGTCGATGATGCCGGTGAGCGGATTCAGCGCGAGCAAGTCGCGCCAGTTGGGGAAGAAGTCGGTGCGGTAGCCGACCGGGGAGACGAAGATGCCGACCTGAAGGAGGAAGGGCACGATGAACCGGAAGTCGCGGTACCGCACCGTCAATGCCGTGAACCAAAGGCCGAGGCCGAAGGCCGCGGCCAACGCCATGACGGCAAAGACCGGCAGCACCAACCAGTGCCAGGTGGGCCAGTGACCGTAGCACACGGCCACGCTAAAAAACAGGCCAAGCACCACGGCAAAGTCGATCACCGCCACGCCCAGCGAAGAGAGGGGAACGATCAGGCGCGGAAAATAGACCTTGGATATCAGGCTGGCGTTGCTGACCAGGCTCCCACTTGAGCCGGAGAGGGCCGCGGCGAACAACTGCCAAGCCATGAGGCCCGAGAGCACGATGATGGGGTAGGGGACATCGCCGGCGGGCATCTTGGCAAGGTTGCCGAAAAGAAAGACGAAAATGACCGTGGTGATCGCCGGCTGGAGCAGCGCCCAGGCGATCCCGAGGGCGGCCTGCTTGTACCGCACCTTGATGTCGCGCCAGGCGAGAAACCCCAGCAACTCGCGGTAGCGCCAGAGGTCGGCCCAGTAGTGGCGGCTGGCGCGGCCGGCTTCGAGGATAAGCTCCGAGGGGGCAGGAGAGGAGGTCGACATCAGTTCAACGCGTCCGCCAATCGGGATTGGAAGGCGGGGAAAGCAAATCCAGCGGCATGGCGGCGCACAACCTCGGAATCGGGCGGATTTCGCGCCAAATCGACGATCGCACCCGCGAGCGCAGACTCGTCACCGAACTCAATCAGGCGACCGACCGGCGGAGAGATCACCTCGGGCACGCCGCCCGCGCGGACCCCGATGCACGGCTTGCCGAAACTCATGGCCTCGAGGTAGACTAGGCCAAAGCCCTCCTTCCGGCTCGGCAACGCGAAGAGATCGCAATTTGCGTATTCTGCGCCCAACGCCGCGTCGCTCACAAAGCCGACGAAATCCACGGCGACGGCGACACCGCACTCCTGCGCCAAAGCCTGCAGGCGTGGGCGATCGCTGCCATCGCCGACAATCCGCAAGCGGGCGCTGGGGCATTGGGCCATCACGCCGACCATCGCGCGAATGAGCGTGTCGTAACCCTTGCCGGATTCGTTCGGGGCCAGGCGACCCACTGTCAGAATAATCGGCGATCCGTTTGCCCGGTCGACGGCGAGCTGCGAGTCGGCGGCGCGGATATGCGGATCCAAGGCGTTCGGCACCACGATCATCCGGGCCGACTCCAGCTTGGGATAGTTGGCCTGCATCTGACCGCGCGTAAAATCGCTCACGCAGAAAATTCGGTGCGCGCCGCGCAGCGCGCACCGCTCGATCCAGGTGTACGGTCGCCAAACTTCGATGCCATGGGCGACCAAGTAATACCTGAGCTTCGGATTCAGCCACTTTGCGATCATGGCCACCGGCAGGAGATGCACGTGACCGCAGACCATACGATCGCTGCGCCGGGCAAGTCGCAAAGCCTCCCGCAGCATGAGCCATTTGTTGCGGTTGCAGCCAATGTGTTCGCCTAGGTTCGCGGTAACGTACTGCGCGAATCTATCATCTCTATCCGGGCGATCGTTGAGCACGATTGAGTCCACCCGGTCGCTCGGAGCAGCGCAAAGCCCGCACAGGGCCTTCAGGTAGAGGCGCATGATCCGCGGAATCCCACCGTCCGCCCGGAAAAGCTCAGGCGAGATTAACAGCGTGTTCATACCGTCGAGCACAATGCCCAACCAATGCTTCGCACGGTCGCTTCCGGGGTGGAGGCGGTCGCATACACGTCAATGGGGGGCGGCAAAATTGCGTGAGGACTAGGGATTATCACCTAGCTGGAGGAAACCTAAGGCTATCCTGAAACTTGGCAATCCCCTGATAATGCGTAATTTCACGCACAGATTGAGGCTAGGACCTCAGATGCATTGGCCGGGGAGAAGAGTTTTTCGATCAAAACTGCACCGAGGTCGAGGGCCGTGCCGGCGCCGCGGGACGTGATGATCCGGCCGTCCACCACGCAACGCTCGCCGGTGAGAATGGCCGGCAATTCATTCGCGACCGAGAAATGCGCCGTGTAGCGCCGCCCTGCGAGCAGGCCGGCGTCGTGCAGTACCGTGGGCGCCGCGCAGATGGCAGCTATCCAGCCGCCGGCCTGATGTTGGCGCAACACCAGCTCGCGCACACGCGGGTCGGCTCGCAGCAGTTTCACGCCCGGCCCACCGGGCAGGAACAGGCAATCGCACGCCTGCGCCCGCACCGCCTCGAGGGTGGTGTCCGCGTGCATTGTCATGCCGCAGCGCCCCGTGGCATGAATGCCATCGCCAAGCGCGGCGATCGTCACGGTCGCGCCGGCGCGGCGCAGGAGGTCGATGGGCGCGACGGTCTCGATCTCTTCAAATCCATCCGCCAGGATTGCGAGTACGGTGGCCATGCCTATCCCTATACGGCATGGCCCTCCCTGAACACGGAAAAATGCACCGTCGCCTGGTAGTATTCGGGGCGGGCTACATCGGTGGCGCCGTTGCTCGCGCGGCTGCCGCTCGCGGAATGGAGGTAACCGCCCTGACGCGCAACCCGGACCGGGCCGAAGAACTTCGCGCCGACGGCATCCGCGCGGTGGTGGCCGATCTCGCCGACGAGATTTGGGCGGAAGCGATTCCCGCCGGCGCCGATTGCGTGCTCAATTGCGTGAGTTCCGGTGGTGGCGGCCTCGACGGTTACCGGCACAGCTACGTCGACGGCACCGCCCGGATCGCGGCATGGACCCGACGCGGACGCGTGGGCACGCTGGTTTACACGAGCAGCACCTCAGTCTATCCGCAGGGAGGCGGGGCCGAGATCGACGAATCGGCCCCGACCGAGCCGGCCAGCGAACGCGCCGCGCTCCTGCTCGAAGCCGAGCGCTTGTCTGCAACGGCCGCGGCCAACCGTGTCTTTGTTCTTCGTCTTGCCGGAATCTATGGACCCGGCCGGCACATGATCCTCGACACCCTGCAGCAGGGTACACCGTTGCCCGGCGCCGGCACGCACCGCCTTAACCTGGCCCACCGCGACGATATCGTGGCTGCGATTCTGGCGTGCTTCTTCGCGCCGCCGGCCGTGTCAGGCGGCACCTTCAATGTCGCCGACGACCACCCGGCGTCACGCGCTGAGGTCGCGGGTTGGCTCGCTGCGAAACTAGGCCTGCCGCCGCCAGCCTTCGATCCCGGCGCGTCCACCGTTCGCCGCCGCCCGGAGACCCCAGACCGCGTGATCCGCAACGGCCGCCTCAAATCGGAGCTCGGCTGGCAGCCGCAGTACCCGGATTTTCGCGCGGGCTATGCAAGTTTGTTGTCGCGTTGAACGGCGACGTTTCATTCAACTCGCTCCTCAACCCTAACCCATTTGTCCCATGGCCGGCGTCGGCAAACTACTCAAACAAGCCCAGAAAATGCAGCGCGGCATCGAGGCCCTCCAAGGGCAGCTCGAGGCCAAGGAAATCGAGGTCGCCAGCGGCGGCGGCGCGGTGAAGGTCAAGGTCAACGGCACCGGCAAGTTCCTCGCCCTGACGCTCGATCCGGAGTTCCTCAAGGAGGACGCCAAACTCGTCGCCGACACCGTGCTCGCGGCCATCCAGGATGCCGCGAAGCAGGCCAAGGAATACAACGACGCCGAGATGCAGAAGGTCACCTCGGCCTTCCAGATTCCCGGCATGATGTGACGGCGCCGGGCGGCGTCCATCGGCGATGACTCCCGCGTTCGAGAAGCTCCAGAAGCACCTCAAGCAGCTGCCCGGGCTCGGCTACCGCTCGTCGGAGCGCATCGCCCTGCACCTGCTTGTCGAGAAGCCCGACCGCCTGCCCGCCCTCGTCGCGGCGCTGGAGGAGGCGGCCAAGTCGGTCCGGCGCTGCACTCGTTGCGGCAACCTCGCGGAGGAGGACCTCTGCGGCATCTGTGGCGACGAGCGCCGCGACCATGGCTTGGTCTGCGTGGTCGAGCAGGTGCCCGACCTCGTGGCCATCGAGCGCAGCGGCGCCTTTCGCGGCGTGTACCATGTGCTGCACGGCAAACTCTCGCCGATCCACGGCGTCGGCCCGGCGGACCTGAATTTCGCCGCGCTCAATGCGCGCATCAGCGGGGGCAGCGTCCGCGAGCTCATCCTCGCGCTCTCCAATGACGTCGAGGGCGAGGCGACCTGCCATTACCTGACGGAGCACCTCCCGGCCGACTCCGGGGTCACGGCCACCCGCATCGGTTTCGGCCTGCCCAGCGGCGGCTGCGTGCTGTACGCGGACTCCGTTACGCTAAAAAGCGCATTGGATGGCCGTCGCAGCTATTCTTGATTGCGAATGCCGGGATTTATTATTCATTCCCCACCAGTTTAATGCGCCATTAGTATATCGGCTATTATGTGTGCTTCCCAAGCATGAGAGGTCGGTTCGACTCCGACATGGCGCACCAACCTTAACCCACCCAAAACAAAAAATGAAATCCCTCCGAATCCTCCTCGCGCTGGCCTTCGCCAGCATCCTCGCCGTGTCCGTCGCCAAGCTGGTGACGACAAGGGTGAGTGCAAAGACAAGGCCGCCAAGTGCTGCTGCAGCAAGGAATGCAAGGCCGGCAAAGACGGCAAGGAATGCGCCGACGGCAAGTGCTGCTGCAAGGACAAGAAGGCCGAGTGCGAAAAGAAGGAAGAGAAGAAGTCCTAAGCTCGTTTCCCTTTTCGATCTGCGAGCCGCGCATCAGCTGATGCGCGGCTTTTTGTTGGCTAAACTGCCGGTCAGGTCGCGGCCGGGACGGACTCGGCGCGCAGGTTGCGCCAGCGGGCGAGGACCCGGCGGTGGATATCGTCGGGCGCGAGGCCGTAGGCGGCGCGGAGAACCTCGGTGTTGGAGCCGTGCTCCACGAACCTGTCGGGCCAGCCGATACGCTCCACCGCGGCCGCGCAGTCGGACTCCTGCAGCGCCTCGAGCACGGCGCTGCCGAACCCGCCGGAAAGGACGTGGTCCTCCATCGTCACGATGAGCGGAATGCACGCGGCGTGGCTGAGCAGGAGGGCGCGGTCGAGCGGCTTCACGAAACGGGCGTTCACGACGCCCACGGAAAGGTTCTCCTCGGCGGCCAGGCGGGCGGCGAGCTTGAGCGCGTCCTGCACCATGTTGCCGAGCGCCCAGATCATGATGTTGGAGCCCTCGCGCAGGACCTCGGCGTGGCCGAGGGGCAGGGTGGCGGGCTGCGCCTTGAGCGGCACGCCGATGCCGGCGCCGCGCGGATAGCGCACGAAGGCCGGGCCGTTGTGCTGCAGCGAGGTGTGCAGCATGTCGACGAGTTCGTCCTCGTCCTTGGGCTGCATGACGACCGCGTTCGGGACGCAGCGCAGGTAGGCGAGGTCGAAGAGACCGTGGTGCGTCGGTCCGTCGTTGGGCGAGAGCCCGGCGCGATCCATGCAGAATGTCACCGGGAGGTTCTGCAGGCAGACGTCGTGGATGATCGGGTCGTAGGCGCGCTGGAGGAAGGTCGAGTAAATGGCGACGACCGGGCGGATGCCCTTGGTGGCGAGGCCGGCTGCAAAGATGGCGGCGTGCTCCTCGGCGATGCCGACGTCGAAGAACTGGCCGGGTACTTCCTTGGCCAGGTGCGAGAGTCCGGTGCCGCTCGGCATGGCACCGGTGATGCCGACGATGCGGCGGTCGGCCTGAGCGAAGCGCACGAGGGCGCGGCCGAAGACGTCCTGGAAATTCGGCGGCGTGCCGGGGGCCGTCTGCTTGCTTTCGCCGGTCTCGGGATCGAAGGGACTTGCGCCGTGGAACTTCTCCGGCGACGTCACCGCGGCCGGGAGGCCCTTGCCCTTCTTGGTGTGGACGTGGATGAGCACCGGAACGTCGCAGTGCTTCGCAAACTCGAGATTCTTGACCAGGGCGTCTAGATTGTGGCCGTCGACCGGGCCGAGGTAGCGCAACCCGAACTTCTCGAAGAGCGACGACTCGACGAAGAAGTCCTTGGTCTCGCGTTTCCACTTCAGGTAGACGCGATTCATCTCCGCGCCGGCGGGGAAGCTCTTGAAGAAGGCCTCCACGTCGTGGTGCAGCTTGTTGTAGGTCTTGCTCGTGCTGATGCGGTTGAGGTAGCTCGAGATCGCGCCGACGTTCTTCGCGATGGACCACTCGTTGTCGTTGAGGATGACGATGAGGCGCTTGGTCGAGGAGACGATGTTGTTGAGCGCCTCGAGCGTGATGCCGCAGGTGAAGGCGGCGTCGCCGCACACGGCGATCACGTGCTCGTCCGTACCGCGCAGGTCGCGGGCGGTGGCCATGCCGAGGGCGGCCGAGAGGGCGGTGCCGGCGTGGCCGGCCCCGAACGCGTCGTGGGGGCTTTCCTTCCGGTACAGGAAGCCGCTGGCGCCCTCGCTTTGGCGCAGGCGGTGAAAGAAGCTGCCGCCGCGGCCGGTGAGGAGCTTGTGCACGTAGCCCTGGTGGGCGACGTCGAAGACGAACTGGTCGTCGGGCGAATTGAAGACGCGGTGGAGGGCGAGGGTGAGCTCGACGACGCCGAGGTTCGGGCCGACGTGGCCGCCGTTGCGCGCGGTGACGGCGATGATCTCCTGGCGGATTTCCTGGGCGAGTTGCGGCAGTTGGTCGGCAGACAGGGCCTTGAGATCGGCGGGGCTGTGGATGGCGTCGAGCAGACGGGAAGACGGTGAGGACGATTCGTTCATCGGCGGGTGGGAACGGGCGGCGCCTTAGGGCGCGCGCTCGGTGTCAAATTTGCCGAACTCGGCGCCTTCCTTGGTCTTGCGCAGCTGCTCGATCTTGAGCTCGGCCTCCTTGAGTCGGGCTTCGCACACCTTGAGCAACTTGCTGCCCTCCTCGAACTTGGCGAGCAGGTCGGCCAGCGGCACGTCACCCGACTCCATCGATTCGACGATGGACTCGAGTTTGGCGAGGGCGGCCTCGAAGGTCAGTTTGGCTTCTTTGACTTCCACGGTGTCACGATGGGAACCGGCGCGGCCTTTTCAAACAATCTTTGGACTGGCGGCGCCGGTGGAATTCCATCCACTGGGCGGCATGACTATCGTCCTCTGGGTCACGGCTTTGCTGATGGTGCTGCGCTTGGCCGGCGACCTGATCCTCGGCGTGCTCAATCGCGCGGAAGTTCGACGCCATGCACTGACCCCGCCGCCGGCGGCGGCGGCGATCATGGATCCGGCCACCTACGCCAAGTCGGTCCGGTACACGCTGGAGAAGTCCCGTTTCGGCATGCTGACGGAAATCTTCGACTCATTGGTGCTGGCTTTGGTGATCTTCGGCGGCGTGCTGCCGGCGCTTTACGAGCAGTTCGCCTTTTGGGGCGGTCCCGAGACGGTGTGGGACGACACGTTGTTTATCCTTGCGACGGGGGTGCTGCTGTCGCTGCCCGGCCTGCCGTTCGACTGGTGGGCGCAATTCCGGCTCGAGGCGCGCTTCGGGTTCAACCAGAGCACGCCGAAGCTCTGGATCACCGACAAGGTCAAGGGGCTGCTGCTCAGCCTCGTGATCGGATACCCGCTGCTGTGGGTCCTGTTGTCGCTCGTTTCCTGGGTGGGACCGAGCTGGTGGATCTGGGGCTTTGCGGTGCTGTTCGGCTTCCAGCTCCTGATGCTGGTGCTCTATCCCAAACTGATCCTGCCGCTGTTCAACAAGCTCACGCCGCTGCCCGAGGGCGAACTGCGCACGCGGCTGCTGGCGCTGGGCGAACGCACGGGTTTCCGGGCGCAGGCGATCCAGGTCATGGACGGCTCGAAGCGCTCGGCGCACTCCAATGCGTTTTTCACCGGCTTCGGGCGCTTCCGGCGCATCGTGCTGTTCGACACGCTGGTGGCGCAGTTGTCCGCCGAGGAGCTCGAGGCGGTGCTGGCACACGAGATCGGTCATTACCGTCGCGGGCACATCCCCAAGATGCTGGCCATCTCCGCCGCGATGCAGTTCGGCGGCTTCGCGCTCGTGGCCTGGCTGGCCGGCAGCCCGTGGTTCAACACGGCGTTCGGCTTTCCGCCGGGCGAACTCGCGCCGGCGTTCCTGCTGTTCGGGCTCCTGAGTGGGCTGGTGATGTTCTGGTTCTCACCGGTCGCCAACTTTTTCTCGCGGAAGCACGAGTATGAGGCCGATGCCTTCGCGCGCGATGCAATGAACGGCCCGGGTCCGATCGTGGCCGCCCTGCGCAAGCTGGCCCAGAAGAACCTCAGCAACCTGACGCCGCATCCATGGTTCAGCGCGTTCTTCCACTCGCATCCCACCTTGGTCGAGCGCGAGCGCGCCGTGCAGGGGGCATGAGGCGGGCCTTGGTTGGCGGTTTGGTTTGGGTACTCGCCGTCGCCTGGGCGCCGGCCGAGACCTTGCGCATCGCGACCTACAACGTGGAGAACTACGGCACGGCCGACCGCGTGATCGCCGCCGGTTACCGCCGCGATTACCCCAAGCCCGAGGCGGCGAAGGCAGCGTTGCGGGCGGTCATTCGGGCAGTCGCGGTCGACGTCCTGATTTTGCAGGAGATGGGCGGACCGGCCTACCTGGAGGAATTGCGCCGCGATCTGCGGGCCGAGGGACTCGATTACGCCTTCGGCCTCGTTCTTGATGGTGACGATGAGAATCGCCACCTCGCGGTGCTCGCGCGCCAGCAGCCAATCGCGGTCACGCCTCATGCCGACCTCACGTTTCGCTACCGTGGCGGCGAAGGTCGGCTGAAGCGCGGGCTCCTGGAGTTGACGTTGGCGACGTCAGCCGGCCAGGTCACGGTCTGGGGTTTGCATCTCAAGAGTCGCTTCACGGATCATCCTGACGATCCGATGTCCGCGAAGCGGCGGGCGGGCGAGGCGACGGCGATCCGTGATCTGATCTTGGCCAGGAATCCCGATCCGACGGCGGCGCGGTTCGTGATTCTCGGCGATTTCAACGACGGACGGACCAGCCAGGCGGTGCGTTTCATGGGCAAGCGGGGAAAAACGACGATCGCTGATTTGCTCCCGGCGAGTGACTCGCGCGGCGAGACCTGGACCTATGCCTATCGCAAGGAAGACACGTACCAGCGCGTGGACCACATTCTGGTGTCGGCCGGGCTTCGCCCGCTGGTGGCCGGCGGCAAGGCGGAGATCTGCGATGTCCCGGAAACGATGGGCGCCAGCGATCACCGCCCGGTGGTGGTGACGCTGCAGCTGCCCTGATTCCGCGCCCGCGAGCGGAAGGCCTACAGGGCGAACAGCAATCCAGCCGCACTGGCGACCAGCGCGGCGAAGAGAGTGCGGCGGATGAGATACGTCCGCGCGCCTTCAGTCGGCAGCAGCGAATAGGCGGGGGCGGGCTCGAACAGGTAGCGCTTGAAGTTGGTCAACGCGAAGGTGGGATTGCGGAGGAGCATGCCGTAGATGTTGCGGATATCCTCGACGTTGGGCGGCAGGCGGTACTTCAGGATGGATTGTTCGTTCAACTCCTGCCGCGGGACGCGGCTCACGAGTTCGAAGGGCACGGTGGCAACCGCGCCGGTTTCGTCCGGGATCGGGAGATTCTTCCAGTCCCAGTCCTTGATGATCCGGGCCGTGACGCCATCGAGGGCGTTGAGCCGGCAGAGATGCAGGAGGTCCGCGGAGTTCAGTGGCCGGCCGTCACGACCGAAGGTGGCGATGATCGGACGAGCCGGGTCGACGAAGGTCCAGCGCCCGTGCTCGGCGAGATAGGACTCGGCCCAGGAGTGGCCGTTGTAGACCAGCCGGTTGTCCTGAACCGTGGCACCGAAGACATAGCGCGTGGGCACACCAGCGCGGTTGGCGAAGAACGTGTACACCTGCGCGTTCTGCGTGCACCAACCCTTGCCCTGACCGTTGCGCAGTTCCTGGAAGATCGTCAGCGGATCCTGCCAGCGGTAGGAGTCCTTGGGCACGCCGCCGGCGGCCGCCCAGCAGGTGCGGAGATACCGGAGAACCTTGTCCATGCGAACGAGGACGGCGTCGTCGGGCAAGATGCCGATCTCCTCTCGGACGATGCGATCAGCCTCGGCCAGTTTGGCCGCGCCGAGATAGCTGTAATCGTCGGTCCAGCGGCTCACGGCATGCCGCCTGAAATCGCCGACCGGCAGGGCGGTGTGAATCTGCGCGATGCTGGTCGGGAATTCCATGCCGCGCTCGAGGTAAAACTCGCGGGCGATGGGCGTGATGACGAACTCGAGGTCCGGGCCTGAGCCGGCCGGCAGGGGACGCAGCACGTAGCGGCGACGGAAATCGGTGAGCTTTTCGCCGGCGGCGCCGGTGAAGACGGGGCCGGTGAGTTCAATCCAAGGAGCGTCGCCCGGCAGGATCGGCCCCGGTTGGCCGTCGAGGAGCAACTGCCACTGCGCGGGCCGGTGGCTCCAGACGATCTCGGGCATCAGCCGGCGGTCGCCGTCAATGCGCCAGCGCCGCAGTGTCGGCGTATCCGCCGGATAGTTGAGCTGAGCGTAATCGACGGGGCGATGGGAGCCCTCCCAGTCGCGCTTGAGAAAATAGGCGACATTCGCCGCCACCAGGACAACCACCGCCAGGGCGAGCCAAAAGGCCGGATGCGAGAGCATGGGCGGGAGTGTTAAGCGAAGTGGGGTGACGACGCAAAGATGCAATTCCGACCGTGCAAATAAAAAGGCGGGTCGTGAGACCCGCCTTGCGCTTGGTGTTTCTGCTCTTGGCAGTCAGGAAATCACTTGTCGGTGACGGTGACCGGGATGGTCACCTCGCCGGCGCCGTAGCCCTTGAGGAAGAGCGAACCGGAGCCCGGCTTGCCGCCCTGGACGTTGATCGTGAGGGTGGTCTGGCCGGCCGGGACGACGGCCTCGGGCATGATGATGCACTCGGGCACGTCGGTCGTCACGTCGAGCAGAAGACCGCCGGCGGGGGCCGGGTTGGCGACGGTGAAGGTGAGCACCTGGGTTTCACCCGGACGGAGGGTGAGGGCCGACGGGATCACGCTGAGGGAGCTGGCGTCGATGCGGAACGTGCCGACCGGGGAATTGCCGGACGCGCTGCCGAGCATGATCTGGTAATTACGGCCGGCATCGAGGGCCGGGACGTAAAAGCTGAGGGAGTTCGGCGACTCGTAGACCGTGCGGGTGGGGATGTTGTCGAAATAAATCACATCCTGCGGCGAGAAGCCGCGGCCGAGCACGCTGATGCGGGCGCCGACGGGTCCGCGGTTGACCTCGAGGGAGAGGACGTAGCGGTTGACGGTGTTGGCGCGGGTGAGTTCGGAGTAGGTTTCGCGAGGCTCGAGGCGACCGTTGATCTCGATCTCGTACTTCACGAGGAAGTAGTAGGCCATCTCGGTGCGGGTGGCCGGCAGCTGGTAGTCGTACTCGAAGATGTTCTCACCCAGCTTGCTCTTCACCATCTGGTAGTTCTTGCCGTCGATGATGATAAACGGGGTGATGTTCTGCGGCGTGGCCGCGGCGCTGCGCGAAGGCGTGACGCGCATGGTGATTGTGTAGATGCGCGAGGGATTCTCCGGCAGGCTGCCCGGCGTCAGATTCGTCAGGGTCAGGGTTTCGCAACCGGTGAGGAAAACGAGGCTGAACGCGAGCGTCAGCCAGGCGACGAATTTCCTCGGATGGGAAAGGAGGGAGTTTTGCATTGGTTTTGAAATAAAACCGGTCAGTTAAAGGGCGTTAATAATGAGCGACTTCGCATCAGGGCAAGACAAAGCTGCGCCGGCGGCGCCGCTGGGACTGTACGTCCACGTGCCGTTCTGCGCCGCGACCTGCGACTTCTGCGCATTTTACCAAGTTAAACCGACCGCGGATGGCATCGATCGGTTCCTTGCCGGTATCGCGAAGGAGGCGTCCCTGGTGGTCTGGCCGCGGCCGGTCGAGACGGTATTCTGGGGCGGAGGCACCCCGGGCCTGCTGGCCCCTCCGGCCTTGCGGCGCCTCGGCGAGCAGGTGCTGGCGGTCTGTGGTGGGAGGCCGATCGAATGGACCGTGGAGATGGCTCCGGCTTCGGTCACGCCCGCGCGGCTGGCGGTGCTGAAGGACCTCGGGGTCACGC
>CAZGJB010000054.1:0-14908 GCA_964526145.1 uncultured Opitutaceae bacterium
CGTTGCCAAACGTCGCTCGACCGATCGCCAACGGCGCGTCGCGCTCGAGCAGCGCCTGAACCAGGTCGCCGCCGCCGCCCAGGCCGTGCCTGCGGTCCAGGCGCAGCTGGAGTCCGAACGCAATTCACTGCGCGCCACCAACTCCGACCTCACCGGCCAGTTGGCGCAAAGCCGCGAGGAACTGCGCCAGGCCACCGAGAAGCTGGCCCGGCTCGAGGCCGAACAGGCCCGCCTCGCCGTCCGTCCGGCCGCCTCCGACCCGGCCGTGGCCGGTTTGCGCGAGCAGGTCGAACGCCTCACTCGGGAGACCGCCACCCTGCGCGATGAGAAGGAGGCGCTGGCCGCCCAGAACCGCGATTTCGCCGCCCAGCTCCAGGCCGCCCGCTCGACCGTCGCCCCGGCGGTCGCAACCGCTCCGGAAAGCACGGATGAAACGGTGATCCGCCTGCGGGGCGAAAACCAGCGGCTCAACGACGAGGTCAAGCGCGCCACGATCGAACTCAGCAATCTGGCCCGTCGCCTGCGCCGCGCCGAGGAGCGGGCGACCGGCCCCGCGCCGGCGGCGAGCGATGCGCCCGCTACGGATTTGTCTCCCCAGCTCGCCGCGCTGCAGCAGCAGCTCGACGCCGCCCAGGCGGCCAATCGCCAATTGAGCGACGAGAACGCCCGCCTCGCCGCGCGACCCGCGAGCGATCCGGCCGTCGCCGAGCGCCTCGCCACGGCTGAGAATGAAGTCCAATCGCTCCGCCGCGAAGTGCAGGCGCAGGCCGCGAATCTCGAGCAGGCCCGCAGCGCGCTGGCCGCGACGGAGCAGCAGCTGGCCGCCGCCACGGCGGCGCGCGGCTCCGCCGAAACACAGGGTGGGGCGGAAAACCGCCGCCTCGCCGCCGACCTGGCGGACGTGCAGGCCAGACTGGACGAGACGATGGCCCAGCTCGTCGCTTCCCGGCGCGAAACCGAGGAGATGCGCGTCGAGGCGCAGGCCGTGCAGGGGCGCAGCGCCGTGGAGGTCAGCCGCCTGCAGAACCAGTTGGCCGACGTCACCCGCCAGCTCGAGGCCATTCGCGGCGAGAATGCCGCGCTCCAGCAGCGCCTGAGCGAATCCGCCTCGACGAAGCCGGCAACCGACGGCACCGAATTCACCCAGGCCATCGCCGACCTCGCCGCGACGCGAGCCCGGCTGGCCGAAGCCCGTCAGGCGGCCGATGCCGCCGCCCAGACCGTGCGCAACCGCGAGGCGGAGAATACCGATCTGCTCACCCAGATCGGCACGCTCCAGTCGCAGGTGGCCGCCCTGCAGAATCGTCCGGCTGCGCCCGACCAAGGGCGGGAACTGACCGACTTGCGGGCGGAGCTCGCCGTCGCCAAGGACGAGGCGGCGCGGGCGCAGCGCGACCGGCAGGGCCTCGCCACGGATGTGGCCGAGACCAAGGATGCGCTCAGGCGGACCGAGCAGAGCAGCGCCCAGTGGCAGGCGCGAACCACCGAACTCCTGGCCGAAGTGGATCGCCTCACCCGCGAAAATCGCCAGCTGGCCGCCGCGCCGGCGAAGGCTGAGCCGGGCAAGGACGTCGAGCAACTGACCGCCCAGCTGGATGCGGCCGCGCAGACGCTCGAAGCCAAGGATCGCCGCATCAACGAGCTTTCCGGTCAGGTCTCGTCGCTGCAGCAGGATCTCGAGGTGGCGAAGCAATCCACCGCGGCCGCCCTCGCGGCCCAGGCTTCGGCCGCCCGCGCGGTGCCCGATGCGACGGCCATGCAGCTCGAGATGCAGACCCTGCAGGATCGGGTGAAGACCCTCGAGGCGCAGAACCAGCAGGACCAGAAAAACGCGGCCGAGGAGTTCGCCCGGCTCGCCGGCCAGCTGCAGCTCGCCCGCGACGCGAACCGCGCCCTCGCCGAGGCGAACCGCGCGCTGCTCAATTCGGGCGACTCGCAGACGGTGCGCACGCAGGAGTCCGAGCAGCTCAACGCCCGGGTGCGCGAGCTGACCGCGACGACCGACAAGCTGACCCAGGAGCGCAACGGCCTGAAGACGCAGGTGGACGACATGTTCGCCAAGCTGGCCGACGCCGAGCGCCGGTTGACCCAGCTCAAGCAGGAGGGTGATCTGGCGCGCAACCAGGCCCAGAGCGCGCAGGCCGACCTCGCAGCACTGCAATCCAAGCTCGCCGAATCCGATCACGCCACCGACAAGCAGAGCGCCACCGTCGCCGAGCTCACCGGCCTCAACGACCGGCTCGCGCGTGACAAGGCGAACCTCGAGACCCAGCTGGCGCAGTTGAAGCAGCAGGCCGATCGCAGCCAGGCCGACCTGACCGCGCTGCGCGACCGGCTGGCCGCCGCCGAGCGGATCGGCGAGATCCAGAAAGCCGACGCAAACGATTTTGCCGCGGCCAACGAACAATTGCAGGCGCAGGTGAAGACACTCACCGCCCAGGTTGAGACGCTGAAGGCCGACAACACCCGGCTCGGCGCCCAGGACGAGGCCGTGGCTTCGCTGCGGCGCGACGTTGCCGCCCTGACGGCCACCAACCAGCAATTGACCAGCGAGATCGCGACCCTGCGCAACGACAGCGCCCGCCTCGGCCTGGCCGAGCAGGCCCGCCAGGAGGCGGAGGCCCGCGCGGCGAGTCTCGGCAATGTGACCACGCAGCTCGTGGCCGCCCAGCGCGACGTCGCCGCCCTTCGCGCCGAAAACGCCCGGCTCAACGATACCATGCAGGCGATCGAGCGCGATCGCACCGGCCGCATCGCGGCGCTGCAGCAGGAAAACGCCGCGATCAGCGCGCGGCTCCGGCAAGCCCAGGGCACATTGGACCAGATCGCGTCGGCCGCCCGCCTGATGAATCCCGGCACCGGCAACACGGTCGCCCCCGTCCGCCCCGTGGGCGCGAGTCCGGAACCGGCCGCGACCCAAGCGGCGCCGCAGGCCCGGACGCACATCGTGGTCGACGGCGATTCCCTTTCCCGCATCAGCCTGCGCTACTACGGCACGCCGAACCGCTGGCAGGAGATCTACGACGCCAATCGCGACACCCTGGCCGGGGCCAACGCGCTGCGTCCGGGCCAGCCGCTGCGGATTCCGTAGGCCGCCCGCGGCCTACCGGTGTCGCTGGCGGAAAGCGTCAAGGCGGATGGTCTGCCCGGTCACGCGGGACTCCTCGGCGGCGAAGCCGATCGCGTGGCTCTCGACCGAACGCTGCAGCGACGAACGCATGTCGGCTGGGTTCGAGCGGCGGAGCTCGTGGTCCAAGAGGTCCATCAACCCGCGGTCGCCGCCCCAGTGGCCGGCAAATTCGCCCTCGAGCACGGGGACGTCGTGCCAGGTGACTTTTTTCGTCGCGTGATCGGTGATGGCGATGTCGTGGCCCGTGAGCCGGCGGATCGCCTCACCGGCCTGCAGGATGGCGCGCGTGCCGCGGATCTCGAGCTCCCGGCCCTCGGCGAAGGCCGTCATCGTGAACGTTGCGGTGACACGGTTGGCAAAATGCAGGTTCACCGTCTGGCGATCCACGGCGGTGTTGTCGCAATGGTACACGCAGCGCCCCCACTTGCTCGTGGCGAGCCAGGCCTTGATCTCAGCGTCGGTCGCGACGTCGTCGCGATCGTAGACCCAGTGCAGCCAGCCGCGCTGGTCGCCGAGGTAGCGGTGGGCGTCGTAGGGGCAGGTGGCGGCGACGGGACAGCCGTCGGTGCAACGCGCCGGCGCCCCGGCGGGGGCGTGCGCGGCGTTGAAATAGGACGTGGAGCCGAAGCTCGACACGGCTTCGCAGGGGGCATCCACGAGCCACGACAGGATGTCCAGATCGTGGCACGACTTGGAGATGATCATCGGCGAACAGCGCTCGGTGACGGCCCAGTGGCCGCGGACGAACGAGTGCGCCTGATGGAACAGACCCACGCCCTCGGTGGCGTTGATGGCGATGAGGTCGCCGAGTTCGCCGGCGACGATCAGGTCCTTGATCTTCGAGTAGAACGTCGTGTAGCGCAGCACGTGGCAGATGAGCACGCGGCGCCCGAGGCGGTTGGCGATGGCTTCGAGGCGCTGGACCTCGTCGAAACGTGGGGCGATGGGTTTCTCGAGGAGCACGTCGTAGCCGAGCTCCATCGCGGCGATGCAGGGCCCGACGTGATCGGGATCCTGCGTGCCGATCATCAGGACATCGGCGAGCTTGCCGGCGGCGAAGAGCTCGCGGTCGGACGCGAAGGTGCGCAGGCCGGGGTTCTTCGAGAGCTGGCGCACGCGCTCGAGGCGATCGGGAATCGGGTCGGCGGCGGCGACCACGCGGTAGCGATCCGGCATGGCGGCGGCGAGGGCGCTGTAGACCTGGACGCGGGAGCCGCAGCCAACGGCGGCGAGGGTGAGGGGCGCGGAGGACATGGAAAGCCGGCAGCTTGAGCGAAAAGCTGGCGGTGGGGAAGCTCGCGTCCTCAGGCCGTCTGGCGGCCGTCGTGGGTCAGGTCGTGGAAGTAGTATTCCTGGATGGCGATCTCGAGGTCCTGGCGGGAGTGCGTGCTTTGCAGTCCCGTGGCGCGACCGTCGCTGAGCACAAAGGCCCAGCGGGTGGGGGCGCCGGCTTCGGGGTCGAGGCGCACGATGCTGCCGATGGGCGAGCGGTCGTCGTCGAGGTAGACGTCGATCAATCGCTGGGCACCGGGCAACGTGCAGCCCGCGCTGCCGGCAGGCCGGAAGCGCAGCACACGGCTGGGCGCGTTCATGCGGCGGTGGCTTTGCGGGCCGCGGCGGCCTTGGCCGCTTCGCTGGCGAGATGATTGAAGAACGCGTCGCGGCGATCCCGCGCCACCTTCACGTCCTTGGTCCCCAGGGAACGGCGGATGCGCTCCTTGGTGAAGGGCGTGGGGTGCACGGTATAGTGCAGGAACCACGTGCCGTGGTTGTTCCACAGGTGGTGGTTGGTGTTGTCCGAGCGGACCCGGATACCGGGGAGTTTGGTGATGGCTGACATGTTGCGTGATAGTTCGTGGTTGGAGTTATCGCGCAGCAGGGTTGAAAACAAAAAACCGACCTGGGCATCAGGTCGGTCTCGTCTTCGGGAGCGTTGCTGGTTCGCCCCCCTTGCGGGTGACGCACATCCGGGGTTGCCCCCGATCCACCGTGGCCGCTCCCGGCCCGGTTGGCGGAGCCGGCTTTTTTAGGGCCGACTCGTTCCTGATGCGTCGGCAAGCGTGAACCGCGTCATCCGAGTGTCCAGCATTTTTTGCACTTTTTCGCCCAGGTGAATACCTCAGCTAATACTGGGCATGGGAGATCGGACCCTCGGTGTGCGCTGGATTCGCCAAATCCAAACCTTGGCTCACGCGGAGACGCGGAGGACGCGGAGTCGTTGATGAAAATTCTCCGCGTGCTCCGCGCCTCCGCGTGCGACCCGTTTGGGCATGAATGCCCATAAACCAAGAGGGCGCACAAAAATGTGCGCCCTCGAATGAATCGATTATGGTTTGGCGGACTCAGCTCAGCTTCACGCCCTTGGCCTTGGCGGCGCGGAGGAGGGCGTCGGCCATGTCGGAGGGGGTGACGGCGACCTCGATGCCGCATTCCTTGAAGACGGCGATCTTGGCGGCGGCGGTGTCCTCGGCGCCGCCGACGATCGCGCCGGCGTGGCCCATGCGACGACCCGCGGGGGCCGTGGCGCCGGCGATGAAGCCCGCGACGGGCTTCTTGCAGTTCGCCTTGATCCAGCGCGCGGCCTCGACCTCGGCGTTGCCGCCGATCTCGCCGATCATGATGATGCCGTGCGTGTCGGGGTCGGCGTTGAAGAGCTTGATGACGTCGAGGTGCGAGGTGCCGTTGACCGGGTCGCCACCGATGCCGACCGTCGTGCTCTGGCCGATGCCGAGCGAGGTGAGCTGGAAGACGGCCTCGTAGGTGAGGGTGCCGGAGCGGGAGACGACGCCGACGTGGCCCTGTTTGTTGATGTAGCCGGGGGCGATGCCGATGCGGCAGCCGCCGTGCGAATCCTTGCCGGGACCGGGGCAGACCATGCCGGGGCAGTTGGGACCGACGAGGCGGGTCTTCTTGCCCTGCATGGCGCGCTTCACGCGGACCATGTCCTTGATCGGAATGCCCTCGGTGATGGCAACGGCGAGGTCGAGCCCGGCGTCGGCGCACTCGAGGATGGCGTCGGCCGCGAACGGCGGCGGCACGAAGATGGCCGAGACGGTGGCGCCGGTGGCCTTGGCGGCGTCGGCGACGGAGTTGAAGATCGGCACCTTGTGGCCGGCGTGCTCGAAGACCTGGCCGCCCTTGCCGGGCGTGACGCCGGCGACGACCTGCGTGCCGTAGTCGAGCGAGAGCCGCGTGTGGCGCGCACCGAATTCACCGGTGATGCCCTGGATGAGGATCTTGGTGGTGGGAGTGATGAGAATGGACATGGGAGTGGGTTTTAGGCGACGAGCTTGACGATCTTTTGGGCGGCGTCGGCCATGGTGTCGCCGGAGGTGAGGGTGAGGCCCGAGGCGGCGAGGGTGGCCTTGCCGGCGGTGACGTTGTTGCCCTCGAGGCGGACGACGAGGGGGAGCTTGAGGCCGACTTCCTTCACGGCCTCGACGATGCCCTGGGCGATCACGTTGCAGTCCATGATGCCGCCGAAGATGTTCACGAGGATGCCCTTCACGTTCTTGTCGCCGAGGATGATCTTGAAGGCCGCGACGACCTGTTCCCTCGAGGCGCCGCCGCCGACGTCGAGGAAGTTGGCGGGGGTGCCGCCGAAGTGCTTGATGATGTCCATCGTGCTCATGGCGAGCCCGGCGCCGTTGACGAGGCAGGCGATGTTGCCATCGAGCGCGATGTAGTTGAGCGCGTGCTTGGAGGCCTCGATTTCCTTCGGGTCCTCCTCGTTGAGATCGCGCAGGGCGACGATATCGGGGTGGCGGTAGAGGGCGTTGTCGTCGAAGGAGACCTTGGCGTCGAGGGCCAGGACCTCGCCTTCGGGCGTGGTGATGAGGGGGTTGACCTCGACCATGGCGGCGTCGGTGTCCCAGAAGCAGTTGTAGAGGTTGCGGATGAGCTTGCCGGCGTTCTTCGCCTCGGCGCCGGTGAAGCCCAGCTTGAAGATCAGCTCGCGCACCTGGTAATCGGCGAGGCCGTAGGCCGGATCGACGAGGACCTTGGTGATCTTCTCGGGCGTCTCGTGGGCGACCTTCTCGATCTCGACGCCGCCCTCGGTGGAGGCGACGATGACCGGCATCGAGGTCGCGCGGTCGAGGAGGATGGCGAGGTAGTACTCCTTCTTGATGCTGCTCGCGACCGTGAAGTAGACGGTCTGCACCTTGCGGCCGGCGGGGCCGGTCTGGAGCGTGACGAGCGTGTTGCCGAGCATCTTGCCGGCGAGGTCCTTGGCTTCCTGCTTGCTCTTGCAGAACTTGACGCCGCCCTTGAAGCCGTCGGTGAACGTACCCTTGCCGCGGCCGCCGGCATGGATCTGGGACTTCACCATCGTCGGTCCCTCGGGCAGCTGGGCCAGCGCGTTGACAAACTCCTCGTGGGTGGTGGCGGCGGCGCCCTTGGGGACGGGTACGCCGTATTTTTCGAAAAGGGCCTTCGCCTGATACTCGTGGATGTTCATGTTGGTAAAGCGTCAGTATGGGCGGAAAGGACTGCCGAAGACACACAAAAAACCGCACCATAAGGACTCTTTAGGGGTGACAGTCCGGCAGGCGCCGCGGGCTTATATCATTGCCGGAACGCCGGGTTGCATTGGGTGCCCGGCCCGTGCAGCATGCTGGGTCTATGCAATCGCACGAGGTTTTGCGGGAGGTCCTGAAGCAGACGAGCGCCAAGCAGATTGCGGCCGACATGGCGCTCTCCCTGTCCCTGATCTACAAGTGGGCGGAGCCCCCGGCGGACGACAGCGGCAGCGGCGCCAACAACCCCCTCGACCGCATCGGCCAGCTGATCCGCTCCACCAAGGATCCCCGGATCGCGCAATGGGTCTGTGAGCAGGCGGGCGGCTTCTACATCCGCAACCCGCAGTCCCTGCAGCACTCGGGTCAATTGATCCCGCTGACGAACGACATCGTGCAGGATTTCGCCGACATGCTGGCGACGATCGCGCAGGCGGCCGGCGACAACACCATTACCAAGACCGAGGCCAAGACGATCCGCCGCCGCTGGGAGGACCTTAAGAGCGTGACCGAACGGTTCGTCCACGCCGCGGAGAGCGGTAATTTCGGCGAGATCCCGACGGAGAAGCCGAAGGAGTGAGGCCAGGCCAAGCTGAAGCGGTAAGGGGTGTCACCACTCCACTTCAATCGTTCGAATCTCGGTATCGTTGAAGGCGATCACCGTGGCACGGCCGTGGACCTGACCGGACTGGGACTGCTGGTGCCAGGATTGAATGCGGTAGTCGTAGCCGTCGCCAAGTTGCTGGCGCGCGAGTTCGACGGCTGGTTTCGTCCAGCTACCCTGCAGGAGAAGAAGTAGGAGACCGACCAGGACGGCGGTGGGGAGGAGGCTTGCGGCGGTGAGGATGGGCGGATTGGTCCACTTCGATTTTCGCGCCAGGAATGAATGGCGATGCGTGTCGCGTGCGAGCAGCGCCAGCAGGGTCAGCGTGATCAGAAACGTGGCGCCCGTTACCGGGCCCCACACCCCGGTACGCAGAAACAACACGAGAAGGTTCCACGGCGTGGTCAGCGTCACGGCGACGAGTGCGCCCAGCCACGCCCCCGTTGCCAGTGGCGCGAGGACGGCGATCGCGTTCCAGACACCGCGCTTGCCCTTCCAGGCAAGCCGGGCGACAACCCAGATAAGGACGCCGGCCGCGGGCGTGCCCAGCGAGAGATTGCCGCCGTGGCGGATGAATGCCACCACCTCCAGAGCGGACGTGAACAGGGTGACAGCCCCCAGGAGGACCAGGTTGACTGTCACTCGCACAAGCGCCGCGCGCGGCGGGAGGGGCAGCGGTGCGGGCGGCGTGTTCACAGCGGGATCAGCGCTTCGCCAGCAACTGCCTCGTCAGGAAGGCGGTCTGCAGCCCCGCCAAGTCCTTCAGGCCCTTCTGCGCGAGCGCGATGAGACTGGTGAGCTGCTCCTGCGTGAAGGTGGCCTCCTCGCCGGTGCCCTGGACCTCCACGAACTTGCCCTGGCCGGTCATGACGATGTTGAAGTCGACCTCGGCGTCCTTGTCCTCGACGTAATTGAGGTCGAGCAGCTCGCGTCCCTCGAAGATGCCCACGCTGATGGCGGCGACGGAATCGAGGAGCGGGTTCTCGGCCAGCTTCTTGTCGTCGATGAGTTTCTGCACCGCGAGACGGGCGGCGAGGTAGGCGCCGGTGATGGAGGCCGTGCGCGTGCCGCCGTCCGCCTGGAGGACGTCGCAGTCCACCCAAAGCGTGTTCTCGCCGAGCTTCTGGAGGTCGATCACGGCGCGCAGCGAGCGGCCGATGAGGCGCTGGATCTCGACGGTGCGGCCGTCGAGCTTGCCCTTGGCGATGTCGCGCTGCTTCCGGTCCAGCGTGGAGTACGGCAGCATCGAGTATTCGGCCGTGAGCCAGCCGCCCTTGACGCCCTGCTGGCGCATCCAGGCCGGGACCTTGGGCTCGATCATGGCGGCGCAGATGACGCGGGTGGCGCCGAAGGAGACCAGCACGGAGCCGGTGGCGTGGGGTGCGATGTTGGCCTCGAAGGTGATCGGGCGCAGTTGGGCGGCGCGGCGGCCGTCGTGGCGGGCGGTGGAATCGGACATGAAATCAGGCCTCGGTATGGCGGGTCTCGCGGATGACGGGTTTGACCTTCGTCGGGGCGGCCGCGGGCTGCTGGCTCATGAAGGCGATCAGGCGCTCGTTGAAATCCTTCGCCGGGTCATGGCCCATGCGCTTGAGGGCGTGGGTCAGGGCGGCGACCTCGACCAAGCGGGCCATGTCGCGGCCGGGGCGGACGTAGAGCTCGATGTGCGGCACCTTCATGCCGAGAATCTCGAAATAGTTCTCCTCCAGGCCGGTGCGTTCCTCGACCACGTCCGGGGTCCACTCCTGCAGCGAGATCACGAGGTCGACCCGCTTCTCGAGGCGGATGGATTTGATGCCGAACATCTCCGCGATGTTGATGATGCCGATGCCGCGGCACTCCATCCAGCCGCGGTTCAGGGGGCGGCTGGTGGCCATGAGTTCCCGCTCGTCGAGAAGCTTGATCACGGTGAGGTCGTCGGCGACGAGGGAGTGGCCGCGCTCGATCAGCGCGAGGGCGCACTCGCTCTTGCCGACGCCGCTGGAGCCGCGGAGCAGCACGCCCACGCCCTTGATGTCGAGCGTCGTCGCATGCTCGGTGGCGGAGGGCGCGAATTCGTTGTCGATGCACAGCGTCGCCAGGTTCACGAAGTTCATCGTGATCATCGGCGTACGGAAGAGCGGCAGGTCCATCTCCCGCGCGACATCGAGCATGGCCTTGGTGCCGTGGTAATTGCGCGTGAGCACGAGGCACGGGATGTGCCGCTGCACCATCTGGCGGAAGATGTTGGCCTGGGTCTCCGCCGGGAGCGTCTTCATGTAGGTCATCTCGGCGGCGCCAAAGACCTGCACGCGTTTGTTCGCGAAATACTTGAAGAAGCCGGTGAGCGCGAGGGAGGGGCGGTTGATGGAGCCCTCCTTGATGAGGCGGTGCAGGCCGCCCTCGCCCGTAAGGAGCTCAAGCTTAAGCTTCTCGCGGTAGGTCTCGTAGAAATGCGCGACCGTGATGCCGTGGATGGCCTTTTGCATGCGTCAGTAGCGAGTAGCGGTAAGTGGGAAGCGAGTAGAGCAAAATCAGTCGGGACCGGCTGGAATCCAGCCGCGTCTCATCCGCCTGAAGGCGATCCGCGAAATCCGTGCAATCCGTGGCTACAGATTGAAGTTCTCGCCAAGGTAGAATTCCCGGGCCTGGGGGTCGTTGATGAGGAATTCGCCGGTGCCCTCGGTCAGGACCTTGCCCTGGTGGATGAGGTAGGCGCGGTCGACGATGCGAAGGGTTTCGCGGACGTTGTGGTCGGTGACGACGACGCCGATGCCCTGCCGCTTGAGCTGGAGGATGATCTTCTGGACCTCGGCGACGGAGATGGGATCGATGGCGGCGAACGGCTCGTCCATCAGCAGGAATTTCGGGTTGGGCACGAGCGCCCGGGCAATCTCGAGCCGGCGGCGCTCGCCGCCGGACAGGGTGTAGGCCTTCTGCTTGGCCACGTGCGTGAGACTCAGTTCCTCGAGGTGTTTTTGCACGCGGGCGGTGCGCTCGGCCCGCGGAAGGCCGATGGCCTCGGCGATCGCGAGGATGTTCTCCTCGACGGAAAGCTTGCGGAAGACCGAGGCCTCCTGCGGCAGGTAGCCGATGCCGTGCCGGGCGCGCTCGTGCATGCGCATCGGCGTGAGGTCGTGGCCATCGAGCCGCACGCGGCCCTTCGTCGCCGGGATCAGGCCCACGATCATGTAGAACGTCGTGGTCTTGCCGGCGCCGTTGGGGCCGAGCAGGCCGACGACCTCGCCGGCGGCGAAGCCGAGGTTGACGCCATTGACGACGCTGCGCTGGCCGAAGGTCTTGACCAGGCCTTCGGTCCGGATCTCGGAAGTCGCGACTGCGGCGGCCATCACGGAGTGCCCGCGGCGGGCGCGGGGGCGGTTTCGGATTTCTTTTCCTCCTCGAAGCCGAGGTCCTTGATCGCCGGTAGCGTCAGGCGCACCCGCTCCTCCGGGGTGCCCTCGATCACGGCGCGGCGCTGGCCGCGGTAGAGCACCAGCTTCGGGCCGGCGGCGACGTACTGGTCGTCGAGGCTGCGGACGACCGGATCCTCACTGAGCACGATGCGGTCCTCGCCGGGGAAGACTTCGGCGCGCCCGCAGGTGGCCTCGCGGTCGCCCTGCACAATGCGGACGTTGCCCGTGGCAACGAGGGACTTGAAATAGCCGTACTGACCGATGGTGGCGGCGGGATCGCCCTTGCGGATGGCGACGACCTTCAGGAAGTCGCAGAAGAGCTTCAGGTTGTTGCCGGTGACGACGACCTTGTCCTGGAAGGTCGAGAAGGTCTCGGTATCGGTGCTCACGGTCTCGAACAACCCCTCGCATGTGATCTCGGTGGGTGTCGGCGCGTCGGCGGCGCGCAGCGTCAGTGCAAGCGGCGACAGGAGCGCGAGGAGGAAAAGGCGAAGGGTGCGGCTCATTTGAGGATGTCTGGCATCGACGCTTGGAAAACTACCCGCGAGTGGCGGGCGATGGAAACTTTTTTCCCGCGATGATCGTAGCGCCACTCGTTGCCGGTGATCTCGAGGTCGTCGCGGATGAACCGGACCGCGCCGGGCCCGCTGATGATGTCGGTCTCGAGGTCGGCCACGGCCGTCGGGCTGAGGATGATGGTCTCGACCCGGTTGCGGGCGTCGCCGGTGAACAGCGACAGGTTGAGCCCCGTCAGCTCGACGCGGTGGGCGCTGACCTGGGCCTCCGTGCCTTGGAGGAGCATGGAGCGGTGGCCGTCCTTCGTGAAGGTCGGGAGCTTGAAATTGCTCACCGGGGTCCGGCTTGTGCCCGATTCGGCCCCCGTGAGGCCAAGCGCACAGATCAGGGGAAGGAGCAGACGGAGAGGTTTCACCGGGAGGCAGACAGACCACGCGACTGCAGGATATGTTCGCAGATTTCGCGCACGGCGCCGCGACCGGCCGGACGATCGGTGACCAAGTCGGCTGCCGCTTGGGCGGCGGGCATCGCGTCAGGCACGCTGACGCCGATCCCCGCCCACGCGAGCGCCGGGGCGTCGATGTCGTCATCGCCCATGTACACGCAGGCGGCGGCCTCGAGGTGAAGGCGGCCGGCCAATTCCTGCAGTGCGGCCAGTTTGTCGGTGCGACCCTGGATGAGATGGGGGACCTTCAGCTCCTCGGCCCGGCGCGTGGTGGCGCCGGAGGGGCGTCCGCTGATCCAGGCGACGGCGACGCCCGCACGGTTGAGGCGGACGATGCCCATGCCATCGAGGATCGAAAACGATTTGGACTCCGTGCCGTCCGACGAGATGCGCACGGTCCCGTCGGTCAACACGCCATCCACGTCCATCGCGAACAGGCGAACGCGAGCCCAGCGGGCCCGGGAAATGGCGGATCGGCGATTGCGGATTGCGGATTTTGGGGTCGCCACGGCGGGGAGAGATTGCGGGGCGGTTCAGCGGCCGCCAATCAGAAACAGCCGCTCACCCCATCCATGCCGTGATCTGCTCGATGACCTTGTCGCGGGTGGGTCGGTAAGCCTGCTCGAGCTCGGGGGCGAAGGGGACAGGGATGTCGAGGGCGCCGATCCGCAGGGGGGCGGCCTTGAGGCTGCCGAATTGGGACTCGGTCAGGCGCGCGACAACCTCGGCGCCGAAACCGTGGTTGCGGCGGCCCTCGTGCAGGACGACGAGGCGGCCGGTGCGGGCGAGCGAGGCGGCGATGGCGTCGAGCTTGAGCGGCGAGAGGCAACGCAGGTCGAAGAGGTCGAAGCTATGCTCGTATTCCTCGGCGAGGAAATCGCAGACCTCGCCGGCGACGTGCACCATCTCGCCGTAGGTGACGAACGTCGCGAAGTCGCCTTGGCGCAGCTGTCGGGGTTGCCAGACCTCGCGGTAGCGGGGGTTCCAGGCGACCGGCTGGCGGCCGCGGCGGTAGAGTGCCTTGTGCTCGAAGAGGATGACGGGGTTGCGGTCCTCGTAGGCCGCCAGCATCGCGTCGAACGCGTCCTGGGGCGTGCTCGGATAGAGCGCCTTGAAGCCTGGGAGCGAGAGGAAAAGCGTCTCGAGTTCCTGCGAGTGGAACGAGCCGAAGGTGAGCCCGCCGCCGCAGGGGAAGCGGAGCACCAGCGGACACGCGGCACCCGAGCGGAAGTGCAGCGTCGCGGCGTTGAGCGCGAGCTGGGTAACGGCCTCGGTGGAGAAATCGGCGAACTGGAATTCCTCGATGGGCCGGTGGCCGTTGACGGCGAGGCCGATGGCGTAGCCGGTGCAGGCGCTCTCGGCGAGCGGGGTGTTGAAGACGCGGGTCCGGCCGAACTGCTTGAGGAGGCCGTCGGTGACCTTGAAGGCGCCGCCGTACTTGCCGATGTCCTGGCCGAGGACGAGCGACTCGCTTCGCTCGGTGAGGATCTTGCGCAGGGCGGCGTTGCAGGCCTGGGCAAGATTGAGCTGCACGGGAGCCGCGGGCTCGGGCTTCCAAGGTATGGGCGGCGCGGGCGGGGCGAAAACGTCGGCCTCCATGCCGGCAGGTTCCGGGCGGGCGATGGCGAGGCTGGCCTTGATGCCGGCCTCGATGAAGGCGTTGAGTTCGGCGTCGAGGGCGTCGAGCCGGGCCGTGTGGCCGGCGGCCGCTAGGCGGGCGCGGAAGCGGGGCAGCGGGTCGCGGGCGAAAAACGCCTCCGACTCCCCGGGTTGCAGGTAGTCGCAGGTGTCGTAGGCCGCGTGGCCGCGGAGGCGCAACGTGTGAGCCTCGACGAGCATCGGCCGTGAGGTGGCGCGCACCTTGGCGATCGCGTCGGCGAGGGTGCGGGCGCTGGCCTCGGGGTCGGTCGCGTCCATCGCGCAGCCCTCGATCCCGTAGCCGGCGGCGCGCTGCCAGAGCTCGGTGCCGGCCGCGAACTGTTCACTCATCGGCGTCGAGTAGGCGTAGCGGTTGTTCTCGATGACGAAGAGGATCGGCAGCGACAGGACCGAGGCGAGGTTCAGCGACTCGTGCCAGGCACCCATGTTCACGGCCCCGTCGCCGAGCTCGCAGAGCACCGCGTCCTCGCGGCCGCGCCGGGTCAGCGCCAGGGCGAGCCCGGTGGCGACCGGGAGCTGGCCGGCGACGATTCCCCAGCCGCCGTAGAAACCGCGCTCGACGTCGAGCAGGTGCATCGAGCCGCCGCGGCCGCCGGCGCAGCCGTCGCGGCGGCCGAACAGCTCCGCCATCGCCTCGGTGGC
>CAZGJB010000055.1:0-14543 GCA_964526145.1 uncultured Opitutaceae bacterium
CAGACTGAGCGCCTCCACCCCATCACGGACCTCCGTCACGTCGACCCGCGCGCCCCGCTCCGGCTATTTCGCCACCGCCGCATCCGTCCGACCCATTCCCGCAAGTGGTTGCTGCCGCCCCAACATCGGCAGGACGTCCGTCACTTTCGCCGGGACCTCCACCGGCGCCGGGAATCCCAACGCAACGCCGACTTCGTTGAAGGTCAGTTGCGCCGGATAATCACTGAAGCTGTGCCCGATATCCCGTATCAGATTGTCCGGCAATGTATTGTGACCCACGTTCCACTCGGTCGGCAAGAACAGCGGCGTCGCGTCGAAGAGCATCGCCTCCTCGTTCAACAGGATGTTGCCCACGTGCGGATCCAACCGGGTCAGCCCCATCGAAACGCCGCTCGGGCCACCGCTCGTTTTTACTGCATCCTCTTTGGGAGCAACAGCTTTCGGAACCTGAAAAAGCGCGGCAACACCCACGACCACCACGAGGGCAATGCCAGCCGACAAGACCCACGTCCGCCGCTCGGTGCCTGGCGCAGCTGTTCGCATGGTCACCTGCCCGCGGCCCCGCCGGGCGCCTCCGGCTCCAGGGCGCCGACCACCACCCGCACAAAGCCGGCCGCCTGCGCCGCACTGGCGATGTCGGTCAGGTCGGTCACGGGCACCTGGCTGGCGCTGGCCCGCACCAGCAACGACGGCTGCGGCGTGGTCTTGGCCTGCACTTTCAGCCATTCCTTGAGCTGCTCGAAATTGATCGCGCCGTCGTCCACGAAGATCAGGCCGGGCCGGATGACGCTGACCACATGGGTGGTGCGCGCGGCGCCCGCGACCGCCCCGGGCATCTCGGGCATGATGAAGTCCACGCCCAATCCCGGGGCCAGGACGAACCGCGACCCGAAGAGCATGAAGAACATCACGATCAGCCCGCCGTTGACGAGAAACACGAAATCGAAGTTTCGCGGCGGCGGCCGCAGTTTCGCGGCGAGATCGAGCGGACGCGTGATCATGGGGACTTGGCGTCCGGCGCGGGCACCGGCGGCGTCGGGAGGGCCGTTGGGTTCCGGTATTCGGTGAGCAGGAATTTCATGATCTCGTTGCCCGACCATTCGACGTCGCGGACGATCGACCGCACGCGGCCCGATAGGAAGTGATGGGCCAGGTGCGCCGGGATCGCCAGCATCAGGCTGCCCGCCGTGCTCAGGAGCGCCTGCCACATGCCGGCCGACAACGCGCTGGCCGCCATGTAGTCCTTCTCGAACGCAAGGAACGTCGTCGCCATCCCCAAAATCGTGCCGAGCAACCCGACCAGCGGCGCGACCTGCGCGATCGCCGCGATCGAGCCGAGACGGCGTTCGAGCGCGGGGATCTCCACCACGGCCGCCTCCTGCACGTGGAACCGCATGCGGTCCGCATCCTCGTCGGCATGGAGGAGAGCTGCTTTCACCACCGCCGCCACCGGTCCCGGGGTCTCCTCGCAGACGGTCAACGCCTCGACGATCCGGCGCTTCGAGAGGATGTTCTTGATGCCGCCGATGAACTCGGTCGACTGGATCTGCCCGCGATGCAGGAACAGGGCGCGCTCGATGAAGAGCATCAGGGTGATCACACCCAGCGCGAGCAGGACCCACATCATGGGACCGCCCTGGGCGAAGAGGCTGAAGTCGAACACGGACATCGGTGTTGGGGTTTTAGGCGGCAGGGTTGATTAGGCAAACATCCAAAGGTCGGTGCTCCCTCAGGGCGCCTTGGCCTCGGGCGCCTTGAAACGGGCGAGGCGCGATTTCGCGAGCGTGGCCCCCGGCAGCTTGGCGGTCAGGATCAGGTTCCAGGCATCCTGCGCCTGGTCGAACTTGGCCTGCTGCTCATAGAGACCGCCCAACTCGAGCAGCGTGCGCGACATCCAGTATTTGCCCTTGGGGCCGAGAGTCGCGGCCTGCTTTTCATCGAGGAGAAAGGCCGTCACGACATCGCGCCACCACACGGCCTCGGCGCGATCCGGCAGGGTGCGCTTGAGCTGGAGGTAGCCGAGATTGAAACCCGCCTCCACGCGCGCATCGACCGGCGCATCCACGCGGTCGCGCAGTTGCTCGAAGAGCGCGATCGCCCGTTCGGCGTGGCTGCCGTCCTGCAGCGACTGCGCGTTGTGCGTCTCGGCCAGCGCGAGCTGCGCCAGGACCACGCCCTGGTGCTGCGCGAAATTGTTCACCAGCGTCTCGTAGACCTGCTGCGCCTGGGGAAACTGGTTCAACTTGCGCAGGAGATCACCCTGCTTGAGCCGGGCGAAGAAGACCAGTTCGCTTTCCGGATAATTGCGGACCATGTCCTCGATGAGCTTGTTGGCCTCCTCGAAGTTGGCGTCCTGCCCGCGGCGCTCGGCCTGCAGCGCCGCCTGGTAGAGCGCGTAGGGCGCGTAGGCATTGCCCGGGAAGTCGTCCGCCAGCTTGGTCAACAGCCGCTGCGCCTCCACGGCCTGGTCCTGTTTCGCGTAATAGTCGGCCTCGACGATGTACGAACGGACCGTCGCATCCGCCTGCGGGTAGTCCTCGCGCAGTTTCTTGAGGAGGGCGAGCGCCTGCTCGCGTCGGCCGAGCGCAAAGCTGGCCTCGGCCTTAAGGAGCGCGCCGGAGCTCGCGATCACCGTCCGCAGGTCCGTCCCCACCCCCTCCAGCGTGGCCGCAAGGGCATCCGTCAGGCGCAGGGTCTGTTCCGGCTGACCGGCCTCGAACGACAACCGCGCCTGCAACCAGGCCATGCGCGCCCGCAGGTCGGTCGGGAGCCGGCCGGCATCGGCCGGCGCGGCCAGGAGCCGGTTGACTCGGGTGTACGCCGCCGCGGTCTGGCCGGCCGTCTGAAGCGCACGGGCCAGGTTCCATTCCGCCTGCCAGCGATTGACCGCGTCGAATCCCGGATTGGTCGCGAGGGCATCGAGCTGGGTCTGCGCCACGTCGAGGCGTCCCGCCATGATCTCGGACAGGATGCGCTGGAACATCAGCGCGCCCGGCGCCACGTTTTCCGGCACCTCGCCCAGCGCCGCGCCGTAGGCCTCGGCCGCACTGCGGAAGTCCCGCGCCCGGAACCAGGCTTCGGCGATCAGCACGCCAAGCGCCGCCCGCGTCGGACCGGGCGGCAGCTCCGTCGCCGCCTGGGCAGCCTGGTCCGCCGCGCCGCGGTAGCGCCGCTGTTCCCAGGCCGAGGTTGTAAGGATACCCCGCGCATGTGCCTTCAGCGGCGAGCCGGGGAATTTCTCGAGGAGCGTGCGCGCGTCGTCCTCCGCCCGCTCGTAGTTCTTCTCGGCCAGCGCGACCTGCGCGCGGGTGATCAGGAGATTCTCGAGGATCGGATGCGTTCCGGCGCTGCCGATCAGCCCATCGAGTTCGCGCCGGAACTGCGCCCGGGCCGGATCGCGCGTCGAGGCCTGCGCCAGGGCCTGCAACGCGATGCGCTGCTTGTCGCGATCCTCGCCGCTGACGAGGAGCTGCTGCAGGGCGGAGCGGCCGGCGGCGCTGTCGGCGCCGGCGATCAGGCCGAGCAGTAATCGAAAATCGTCCGCCTCTGCGCGCTCGTCGGCCGGCAGGCTGAGCAGTTGCCGCTGCAGTTCGGCCACCGCCTCGCTCTTGCGACCCAGCGCATGGAGCATGGTGGCATAGGTGCGGGCGAAACCGTAGCCCGCCTTGCGACCCTGGAGCCGCTCCATGTTGCGTTTGGCTTCCTCGAGCAGCCCGGCATCAGCCGGACCCGCCCGCAGTCGGGCCTGTTCGCGGGCAAGGAGAAATCGTGACCGCGCCGTCTCCGAACCGGCCGCGGCCTGAGCCTCCTCGTAATGACCCCGGGCTCGGCCCAGATCGCCCGCCGCGTCCGCCAGCTGGCCCTGGAGAAAATAAAGCCACGCCCGATCCTCGGCGGGCAGGTTCTCTGGCTTGAGATCGGCCGCCACCGCCCGGGCCTGCTCCATCTGGCCCTGCTGCACGGCGATCAACGCGGCGCGCAGCTGCCAGCCCGGCCCGCGCAATCCCACGTAGTCCTGCATCACCGCAGCCGCCTCGTCGATCCGGCCGTCATCCAGCAGGGCCGAGACCAGCGCCTGCGTGAGGCTGGCGCGGTCGCCGCCCGGCGCCGCCAGCAATTCGCGGTACAAGCCCACCGCCGCCGAGGGGAACCCGAGCTCCTGCGCCCGCTGCGCGGCGGCGAGCGTGAGGATGTCGCCGCCCGCCGAAACCTGCGCCAGACCGGGCACCGTGATCAGCGGCGCCGGCGCATGCAGCGGCTCCTGCGCCAGGGCCACGGTCGCAGTGAACACTAGAAGCGGAATGGCACGCATGAACACGCGGCGAACTTGCTTCGGGCGGTCGAAACAATCAATCGCGTTATAAACAGTTCCCGCTCGCCGCGAAAGGTTCCCGGACTACGATCGCCTGCGTCAGTCCAACCCATACCTCCTACCTATGAGCGCCCTTGTCATCCTCGGCATCCTGCTCGCGATCGTCGTCGTCCTCGCCCTCTGGATCGTTGGCATTTACAACTCCCTCGTCGCCCTCCGGAACCGCTTCAAGAACGCCTTCGCCCAGATCGATGTGCAGTTGAAGCGCCGCTATGATCTCATTCCCAACCTCGTCGAGGTCGCCAAGGGCTACCTCAAGCACGAACGGGAAACCCTCGAGGCTGTCATCAAGGCCCGCAACATCGCCCTCGCCGCCTCGCAAACGGCCGCGGCCAATCCCGCCGATGCCAACGCCGTCCGCGGCCTGCTCAGCGCCGAGGCCGGGCTCGGCGGCGCGCTGTCCCGCCTCATGGTCGTCGCGGAGCAGTACCCCGATCTCAAGGCCAACCAGAACATGAAGCAGCTCACCGAGGAGATGACCTCCACCGAGAACAAGGTCGCCTTCGCCCGCCAGGCCTACAACGACAGCGTCATGACCTACAACACGGCCCGCGAGACGTTCCCGAGCGTCATCTTCGCCGGCATGTTCGGCTTCCTCCCCGCGGAACTCTTCAAGATCGACGATCCCGCCGAGCGCAACGCGCCGCAGGTGAAGTTCACTTGATTCGCGGCAGCGGGTAGCTGTCCGCTACTCGCTCCTCGCCACTTCCGGTCAGCCATGGATTTCTTCGAGGCCCAGGCCCGCGCGAAACGGCGCACGACACGACTCGTGTTCCTGTTCGTCCTCGCGGTCCTCGGCACGATTCTCGCCAGCTATGGCGCGGTGCTCTTCCTGCTCGCGCAGGGTTCGCCCGAGGGGTTGGCGCCCGGCGCCTGGTGGAATCCGCCCGTCTTCGCCGCCACGGCCGGGTTTGTCCTCGCGGTCGCCGGCGGCGGCTCGCTCTTCAAGTGGCTCAGCTTCCGCACCGGCGGCAGCGCCGTCGCCGAAAGCCTGGGCGCCCGCCGGGTCGAACCAGGTCGCGCCACGCCCGACGAGCGCCGGTTGCTCAACGTCGTCGAGGAGATGGCCATCGCCTCCGGCGTCCCGATCCCCGCCGTGTATGTGCTCGACGACGAGCCGGCGCTGAACGCATTCGCCGCCGGCCTGACCCCGGGCGACGCCGTGGTCGCGGTCACGCGCGGCACGATGGAGAAGCTCTCCCGCGACGAGCTGCAGGGCGTCGTGGCCCACGAGTTCAGCCACATCCTCAACGGCGACATGCGCCTGAACGTGAAGCTCAGCGCCATCGTCTTCGGCATCCTCGTCCTCGGCCTCATGGGCCGCGGCATCCTGCGTTCGCTCGGCCGCGGCCGCGTGCGCGTGGGCGGCAGCGGCAAGAACAAGGGCGGCGGCATCGCCATCATCCTCGCGATCGGCCTCGCGCTGATGATCATCGGGTACATCGGCTATTTCTTCGGTCGCCTCATCCAGGCCGCCGTCTCGCGCCAGCGCGAATACCTCGCCGACGCCGCCGCGGTGCAGTTCACGCGCAATCCCACCGGCATCGCCGGCGCGCTCAAAAAGATCGGCGGCTACGCCCTGGGCTCCACGATGCTCTCGCCCAAGGCCGCCGAGATCGGGCACTTTTTCTTCGCGCAGAGCTTCCGTTCGCACCTCGGCGGTCTCTGGGCCACCCACCCGCCGCTGGCCGAGCGCATCCGCGCCATCGACCCGCAATGGGACGGCAAGGTTCACGAACCCGAGACCGTCGTCGACATCGCCCAGGAGACTTTTCAAACCGCCGGTTTCCAGGGCGGGCCGCGCCTGGGCGCCGAGGCTGCGGCCGCCCAGGTCTTCTCCGCTCCCGCCCGGGTCCCGCCGCCGCTGCCGACCAAGCGGATCCCCTTCAAGCCCGCCACCGTCGTCGCCGACATCGGCGCCCTGACCGAACGCCACTTCAGCCGCGCCCAGTCCCTGCTCGAGAACCTGCCGAACGGCCTCCGGGCGGCCGCCGCCGACCCGCAGCGCGCCCCGGCGGTCGTCTATGGCCTGCTCCTCGGCTCGGCCTCGACCGACCGCACGGCGGCCATGGAGATCATCGCGCGAAACGACAGCGAGGCCGGGGCCGCCCAGGTGCACGAACTGCGCCCGGCCCTCAGCCTGCTCGACCCCGCGGCGCGGCTGCCGCTCCTGCTGCTTTGCGCCCCGACCCTGCGTTCGCTTGCGGGAGCGGCCACCGAGCGATTCCTCGGCACCCTGGACGAGTTGGTCCACGCCGATGGCCAGGTGGATGCCTTCGAATTCGTCCTGCAGAAAGTGCTCACGCGCCAACTCGCGCTCGGCGGGTCGAAGCCGCGCGTCGCGCAGTTCGATTCGTTCGTCGCCGTCACGCCCGACATCTCGGTCGTCCTCTCGCTCCTGGCCCGCGCCGGTGGAGCCGAGGCTCCGGCGGTTGCGGCCGCGTTTCTCGAAGGCGCCGCGCAGCTGCCGCTGATCGCGCCGGCGCTGGCGTTGCGGCCCGCGGCTGAGTCGGGCTTCGTCGAGCTCGATCGCGCCCTCGATCGCCTCGCCGCCAGTTCGCTTCCGATCCGCCGGCGCCTTCTCACCGCGGCCGCCCACGTGATCGGCCACGACGGCACCGTGACGATCGCCGAGGGCGAGCTCTACCGCGCCATCGCGCTCGCGATCGACTGCCCCGCGCCGCTGCTCAACGCCACCTGAACATTCGGCGCCACCGGCAAAATCGGTCTCGCGCTGCCTGGCAAGCCGGACCGAAATGGCTGCAGTTACCGTCGGCTCCCATCATTCGCACCGACAACCCCTGATCTCCATGGCCATCGATCCCTCCACTATCCGCCAATCCTCCCGCGCCACCACCGCTGCTGCCGCCGCCGCCCTCGCCCGCTGGCGCGCCGCGCGCTTCGGCCTCTTCATCCACTGGGGTCTCTACGCGATCCCGGCCGGCGTCTGGCGCGGCAAACGCGTGCCCTACATCGGCGAATGGCTCATGTACCGGGAGAAGATCCCCGTCGCCACCTACGCGAAATTCGCCGCGCAGTTCCACCCGCGCCGCTTCGAAGCCGCGAAGATCGTGCGCCTCGCCCGCGAGGCCGGCCAGCGCTACCTCGTCATCACCGCCAAGCACCACGACGGCTTCGCGATGTACGACTCGCCGTCGAACCCCTACAACGTCGTCGCCGCGACGCCCTGGCGGCACGACCCGATGCGCGACCTCGCCCGCGAGTGCAAAAAGCAGGGCGTGACGCTCTGCTTCTACTACTCGCAGGACCTCGACTGGCACCATCCCGATGGCGCCTGGAACGCCTGGGACTATCCGGCGAAGAAGAATACCGACCGTTACCTGAAGGAAAAGGTCTACCCGCAGCTCCGCGAACTCCTCACCCAATACGGCCCCGTGGGCCTCATCTGGTTCGACACCCCGCTCACGATCAGCCGCGCGCAGTCGGCGGCCATCCGCCGCTTCGTGAAGAAGATCCAGCCCGGCTGTCTGGTTTCCGGTCGCATCGGCCACGGCCTCGGCGACTACGGCATCCCGCGCGACAACCAGATGCCGCCCGGCCGCCTCGCCGGCGACTGGGAGGTCTGCGCCACGCTCAACCACACCTGGGGTTACAAGACGCACGACCACGAGTGGAAGCCGGTCGACAACCTCGTCCGCACCCTCGTCGAGTCCGCGAGCAAGAACGCCAACTACCTCCTCAACATCGGCCCCAAGGCCGACGGCACCGTGCCCGCCCCGAGTGTCGCCCGCCTCCGCGGCATCGGCCGCTGGCTCAAGGCCAACGGCGCCAGCATCTACGGCACCGAGCCCTCGCCGTTCGCCCATGAGTTTCCCTGGGGCCGCATGACGACCAAGGGCCGCACGCTCTACCTCCACTTCTTCAGCAACCCTGGCCGCCGCTTCGAGCTCCGCGGCCTCCGCACCCGCGTGCTCGGAGCCGCGCCGCTCCTGGCGCCGCGCGCCGCCTTGCCGGTCGTCCAGTCCGTCGACGCCACCACCGGCATTCCGCGCCTCCAGCTCGACCTTACTCGCCTGCGCTTCAAGGGCCCGGTCACGGTCGTGGCCCTGCGACTCGCGAGTACCCCGGCCGTCGTGCCGGGGCCGATCCAGGAACCCGATGGCTTGGTCAGCCTGCTCACGGCGGAAGCCCGCACCGGCTCCGACCGCGGCCAACCGACCCTGCAGATCACGCCGATCGGATTCACCGCCAGCTGGACCAAGACCACCGACTGGCTGGAGTGGGACGCCACCGTGCTTTCGCCCGGGAAGTTCGCCGTCGAGCTCGTCACCACCCACCAGCACCTCGAGCGCTGGAGCCATGGTCACACCGCCCGCATCGAGGTCGCCGGTCAGACCCTCCGCCACAAGATCACCCGCGACGGCGAACTGGACTACACGCAGAAGGGCTACTTCCCACGCATCATCACGCGCATGGGTTCGGTCACCGTGCCGCAGTCCGGTAACCTCAAGCTCCGCCTGCGCCTCGATAAAATCCTCCCGCCGCCGAAGAAGCGTACGCTCTGGGGCGACAACAACGCCCTCGTCGTCCAAGTCCGCCTCGTGCCGCGCGGTTGAGCGCGTGGCGGTCGCAAGGTGTTTTTTCTCTCGCGGAGTCGCGGAGCACGCTGAGAACACTATGTTCACTCCGCGTACTCCGCGCCTCTGCGAGAGACCATCAAGCTCCCTTCCCTCTGCCCAATGACCGCTGCGCAACGCCAGCTCCTCGACGACTTCCTGTTCATCGAGAACGCCCAGGAGCGCCTGGCCGCCGTCGTGGATCGCGCCCGCCGCCTCCCGCCGCTGCCCGCGGAACTGCGGATCGACGCTAACCGTGTGCAGGGGTGCGTCTCCCAGGTCTGGCTCGTCCCCGAGCTGCGGGACGGGCGCGGACACTTCCGCTGCGATGCCGAAGGACCACTCGTCAAGGGCCTCGTCGCCTTCCTGGCCGCCTACCACGAGGGCGCCACCCCGGCCGAGATCATCGCCGACGAGACCGACCCGCTCGCCGAACTTGACCTGCTGCAGAACCTCTCCCCCACCCGGCGCAACGGACTGGCCGCCGTGCGTGCGACGATTCGCGACTTCGCCGAGCGCCAACTCGACGCATGAGACTCTACGACGCCCACAACCACCTGCAGGACGAGTGGCTCCTCCCCCATCTCGACCAGATCGCCGCCGACCTGACCAAGGCCGGCATCGCCGGGGCTGTCGTCAACGGCACGACGCCCGACGACTGGGCGTCGGTCTCCGCGCTCGCCTCGCGTTTCCCGTGGGTCGTACCGAGCTACGGCGTCCATCCCTGGGACTGCGGCAACCGCCCTTCCGACTGGCAGGGCTGGCTTGAGTCGCGCCTCGCGACCGAGCCCCGCGCCCGCGTCGGCGAGATCGGGCTCGACCGCTGGATCCTCGACAGCGCCAAGCCCGACGACCCGCGCCTCGCCGGCCTGCGCCGCGCGCCGCTGGCCGAGCAGAAGGAGGTCTTCGTCTGGCAGCTCGAGCTCGCCGCCACCCACAACCTCGCGGCCTCCATCCACTGCATCGACGCCTGGGGCGCCCTGCTCGACACGCTGCGCCAATCGCGCCGGCCCGAGCGCGGCTTCCTGTTGCACGCCTACGCCGGCTCGGCCGAGCTCGTGCAGCCCTTCGCCGACCTCGGCGCCTATTTCTCGTTCAATGGCGCGTTTCTCGATTCGAAACGCGAGAACCAGCGCAACACGTTCAAGGTGATCCCGTCCGACCGGCTGCTGGTCGAGACCGATGCGCCCGCCATGCCGCTGCGCAGCGCATGGCGCCTTTACAACCTCCCCGCGCGGCCCGACACGACCACGGTCAACCACCCGGCCAACATCGCCGCCGTCTACGCCGGCTTGGCCGCCTTCCTCGGCCTGCGCGTGGACCAGCTGGCGTCCCGCGTGGAGGAAAACTTCACGCGGTTGTTCGGCTGACGATCGCGCGCACGACCTCGCCCGCCGCCGCGAGCCCGAAGGCCCCGGTCACGAAGACCGCGGTGCCGAAGCCGCTCTCGCAGTCCAGCGTGAGATTGCTGCCGGCCTCGGGCTCCGCGGCGCAGGTGCCGTCCGCCCAGGGGTAGACCGGCGCCTCGCTGGACCAGACGCAGCGCACGTCGAAATGCATCCGGCCCTTTTGCGTGCCCGGGGCGAAGCCGTGGTCGCGCCGCAGCTTGCGGCGTACCTGCCGCAGGAGCTCGTCGCCCCACGCGTCGCCGAGGTCGCCCGTGCGGATCTGCGTCGCCTCCCGCTTTCCGCCGGCGGCGCCGACCGTGAGCACGGGCAGGCCGCGTCGCCTGGACTCGCCGATCAGCAGCGCCTTGTGCGACATCCCGTCGATCGCATCGACGACGTAGGCATACGGCACCGCCAGCACACGGTCGACGGAAGCCGCGGTGAAAAACTCGGTCAGCGTCGTCACGCGACACTCCGGGTTGATGCGCCGCACCCGGTCCGCCAGCGCCTCGACCTTCGGACGCCCGATCTCGCCGTCGAGGGCCGGGAGCTGACGGTTGACGTTCGTCACGCACACGTCGTCGAGATCGACCAGCGTCAGCGCCCCGATGCCGCTGCGCGCGAGACCTTCGACCGTCCACGAACCGACGCCGCCCACGCCGACGACGCACACGTGCGCCGCGGCCAGGCGCGGCAGGGCCGCCGCGCCATAGAGCCGGCCAAGCCCGCCGAAACGCTGCAGATAGTCATCGGTCACGCCGGCGACAGGTAGCGCTGGCCGCGGCCGGTGCCACTCCTTTTTTCTCCGCCGCCGTTGCGCATTTCTTGCCATTAGCACGCGCAGCCCCGGGCGGATGGGAAATTGCTGAATGATCTTCCGGGGCGTTTCCGCTTTTGGCCGAACCGCGCAAGGACTAGAATCCAGCCTCATCAGAGGCGGCTGAAACCAGTCGCCCTCCTCCACCAATCTTCGGCCATGAAACTCAAACCTCATCTGCACGGCAAACGCGGCGTCGATCTCCTGCACGATCCCCTGCTCAACAAGGGCACCGCCTTCTCCGAGGCGGAACGCGACGCGCTCGGCCTCCGCGGCCTCCTCCCGCCGCATGTCGCCACCCAGGCGCAGCAGGTTGCCCGCATCCTGGAAACCGTGCGCCACAAGTCTTCCGACCTCGAGCGCTACATCTACCTCATCTCGCTCCTCGAGCGGAACGAGAACCTGTTCTACCGCGTCGTCGTGGATCACATCACCTAGTTGATGCCGGTGATCTACACGCCCACGGTCGGCCTCGCCTGCCAGCGGTATGCCCTGATCTTCCGCCGGCCCCGCGGCCTCTACATCAGCCTCCGCGATCGCGGCCGCGTGAAGCAGCTGCTGCAGAACTGGCCGTATGCCGACGTGCGCATGATCGTCGTGACCGACGGTGAACGCATCCTCGGCCTCGGCGACCTCGGCACCAACGGCATGGGCATCCCCGTGGGCAAGCTCTCGCTCTACACGGCCTGCGCCGGCGTGCTGCCGAGCCAGTGCCTCCCGGTCATGCTCGACGTCGGCACCGACAACCTCGCCATCCGCCAGGACCCGCATTACCTCGGCCTCAACATCCCCCGCGAGCGCGGCCCGGAGTACGATGCGCTGGTCGCGGAGTTCGTCACCGCCGTCCAGGAGCTCTTCCCGCACGCCTGCATCCAGTTCGAGGACTTCGGCAACGCCAACGCCTTCCGGCTCCTCCGCGAGTACCAGCAGCGCATCTGCACGTTCAACGACGACATCCAGGGCACGGCCGCCGTCACGCTCGCCGGCATCTACTCCGCGCTGCGCATCACGCATGGCGCGCTCGGCCAGCAGCGCTTCCTGTTCAACGGCGCCGGCGAAGCTGGCATCGGCATTGGCGAGCTCATCGTCGATGCGCTCAAGGCCGAGGGCGTGCCCGAGGCCGACGCCCGTCGCCAGTGCTGGTTCGTGGACTCCAAGGGCCTGGTCGTGCGCAGCCGCACCGACCTGAACGAGCACAAGCTCGCCTTCGCCCACGACCATCCCGGCGCGGCCGGCCTGCTCGAGGCCGTCGAGGTCCTCAAGCCCACCATGCTGATCGGAGTCTCCGGCACGCCCGGCTCGTTCAGCGAACCCGTGGTCCGCGCCATGGCCCGCCTCAATCCCTGGCCGGTCATCTTTGCCCTCTCCAACCCCACCTCGCGTGCCGAGTGCACCGCCGACCAGGCCTACGGCTGGACCAATGGCCGCGTCGTGTTCGCCAGCGGCAGTCCGTTTGCCGACGTCACGCTCAACGGCCACACCTACCGGCCCGGCCAGTGCAACAACGCCTACGTCTTCCCCGGCATCGGCCTCGGCGTCATCGCGAGCCAGGCCCGCCGCGTGACCAACGAGATGTTCTTCGCCGCGGCCACCACCCTCGCCACGCTCGTCACCGAGCAGGACCTCGCCGCCGGCCGCGTTTATCCGGACCTCCAGCGCATCCGCAAGGTCTCCGCCACCATCGCCATCGCCGTCGCCAAGGTCGCCTTCAAGCGCGGCCATACCGCGATGCTCTGCCCGGAGAATCTGGACACGTACATCCACGCCCAGATGTACGACCCCACCTACCCGGATTACGTCTGAGCCGGCCGCAAGCAGGCCTCCACCGCGGCCACCGCCGTGCGGAACCGCTGCTCCCAGTCGCCGCGGATTTCCACGCACGGGAGTCCGCGGGCGGTCAGGGTCTCGCGCCAGAGCTTCCGGCACATCGCGCGGCCCGCGGCGTCGGGGAAGCAGCGTTGCGGATCAGGGACGAAGGGCTGGTCGGTGTCGCAGAACAGATACACGGAAAACCCACGGCACCGCCGGTCAGCCTCCGCCCGCACCCAGGGCGGGCATTGCCCCGCGAAAAGCAGGTCCGCCCACAGCACGTTGGTGAGCAATTCGGTGTCGCAGAACACCACCCGCCGCGCCCGCGCCGCAGCCGCTTCCTCGCCGGCGATCTGCCCGCGCGCGATGGCATCGAGGTCGGCCGCGACAATCGTGCCGGTGTGCTCATCCCAGAAGGAGCGCACGAATTCCGGCGCCCAGGGTTCGCCGTAATGCTCCGCCAGCCGCTGGGCGAGCGTGGTCTTGCCCGTGGATTCGGGACCATAGACGGCAATGCGCAGCGGGGAATGCATGGATTGTGATAGGTAGAAGCCGATCCTTATGGAATGTGGAACTCAGGAACCCTGGAAAGGGAACCCAAGCCAATTCCGTTCCAGTGTTCCTGAGTTCCACATTCGTTTTCAGGGGTTCTCATCACCCGATCCGGGTTGCCGCCACGACTTTCGCCACTCGTAGTGACCGCCGACGGCGAGGATGAAAAAGAGCACGTACAGCACGGCGAACCAGTACAGGCCGGCGATCCAGTAGACTGCGACCGCGGTCGCATTCACGACCATCCAGGCGATCCAGTTCTCGAGCTTCTTCCGGGCCTGCAGCCACTGGGCCAAAATACTGAAGGCCGCGATGAACGCGTCCCGGTAGGGCATCGCCGCATCGGTCCGGGTCGCCAGGTACCAACCCCAGAGCACCGTGCCGAGGAGGCCGGCACTCACACAGGCGGCGATCGCACCGCGGCTGAGCCGCGTCACGGGCAGCGTCTTGCGTTCGCCTCCCGGCCGCGCCCAATGCCACCAGCCGTAGGCCAGCACGACGAAGAAGAACGCCTGCAGTTTCATGTCGGCATACAACCGCGCCTGATAGAACACGACGGCCGACAACGACACCTGCACGAGGCCGACGGGAAAATTCCACAGGCTCTGGCGAATGGTCAGGCCGACACCGAGGAGCCCGAGGACGGTCGCGAGCTGTTCCATCCAGGAGGCCCCGGTGATTCCGGCCCAGATGCTTTGCCAGAGGTCGCTCACGCGGAGGGCGGGACGCGGGTCTCCGCCACGTAGGCCTCGAGCGATTCACGCGTCACCGCATGCCGGGCGCCGCAGCGCGGACAGCGGATCTCGACCTTGGGGTCCTCGCCGAAAAGTCCCTCGGGATCCGAACGCATCACCGGCGCCAGCACCTCGAGCATGCGGCGGTGGTTGCAGCCGCAGTGCCAGCGGTACTCGCGCCGTTCGATGAGGGCGAGGGTCTCGGTCGCGTCGAGCCCGCGCACCTGCGGCACGTCGAGGCGGCCGAACCAGGCGAGGTCGCAGTCCGGGTGCTCGGTCGCGAGGGCGAACTCC
>CAZGJB010000056.1:0-14420 GCA_964526145.1 uncultured Opitutaceae bacterium
GGTTCCTCGAGAGGCTGAAGGGGCTCAAGGGGCCCGAGCTGAAGGAGGTCCGCGCGCGGGACGAGCTCCGCCAGCTCCGGCAGCGCATCCTCGTGCACTACGAGCTGAACCCGCTCTCGCACCACGACATGGTGCACTACATCCAGCACCGCCTCACCCTCGCCGGCGGCTCCGGCCGGCCCGCCTTCACCAAGTGGGCCCTCAAGGCCGTCCACCGCGCCAGCAAGGGCATTCCGCGCGTGGTGAACAATCTCTGCGACAAGGCCATGCTCTCGTCCTACATCCGCGGCTCCGACGAGGTGAACTACTGGGACGCCCGCCGCGCGATCCGCGACACCGCCAACCTCACGTCGTGACGCGCCCATGAGCCTGATCAACGAAGCCCTCAAGCGCGCCCAACGCCAGCGCAAGGCCGACGACGCCGGCTACGCGCCGCCCGTGCCCGGCCAGACCGGCGGCCACACGGTCGCCCACCGGGGCAAGCCCATGTCGTCGCAGACGCTCATCCTGATCGTCGCCGGCGCCGCCGCCCTGATCGTGCTTTCAGTCGTCGCCACCGTCTATCTTCTGCGCGACGAGGCCGCGCCCGCGGCGCCGGCCGCGACGCCCGCCAACATCGCCCAGGCCCCGATCGAGCCGGCCCCCGCCAAGGGCGCCCCCCCGCAGGTTGTGCTCTCGATTCCCGCACCCGCGGAGAAACCCGCCGACGTCCCGCCCGTCGAGACCAAGCCCGCGCCAGCCCCGGCGCAGGCCCCGGCCGCCGCCCCCGCGAAAACGCCTGCCGCCGCCGCGGCCACCCCCACGCCCGCGGCCCCCACGACCGTCGCCACCACCCCCGCCAAGGTCGCGCCGGCCCAACCGGAACCGGCGCCAACGGCTCCCGCGCCCGCGGCGCTGGTGCCGACGGTCACCCCCGACCAGCAGGTGCTGGTCTATCTCGACAACCTGCGCATCATGGGTGTGCGTTTCTCCGGCCTCGAGAGCAAGGTCCTCATCGGCGACCGGGTCTACCGCGTGAACGACGTGATCGAGCGGAACTTCGGCCTGAAACTCGTCGAGGTGCAGCCCGACCGCCTCTTCTTCGTCGACGCCCGCGGCGTCACCTACGCCAAGAATCTCTAGCCGGCGCCGCCCCCGAGCCGTGCTGACCCGCCCGCAACAATCCCGCGCCCGCTTCTGGCACCTGGCCGACGGCCTGCTTTGGGCCCTGGCCGTCGCTCTCGCCTACGGGCTTCGCTCGACGTTCCCGTTCCTCGACCTGCCCGAGCTCCAGGGCTTCGGCGACTACGTCTGGCTGCTCCTGCTCGCCGGCATCGCCGGGCCGATCTTCCTGCGGCAGCAGGGATTCTACGACGCCGCCCGCCCCGGCGGCCGCGGCGCCACGATCCTGCTCATCATGCAGGGCTGCGCCTACGCCGTGCTCGCCATCGTGATCTTCCTGTTCGTCGTGCGCGTCCAGTTCGCGCGTTCCGTGATCATCCTCGGCGGCGCCTTCGCCGCCCTGCTGATCTACGCGCGCCACGAGCTCACCCGGTCGCTCGGTGCCTCCGCGCTGGTCGAAGCCGAGATGCGGCGACGCGCGCTCTGGGCCGGCACCCCGGAGGCGATCACGCGCCTGCAGCAGGGGCTGACTCCCGCCGAACGCGAGTTGCTCGTCACGACCGCGGAGATCGATCCCCGCCAACCCGAAGCCGCCGGCCGCCTGCGCGCCGCCCTGCACGCGCATTCGGTAAATGTCGTCATGCTCAGCCTCCACGGGCTCGACGAGCCGCAGATCGAGGTCGTCCTGGCCGCGTGCGATGAGGAGGGCGTCGAGGTCGTGATCCACCCGGGCCTCGCCGTCGCCTCCCCCTACCGGCTCAGCGTCGACCAGCTCGCCGGGATGCCCGTGCTCTATTACCACGCCCAAAGCGCGCAACCCGCCCACCTGCTCGCCAAGCAGGTCTTCGATTACGTGGGCGCGGCCGCGCTGCTGGTCCTGCTCGCGCCCGTCTTCCTCCTGACCGCCCTGGCGGTGCGCCTCTCGTCGCGCGGACCGCTCATCTACCGCCAGGAGCGCGCCGGGTTGAACGGCCGGCCGTTCACGCTCTACAAGTTTCGCACGATGCGGGTCGACGCCGACGCGCTGAAGGCCGGCCTCGCGAGCCGAAACGAGATGAGCGGACCGGTCTTCAAGATGACCGACGATCCACGCGTGACCGGCCTCGGTCGCATCCTCCGCCGTCACAGCCTCGACGAGCTGCCCCAGCTCTGGAACGTACTGCGGGGCGAGATGAGCCTCGTCGGGCCGCGTCCGCTGCCGGTCGAGGAGGTTCACCGCTTCACCGCCTCCACCCACCGCCGGCGCCTGAGCGTGAAACCCGGCCTCACGTGCCTCTGGCAGATCCGCGGCCGCAACGACATCGCCAGCTTCGAGGACTGGGTGCGCCTCGACCTCGAGTACATCGACCAGTGGTCGCTGTGGCTCGACGTGAAGATCCTGCTGGCAACGGTGCCGGTGGCGCTGTTCGGCCGCGGGGGCCGGTAGGGGTCAATACTTCCCGTACCGCCACGCGGTCTCGTACATCGCCAGCACGTTCTCGGTCGGCGAATTGTCCTGCAGCATGTGCGTCGGGGCGAAGCAGTAGCCGCCACCGGGCATCATGATCTCGAGCGTGCGCCGACAGTATTCGGCCGTCTCCGCGGCCGTGCCGTACGCGACCGGGCCGGCGGTGCTGATGCAGCCGTGGAAGGCCAGCCGCCCGCCGAACTTCCCTTTCAGGTAGGCCGGCGCCATGTTCTTAGCCTCGGGCTGGAGCGTGTCGACCACGCCGACGCCCATCGCGATGAAGTCCTCGAAGGCCCAGCTGCTCGAGCCGCAGGAGTGAACCATCACGGGCACATCGTAGGCCTTGCCCAAGTCGACGAACCGCTGGTGCAGCGGCCGCAACTGGCGGCGGTACAGGTCCAGGCTCAGCGTCGGCCCGATCTGCGTGCCGAGGTCCTCGCCGAGCCACAGGAAGTCGATGCCGCCCCGCGCCGCCTCGAAGGTCCGGCGCAGGATCTCGAACTGGATGTCGAGCTTGCGCTGCACCAGCAGCAGGCCGGCCGGCTCGTCGGAGATCAGGTCCACCAGGATCTGCTCCATCGTCCGCAGCATCCCGCACATGTTGATCACGTCGGGCACGCCGGCATGGCCGGTGTAGACGCCGAACTCGCGGTGCCGCTCGCATTCCGCGCGCACGCCGCTGTAGTCGTAGTCGTCGGGCGACGGGAGCGGCCAGGCCGCCACCTCCGCCTCGGTCGCGTCGCGCAGCGGGAAGTCACAATAATCCCAGTAGCCGCCCGAGGCGTGGCCGACCCACGTGCGGCGGATGCCCCACTCGTCGGTGAGGATGCCGCGCTCCGGGATGTCGGGATGAAGCTTCGGCCCGCGGTACGGCGGGTACACCCCGCGGATGTCGACGTGCAGGGCGCGCAGGAGCCCCTCGTGATCGTCGGCCGCGAGGCCGAAGTGCGCCTTGAGGCGCGCGTCGATGCCGGCATTGCCGAGATAGTTGATCGGCACGCGATCGGGAATACTCCGGGCAAAAGTGGTGCGGACGCGTTGCTTGGAATTCATGGGAGCATGGGAAGTGAAGCGAGAAAGGTCCGCCAGGACGCATCACGAAACATCGCGCGCGGACGAATTGAGCAAATGTGCTGGCGGGGATTACGCGGCCTCATGCCCAGACTCTCCCCTATTCGGTGATCGCTGTCCCGATCGGTCTCACGCGGAGGCGCAGAGGGCGCGGAGTCCACCCGATTGCCTCCGCGTTCTCCGCGCCTCCGCGTGAGCAAGTGAGCGATGAGCGCGTGGAAACGGCGGCGACATGATCATTCGGGGTCCGTTTGGTTTTTTGCTTTTGCGCTGCCCGCGCGCGCCGCGTATCCACGGAACCTTCGTTCCCCGTCCCCCATGCCCTCCCTCAGTGTGACCGATCTGGTCATCATCGGCAGCTACTTCCTGGTGACCCTCGTGGTCGGCGTCATCATGACGCGGAAGGCCAGCCGGAACCTCGACGAATACTTCCTCGGCGGCCGTTCGCTGCCCTGGTACCTGCTCGGCATGGCCGGCATGGTGAGCTGGTTCGACCTCACCGGCACGATGATGATCACGTCGTTCCTCTACATGCTCGGGCCGCGCGGCCTGTTCATCGAGTTCCGCGGCGGCGTGGCGCTGATCCTGCCCTTCATGATGGCGTTCACCGCCAAATGGCACCGGCGCTCCGGCTGCATGACGGCGGCGGAGTGGATGACCTACCGTTTCGGCCACAGCCGCGCCGCGAACTGGATGCGCCTGCTGACGGCCCTGATGTACATCCTGCTCAGCATCGGCATGCTCGCGTACCTCATCCGGGGCACGAGCCTCTTCGTGGGCCTCTTCGTCCCGTACCCGCCGATGCTCGTCACGGCCGTCCTCATCGCGATCTGCGCGATCTACACGATGCTGTCGGGCTTCTACGGCGTGGTGCTCACCGACCTGGTGCAGGGCCTCATCATCATCGCGGCGGCCTTCCTCATCGGCTTCATCGCCTGGCAGGCGACGCCCGACCTGGCCACGCTCAACGCGCTCGCCGAGCGCGTGACGGGCAACGCCTACTGGACCTCGAGCGTGCCGCACGTCCACACCACGATGCCGCGGGGCTACGAGATGTATGAGACGCTGCTGATGTTCGCCCTGTTTTACCTGCTCCGCAACGTGATCGGCGGACTCGGCACCGGCGCCGAGAGCCGTTACTTCGGCGCCCGCAGCGACCGCGAGTGCGGGCTGCAGTCGATGATGCAGGGCCTGCTGATCGCCTTCCGCTGGCCGCTGATGATCAGCTTCGCGGTGCTGGGGCTCTTCCTCATGGAGCGGTTCTTCCCGCAGCCCGCGCTCCTGCAGGAGGCGGCGGCGGTGGTGCACCGGCACTATCCCGACACGCCGCCGGCCTACTGGCACGACGTGACCAGCGAAATCGTCCACCGGCCCGAGGCCGCCCCGGCCGCCGCCGCCGAGTTGGCGGCCGTGCTTGGGCCGACGTGGAAGGAAAAGCTGCCCCTGGTCAGCGTCTACGGCACCGTCAACCCGGAGCAGATCCTGCCGGCCGTCCTCATCAACAGCATTCCCGCCGGCCTGCGCGGCTTCTTCCTCGTCGCCATGCTCGCCGCGATGATGTCCACCCTCACCGGCACCGTGAACCAGGCGGCGGCCATGATGGTGCGCGACATCTATCAGGACCGCCTCCGGCCCGGCGCCGGCAACCGCGAGCTGCTGTTCGCCTCCTACGGTTCCGCGGGCCTCATCCTGGTCCTGGGCTTCTGGATGGGCGTGAACGCCGGCAGCATCAACGATCTCTGGGGCTGGCTTTCGATGAGCCTCACGGCCGGCATGTTCGCGCCGCAGGTCCTGCGCCTCTACTGGTGGCGCTGCAACGGCTGGGGCGTCGTCGGCGGCACGTTCTTCGGCTGCCTCGGCGCGATCCTGCAGCGCATCTTCCTGCCCACGCTCGTCGAGTGGCAGCAGCTCCTCGCGATGACGGCCCTCTCCTTCGCGAGCACGATCATCTGCTCGCTCCTCACCGCCCCCACCGCGCCCGAGACGCTGCGCCACTTCTACCGCACCACGCGCCCCTTCGGCGCCTGGGGCCCGCTCCGCGCCGAACTGCCGGCGGCCGAGCGCGCCGCCAACGACCGCGAGCATCGCAACGACCTGCTCTCCATCCCCTTCATCATGCTGTCCCAGGTCGCCCTGTTCCTGATGACGATGCAGTTCATGATCCGCTCGTGGACCGCCTTCGCGTGGACCGCCGCCCTGCTGGCCATCGGTATCGCCGGCACCTACCGCTACTGGTGGAAGAACCTCGCCCCCGCGAGCAACCCCGGCACGGACCTCGCGGAAAAGAGCTGAGCCCCGTCACAGTTTCACCGCGCCGCTGGTCATGCCGCGGATGAAGGGCTTGGTGGCGTAGACGAACATCAGGAGCAGCGGGATGCTGCTCAGCACGTAGGCGGCGTACATCGTGCTCGAGCTCGAGGCCACGCCGGAGCGGGCCATGGTGTAGAGACCCGAGGCGACGACCTGGTGTTGGTCGTTGGTGTTCACGATGAAGGGCCACAGGAAGTTGTTCCACGTGCCGAGGATGTTCATGATGATCACGACCGAGAACACCGGGCGCGACAGCGGCAGCACGATGTTCCAATAGAGGCCCCAGTGGCCGGCGCCGTCCAGGCGAGCCGACTCGAAGAGCTCCTCCGGCAGGCCGGTGAAGAAACTCCGGAAGACGAAGATCGCGAACACCTGCCCGCCCGCCACGTACGGCAGGACCATCGCCCAGTAGGTGTTCAGGAGCCCCAGCTGCTTCACGAGGAGGAAACTGGGCACCAGTGTCAGCACGCCGGGAAAGATCATCGTCGCCAGAATGAACCCGAAGACGAAGTCGCGCCCGAGGAACCGGTAGCGCGCCAACAGGTAGGCGGTCCCGGAGCCGAGCGCCGCCACACCCAGGGCCGTGAGCCCGGAGACGACGAAGGAGTTGAACAGGTACGGCCGCAGCACCGTCCACGCCCGGCGGATGCCCAGGGTGAGCTTCGCCCAATAATGGCTCGCGGCCTCGCCCCGCGCCATGGACCGGACCTCGCCGCTCTCGAGCTGGACGGAAAGCGGCCGGTCATCGCCGGACACCTGGCGCCAGCCGATCTTGGCCAGTCCCACCAGGGCGTCCGGCGGACCGAAGAACGAGCGGTTGTACTCGAAGTTGTCGCGCAGCGCATTGTTCACCACGAAGACGAACGGCAGCAGCGTCAGCGCGGCCGTGCAGATGAGCACCGCATGGATGGCGAAAAGACGGGCGCGGCTCATGACGACCCTCCCTGCACTTCCTCCGCCGAGCGGAAATAGCGGAGATTCAGCAGCGTCAGCCCCAGGATCGCGACAAACAGCAGCACGCCGATGGCGCAGGCGTAGCCCATGCGCTGGAAGGAAAAGGCGTTGTAGTACATCCACAGGCCCGGGACCATCGTCTCGAAGCCCGGCCCGCCCTGCGTGAGGACGAGGATGCCCTCGAAGCCCTGCAGGCCGCCGATGACCGTGAGGACCAGGATGAGCTTCAGCTGACTGAGCACCAACGGCACATCGATGCGGAGAAATTTGCTCACGCCCGTGCAGCCCTCGAGCGCGGCCGCCTCATTGACGCTCTCCGGGATGGCCGAGAGGCCGGCGTAATAGATGAGCACCTCAAAGCCGCCGGCGAAGGGAAAGCCGAAGCACATCAGCGCGAGCAGCGCGGTCTCCGGGTCGTTGAGCCACGCGTGGGCCCAGTCCGCGAGGCCGACGTTTCGGAGGAACTCGTTGATGAGGCCGTAGTCGGCGTAGATCATCCGCGACCATAGGAGCTGCACGGCCACACCCGGCACGACGATCGGGATGAGGAAGACGAGGCGGTAGAGGTAGCGCGTGCGCTCGAACGGCAGCGAATGGATCAACTTCGCCACCACGAGCGGAAAGGTCAGGCGCACCGCCACGCCGACCGCCGTGAGGAGGAACATGGTCAGCACCGACGGCCACGTCGGCGGATCGGCGAAGAGGTACTCGTCGTAATTGGCCAGTCCGACGAACCGCGCCGGGCTGCCGACCTCGAACTCGTAGAGCGATTTGACGAACGCCCACGTGACCGGCACATACACGAACGTCAGGAGCAGCAGCACGCTCGGCAGCAGGAGGGCGTGGCACCCGGCGGCGAAGCGCAGGCGGGCGGGCGTGAGATCGGGCGCCTTCATCGGTCAGGCGGCGGGGTTGGCAGATCCCTGAAGCCGGCCCGCACCGGCGCCAGGCGGTCCCACTCCTGCTGCAGCGGCGCAAAGTCGAAGTTCATCCGCTGCACGAAATTGCCGCTGGCCGTCGCGACGTTGCCCTCCTGCCAGCGCATGAACTCGTCCAGCGTGATCGCGTCCGTCAGGTAGAGGTGCAGCGTGCGCTTGAGGATGTCGGTGAAACGCAGGTCGAACGAATAGGTCCACTTGGTCGTGGTGTAGCGCCGCTTCAGGATCTCGACGAACGGATCGAGCTGCGGGTGGGTCGGCACCCCGACGATATTGGGCACGAACGCCTGGAACTCGTTCACGATGCGGTCGGTGTTCTCCGGCAGGCAGATGAACTGCAGGAGCGCCACCACCCGCTGCAACCGCCGGGAACGCGCCATGCGCTCGGCGAATGGCAGCGCCGGATCGGTGTCGCTGAGGGCGGAGTTGGTCACCTCGAGCTGGTTGCCCACCCCGCCGATCACGCACATCGGCAGGCCCGACGCATACGGCGAATCAGCCGGGAACATCGGCGGCGGGTAAAACACGCCCCAGTCGAAGCCGAGCTGCTTGTCGGCGTGCAGGCGGTACACGAACCAGCTGCCATTCCAGATCATCGCCGCCTTCTGGGTCACGAACTCGCGCACGAAATCCTGGTTGTTGATGTCCTTGGTCAGGTAGGGCCGCAGCTCGCCCAGCTTGCGCCACACCTCGACGTAGCGCGGGTCGCGCCGGGTGAAGAAGCCCTGGCGCTGCAGGAAGGCGAGCTCCTCGGGATCCAGGTAGCCCTGCAGGTAGGCCGCCCGCACCGGGTCGTCCTGCTTCACGTCGATGCCGGGCAGGAGTTCGCGGTAAAACTGGTCGAAGACGAGATCCGCTCCCCAATCGGCCAGACTGTCGACATTCGTGAGCAAAGGCGTCTGCCCGAGCTCCTTCGCCCGCTGCAGCAGGGCGAGGAACTCCGTCCAGTTCTCCGGCGGACGCAGCCCGTGCGCGGCGAACAGGGTCTTGTTGTAGAAGATGCCGGTCTCAACCATGTCGAGGCTGATGCAGTAGTTGTTGCCGTCCGGCGCGGCCTTGCCGCGCGTGATCGCCTGATAGACGAACATGTCCCACCACTGCCGGGCCCCTGGGGCGTGGGGATCGCCCTTGGCCACCACGAAGGGATTGGGCTGCTCGAGGAATCCGTCGAGCGGGACATACCACTGCTTCTGCGCGTCGACCCACACGTCCTCGACGTTGACGGCCACGATGTCCGGCGCCGCGCCGCCGCTGAGTTGCGTGACGAGAAACTCCCGCTCGATGGGCACCGCGATGATCTCCACCCGGGTGTCGGGAAACCGGGCCTCGAAATCCGCCACGACCCGCGTCAGCCCCTGCAACGGCTGGCCCACGCCCTGCGGCAGCGAGCCGGGCAGGTAGGATTGGGGCGCCGCGAGGCGGATCACGAACGTGTGCTCCGCGGGCGCGACCGAGGCCGCGGCATCGGGTGCAGCCGGCGGCCGCTCCGGCCAGAACAGGACCACGGCCGCCCCGAGGATCACCAGGAGGGAGAGACGGCGGATCAGCCGGACTGCAGGGGGGCGGGGCACGACAGGAAAGGCCCTGAGTGAATGCAGGCCCCGCGGCAGCGCACGCCAATTCTCTGCGCGTGGCTTGGCCTGACCGGCCCGATACCGGAAGGTTGTCGAACTGTCCCCTCCGCCGCCCGGTTGCGCGCAGCGCCGGATCGTCCGAGGTTGGCCCGATCACGCACCTCCGTGCGCCCAACCCCTCCCTTCCATGTTCGCTCCCCTGCCCCGCCTTGCCATGACCCTGCTGCTTGCCTCCCTGGCCGCCCTGCCCGCCGCTGGCCGCATCGGTGACCGCTTCCCGTCGGAGAAAAAGGTCGTCACCGATCCCGTGACCGGCGTGCCCCTCACCTTCCTGACGAGCACCGCGAACGGCGACTCGAAGATCTACCAGACCCACCGCCAGTGGACCGCCGACGGTCAGTGGCTCGTCTTCCGCTCAAACCGCGTGCGCGGCCAGGCGATGGCCGTGCACGAGGAGTCCGGCGTCATCGTGCAGGTGACCGAGCACGGCTACGCCGGCATGCTCTGCCTCGCGGCCAAGTCCAACAAACTCTACTTCCTCCGCCCGCAGCTCCTCGCCGCGCCCGCCGCCGTCACCGGTGCCGAGCCGGCCACGGGCGCCGCCCCCACGGCCAAGGACGCGCGCGGTCCCTCGCAGATCATCGAGGTCGACCTGGACAAGCTCTTCGCCGACAGTGCCGCCGGCACCGTGCAGGCGGCCGAGGTTTATGAACGCGTCTGCGGCACCATCCCGCTCGCCTGGGGCGCCGGCGGCGACATGGCGCTCGACGCCGACGAACAGGTCGCGTTCTTCCGCGTGGGTCCCGAGGAGTCGGCCAAGCACCTCCCCGCCGGCACGAAGATCGAGGCGAACTTCGGCCCGCGCAACATGGGCGCCGGCCCGAATGGCATCGGGCGCATGGACCTGCGCACGGGCGAGGTCTCGTTTGTAATCGCCGTGCCCTTCCAGATCGGCCACGTGCAGACCAACCCCTGGGTGCCGGGCGAGATCGTCTTCTGCTGGGAAACCGGCGGCAAGTCGCCGCAGCGCACCTGGACGGTGCGGGGCGACGGCACCGGGCTGCGTCCGCTCTATCCCGAGGCGGACTTCGAATGGGTCACCCACGAGGCGATCATCACGCCCGACGAAGTGGCCATCGCCATCATGGGGCACCGCGATCCCGACCTGACCGATGCGTGGGGCAAGTGCGGCTCGCGCGAAAAGCCCACCGGCCTCGGCATCGTCAATCTCCGCACCCGCGAGATGCGCATCGCCGGCCAGACCAAGAGCGGCAGCGGCCTCTGGCACGTCCACGGTTCGCCCGACGGCCGCTGGGCGGTCGGCGACGATTTCGCCCGCAGTCTCTACCTGATCGATCGCACCAACGACGAGATGATCCTCCTCTCCGCCGGCCACAAGGCCACCGCGGCGGACCACCCGCATCCGACCTTCAGCCCTGACGGCACCCGCATCCAGATCCAGTCCGCCATGATCTCGGAGGACGGCCGCGCGATGAACATCTGCATCATCCCGGTGCCGGAAAGGCTGCTCAAGCGCACCTATCCCGCGCCAGCCCCGGCGGTGCTGGCAAAACCGTAAGCCGAGGGTGGCGCCGATCCTCGGATTCCGCTCATGAACGCTGCCCCCCAACCCGTCCCCGGCTACCCCATCGAGCGCTGCGTCAACGCCTACCACCCCGACCGGGCCGAGCCGGTGCCCGTCGGTCATCAGTATTGGTTTGCCGACCGGCATTTCGCCGGTGGCAACACGGTGAAGCTCAGCGCCGTTCGCCCGGGCCAGCGCATGCACGAGCCGCACCGACACGCCGAGGACGAGTTCATGTTCGTCCTCGAGGGCACCGGCGAGTTCACCCTCGACGACGACCGCCGCGTCGTCGGCCCCCTCACCAGCCTCTACTGCCCCTCCTGGCACCTCCACGGCCTCCGCAACTGCGGCGACACCGTGCTCAAATACCTCGTGCTGCGGAAGGAACCCGTGGCCGCCGACCCAAGTGCGTTGTCACGCGGTGGCTGACAACGCACAGTTCGCCGTTTTGCCCCTTCCCCAGCCTCAACGTCTCTGGAGTTCGCTCGCCGTTCTGACGGTGCTGCTGCCGGTGGTGTTGTCAGCCGACGAGCACGTGGCCGTCAGCGCCAGTGCCGACACGGCCTACACCCAGCGCAAGTTCGACGGGGCGAAGGTGCGGCCCGAGAGCTACGTGTTCATGGAAGGAACATTCGTCCCGGGGCAGACGGTGGACCGCTCGATCGAGCGCATGCCCTTCCGCCGCGTCGCCGAGTTTCTCGCGCCGGAGCTGGCGCGGCAGCAGTACTTCCCCGCACCGGACGCCCAGGGCGCCGACCTGCTCATCGTGGTGCACTGGGGGACGACCACCCCGCGCACGAGTGCCGCCGAGATGCAGGGGAAGGTCACCCTCTCGCTCGACGTTGCGCAGGAACGCAACCTCCAGAAGGAGACCGGCGGACAGGCCGCCGGTTCAACCGACGGTTCAGCCGCGTGGCTGTCGGCCGGCAGCGAGATCGACCGGCAGCTCGGCTTCGAGCAGGCCGAGCGCTTCACCGACACCCTCGACAGCGACTACGTGAATGCCAACAACGCCAAGCTGCTCGGCTACACGAAGAGCCTCAAGCAGTACGAGCAGCGCGTCTTCGGCAGCGCGGAGGAAACCACCCTGCGCTCCGACCTGACCACCGAGCGGTACTTCGTCATCCTCAAGGCCTACGATCTGAAGGCGACCCTGGCGCCGGGCGAAAAGCGCCGCGCCGTGTGGTCCGCCCACCTCAACATGCGCTCGCCCGGCAACAATTTCGGCACGGCGCTCAAGCGCATGGGGCTGGTCGGTGCCGATTATTTCGGCCGGTCGACCGCCACCGTCGAGACCCAGCGGCCAAAAGTGAAGGAGGGCCGCGTGATCCTCGGGCCGCTGGTCATCATCGAGGACGACGCGGAACCCGAGGCACCGCCGCCCGCGCAGCCCCAGCGTTGACCGGTGGGAGCGGCACAAAGCCGCCCTTACACCGCCGTCTGCGCGCTGAGCACCTGCAGCGTCAGGTCGCGACAGCCCTTGAGGTCGAGCTTGCCGGTGCCGAGCACCGGGATGTGGTCGACCTTGAAGATGCGCTTCGGGATCCAGAGCGCCGGGAGGCCGGCGGCGAGGAGCTTCTCGCGGATCTCGTCGCTGGTCACGTCGCGGGTCGTCAGCACGATGAGGGCCTCGCCCTTGGCGGAGTCGGGTACGCCCATGACCACGGTGCTGTAGCCCTCGTTTTCGTCCCAGCCGAAGGACTCGGCGATCTTCTGCTCCACGGTGCCGTGCGGCACCATTTCCGCGCCAATCTTGGAAAAACGGGAGATGCGGCCCTCGATGAACAGGAAGCCCTCGTCGTCGAGTCGCCCGAGGTCGCCGGTGACGAACCAGCCGTTCCGGAAGGCCGCCTGCGTCTTGTGCGGATCGTCGAGGTAGCCGCTGAAGACGTTCGCGCCCTTGAACCAGACGATGCCCTGGTCGCCCGTGGGCACCTCCTCGCCGGTCTCGGGGTGGACGATGCGCACGGTCATGCCCGGCAGCAGGCGGCCGGTGGAGCCGGTGCGCTTGCCGATCTGCGGCTCGGCGGTGGCCGTGGTGATGGGCGGATGCGGCTGGTTGATGTTGCTGGCCGGCGTGGTCTCGGTGAGGCCGTAGCCCTGCATGATCTCGATATGGAAGCGCTCGAGGAATTCCCGGTAGAGGTCGTCCGGCAGTTTCTCCGCGCCCGTGACCACGAGTTCCAGCGAGCGCAGCTCGCCCGGCTGCGCCTTGCGCAAAATGGGCCGGATGAACGTCGGCGCGCCCAGGAGCACGGTGGCGCCTTCGTCGCGGATGGCCTCGATGATGCGGCGGGTGTCGAGCGGGCTCGGCACGGTGACGACCCGGCACCCGCGGATGAGCACATACCACAGCGTGACGGTGAAACCCATGCTGTGGAACAGCGGCAGGCACCCGACCATCGAGGCATCCTCGGGCAGGATCGAGAGCGACGAGATCTGCGTGCAGTTGGCGAGGATGTTGCGGTGCGAAAGGGCGACGCCCTTGGGTTCGCCGGAGCTGCCGCTGGTGAAGAGCAGTCCCGCCTCCTCGCGGTCGCCGACCTTGGGCAAACCCAGGAGCGAGGCGTACCACTGGTTGGGCAAGATCCAGGCCAGGGCCAGCCAGGGCAGGATCGCCTTCTTGCCGCCCATCTCCGCGATCACGACGCGCAGGTCGAGGGTGCGCTCGGGCCAGGGGAAATTGGGGACCTTCTGGCGGACGGCATCGGCCGAAAGGACGGTGACGACGCCGGCGATTTTCATGCTGGCCTCGAGCGCGGTGCGGCCGGCGGTGAAGTTCAGGTTGACCGGGATCTTGCCGGCGCAGAGCACGGCGAGATTGGCGATGAAGGCGCCGGCGCCGGGTGGCAGCACGATGCCGACGCGTTTTTCCGGGATCGTCCGCCGGATGTGGCGCGACAGCGCCGCCGCCGCCGCCACGAGCTGGCCGGCCTTGACCGGCTTGCGCTCGGCCGTGCGGTCGACGATGGCCAGCCGGCCCGGATGCTTGACCAGCGAGCGCACACACTCGCGTCCCAGGTGGCGGCGAAGCACGGGACGCTCGTCGAACGCCTCGGCCCCGAGGTCGAGGAGCAGCTTCCGCGCATGGGCGGGCGTGGCCTGCTCCAGCGGAATCGGCGCGCCGAACTGCACGAACACGTGCGTGGGCATGAGCCGCGGGGACTTCCAGAGGTAGGAATTGCCGGCAAAGGAAAAGACCGAGCCCCACACGCCGTCGATGTACGCCGGGATGATCGGGACGTTGGCTTTCCGGGCGATGACCTCGAAGCCGCGGCGGATGCCCATGAGCTGGCCGGTGCGCGAGATCTGGCCCTCGGGAAAGACCGCCACGATCTCGCCGGTCTCCACGGCCTTGATGGCCAGCCGGATCGCCTCCGCCGGCTTGCCGGCCGAGATGGTGAGCGCACCGCTCTGGCGGAAGATCCAGTCGAAGAACC
>CAZGJB010000057.1:0-2569 GCA_964526145.1 uncultured Opitutaceae bacterium
ATCAACGTGACCCTCGCCAGCCTCGAGCGCGTCGGTGCGCGGCTGGTCGGCTGGGATCATTGGACCGACCTGGCCGTGCTGCAGCTCGACCAGAGCGAGGTCAGCCGTCGCCGGCTCACCTTCGCCCACGCCGCCTTCGGCGACAGTGCGAAACTCTATCCGGGACAGACCGTCTTCGCCGTCGGCACGCCGCACGGCCTCACCCGCACGGTCACGCGCGGCATCATCTCGAACACCCGGCGCTACTTCGCCGACGCCCAGGGCGTGCGCGGCTATGAGACCGGATCGTTCAACACCTGGCTCCAGACCGACGCCGCGATCAACCCGGGCAACTCCGGCGGCCCGCTGGTGACGGAGGAGGGCGAGGTGATCGGCATCAATTCCCGCAGCTATCTTGGCGCCGACAACCTGAGCTTCGCGATCCCCGCCGACGTCGCCCGTCGGATCATGGCCGGACTTGTGCGCGACGGCGCGATCCATCGCAGCTACATCGGGCTCGTGCCCGGGGCGTTGCAGGACCTCGAGGGTTTTTACGCCCTCGAGCTCAACACCGGTCTCCTCATCAACAGCGTCGACACCGGCTCGCCCGCCGCGCGCGCCGGCCTGCGCGGCGGCGATATTCTCCTCGCCATCGACGGTCGTCCGGTGGACGGGCGCTTCCCCGAGCAGTTGCCAGCGATCCAGAACCTGATCGCCAGCCAGCCGGTGGGCGCGACGCTCAAGCTCGCCTACCGCCGCGGCACCGAGAACCGCGAAGGCGCGGTCGTGACCGAACGCCTCGAAAGCCGGGTGGGGGAACCGTGGGCCTTCGAGAAATGGGGTCTCAGCGTGCGCGCCGTCTCCCGCACCTATGCGCGCGAGAACCAGTTGGCGGCCGCCAACGGTCTCATCGTGATCGGCGTGCAGGCCGGTTACCCCGCCGCCGTCGCGGGCCTCGCGCGCGGCGACATCATCACCAAGATCAACGGCCAGCCGATTTTGAACCTGGATGAGGCCCGCACGGCGTATGCGGCGTACGAGGCGAAGCCGGCGCCGACTTTGGTTGAAACCAGTCGCAATCACCGCGTATCCCTCTACGTCTTGAAGCCATGATCCGAATCCGCCTCCTTTTTCTGTCGTTGGCTTGGGGCCTCGCTGGAGTGCTCGCGGCCCAGTCGCCCGACCGTCAGGCGCTGTGGGCGGAGCGGGTCAACTGCGTCGTCGCCATCGAATTCTTCACGGAAACCGAGCTCGATCGCCGCCCGACCGAGGTCTTCGGCGTCGTGGCGGACGAGGCCGGCACGATCATCTTCCCGGCGGCAGCGGTGAACCCGCGCGTCACGGCCGCCCAGCTGAAGGACTTCCGGGTCTACCTGCCGGGCACTCCGGCCACGGCGTATTTCGCGGCGACGTATCTCGGGCCGGATGAATACACCGGCTGGCACTTTATCCGCGTCGAGGAGAAGGCCCGGTCGCGCCTCGTCCCCGTCACCCGTTTTGCGCGGCCCGGCAATCCCGCGCCCGCGATCGCCGAGGAATTGTGGGGCATCGGCCTCCGCAAGAAGGATGAGAATTTTGCGCCATTCTTCCTCAGCAGCCGCGTCGCGATCATCCAGCGCCTGCCGCAGCGCACTGCCGTCATGGCGCAGGACGTGGCGGGTCAGGGGATGCCGGTGTTCGATGCGGCGGGCGGCTTCGTGGGCCTGACAGTCGGCGGCTTTGGCCAGACGTTCGTCCAGTACTCGGCCCGGGACCGCGGAGGCCTGCCGGTCGTGATGGTGAATCCCGACGAATCCAGCGCCGTGATGCTGGCCGAGGAGATTCTCCCGCACCTCGGGCGCGTGCCGCAGAATCCCGAGGGGCGCCCCTTGGCCTGGCTCGGCGCCAATGGCCTCGAACCGCTCGATCCCGAGGTCGCGGCCTTCATGAAGCTCGGCGGCCAAACCGGTCTCGTGGTCAGCGAGGTGCTCGAGGACAGCCCCGCCGAAAAGGCGGGCCTGCGCGAGCGCGACATCATCCTGGCGTTTGCCGGCGCGCCGCTCCCGCTTTACAAGCCCGATCAGGTGGTCGCGGCCTACCTCGACCGCGAGATCGACCGCCGGCGTCCGGGTGACCAGGTGACGCTGGGTCTGCTGCGCGGCGACCAGAAGCTGGAGATCGTGGTGACCCTTGAGGATGCGCCGACGCTCCCGCGCGAGGCCGAGCGCCGGTATTTCGATTTTGTCGGGCTCACGGTGCGTGCCTTCACCTACGCCGACGGGGCCGTGCGGCGCGCCAAGCTGGCCAACCACCGCGGGGTGATCGCCCATTTCGTCAAGGCCAACGCCCCCGCCAGCACGGCGGGCCTGCGGATCGACGACTGGATCAAGGAGATCGACGGCGTGCCGGTCGCCGACTTCGCCGGGGCTGTGGCCCAACTGGCGGCGATTGAGGGCGACCGCGCGCGCAGCGAATTTGTCGTGCTGGTCGATCGCGGCGGTGAAACCGCCGTCCTGCGCGTCAAACTGAAGTAACCGACACCTTTCGCCATGTTCACCGGAATCGTCGAGGAAAAGGGCACCGTGATCTCATTCACCGCCGGCGCGAAGGC
>CAZGJB010000057.1:2579-14380 GCA_964526145.1 uncultured Opitutaceae bacterium
GGCCTGGCGGCTGCAGCTGGCCGCCGGGCGCGTGCGCGACGGGCTGGCGATCGGCGACAGCCTGGCCGTCAATGGCTGCTGTCTCACCGTCGCCGCCATCGGTCCGCAGGCGGTGGAGTTCGATCTCCTCGAGGAGACCAAACGACTGACGAACCTCGGCGACCTGCAGCCGGGCGCCGGCGTCAACCTCGAGCGCAGCCTGCGTTTCGATGGCAAGGTTGGCGGCCATTTCGTCTCGGGCCATATCGACGGCTGCGGCGTCATCGAGATCTTCGAACCGCGCGGGCAGGACCATTACCTGAAAGTGCGCGCCCCTGCCGGCGGCGGGCGTTACCTCGTGCACAAGGGCAGCATCGCCATCGATGGGATTTCGCTGACCGTCGCCGAAACCACGGGCGACACGCTCGCAGTCTGGTTGATTCCACACACGCTGGCGGTGACCAACCTGGGCGAGCGGCGCGTCGGCCAGCGGGTCAACCTCGAGTACGACCTGCTGGGCAAATACGTGGAGAAATTGACGGCCGGGATTCGCGGCTGAGCGGCCATGCGTGCTTCCCTGACGGCGATCACCGAGGAATTGCAGCGGCTCAAGGCGGCCGGTGTGCGCGCGGTGCCCGTGACCGACGAGACGTTGCGTCGGCTACGCGCGCAGGTGGAAGGTCTGCGGGCTGGCGACTCCGCCGGGGCCGCGGCGCCGATTGTGGCTCCTGAGCCGGCGCGTCGGCCGGCTCCCGCCGAGGTTCCTGCCGAGCGGGTTCGTCCTGCGCCGGCAGCGGCCACCTTGCCGTCACCGCCGGAGGTGATCCTGCCTGCTGGCGACAAGGCTGCCCGCTGGGCGGCCCTGCGCGAGCAGGTGCTGAACGACCCGGTTTGCCGCGCCCACGTGAAACCGGGCAAGCAGGTGGTCTTCGGCGTTGGCAACATCGATGCCCGCATCCTGTTCGTCGGTGAGGCGCCGGGCGCGGAGGAAGAGGTGCAGGGCGAGCCATTTGTCGGCCCGGCCGGACAACTGCTCACCAAGATGATCCAGGGCATGGGCCTGCAACGCGGCGACGTCTACATTGGCAACATCATGAATTGGCGCCCCGAGATCCCGGGATCGGGGCCAAGCGGCCAGGTCGGCAACCGCCCGCCGACCGAGGAGGAAATGCGTTACTGTCTGCCGTACCTGCGCGCGCAGATCGAGGTGGTGGCGCCTGCGCTGCTCGTGGCGCTGGGCAAGACTGCCGTCGAGGGCCTGTTGGGTTTCAACCGGTTCAAGACCCTCGGCGAGGCGCGCGGACGCTGGCACGAGTTTGCCGGTCTCCCGCTCATGGTTACCTACCACCCGAGCTATATCCTGCGCGAGCCGACGAACAAAAAGAAACGCCTGATCTGGGAGGATCTGCTGCAGGTGATGGAGAAGGCCGGCCTGCCGATCTCGGACAAGCAGCGGGGCTATTTCCTCGGCAAGTGACCCGGAGCCCGCGGGTCAGGCGCGGCCGATCAGCTTCTCCAGGTCGATCTTCGCGCGGGCAAACTCCTCGCGCACCGCGGTGATCAGGGCGTCCACATCCTTCAGCCCGTTTTGCCGCGAATGATGCTCTAGCTTCTCCGCTGCGGCCCGCAGCAGCATCGCGCCCATGTTGGCGGAGCTGCCCTTGATGCTGTGGGCGGCTCGCGTGAAACGCGCGGTGTCGCCCGCGGCCAGACCCTGATCGAGATCGTTGATCCGCTGCGGGGTGTCCTCGAGGAAGATCACGGTGAGCTCCTTCAGGAACTCGTCGTTATCGCCGGGATTCAGGCTGCGCAGGTTCTCGATGGCTTGGGGGTCGATGACCGGGGAAGACGACATGGCAGAGTGGGGAAGCGTCGGCATCCTGCCGCGGATTCAGCCCCGAGGCAAGAAGCCAGTGCGCGAAACCGTTGGGCAACGGGCTGATAAATCATGCATCAGGGAATCCAAATGCGTTGATGTTCGTCCTTGCGAATCCGGGCCTCCGCTGTCTACTTGTTCCCTTCTCCTATGGCTAATTCCTTTGTATTCTCCTCTGAGTCGGTTGGCGAAGGCCACCCCGACAAGGTTGCCGACCTGATTTCGGACAGCGTGCTCGACGCCTGCCTAGCGCAGGACCGCCACAGCCGCGTTGCCTGCGAGACCATGGTCAAGTCGAACATGGTCATCCTCGCCGGCGAGATCACCACCTCCGCCAAGCTCAACTACGAGGCCATCGTTCGCGCGGCCATCCGCGAGATCGGTTACGTCAACAGCGACGACGTGTTCCACGCCGACAGCGTCTTCATCAACAATTACCTCACGCGCCAGTCCCCGGACATCGCCCAGGGCGTCGATGCGCGCAAGGCCAAGGGCAAGAAGACCGCCGAGCAGGGCGCCGGCGATCAGGGCATCATGTTCGGTTACGCCTGCAGTGAGACGCCGGAGCTAATGCCCACGCCGATCATGTTCGCCCACCGCCTCGGCCGTGAGCTGACGCGCATCCGCAAGTCCGGAGCCGTCAACTGGCTGCGCCCCGACGCGAAGACGCAGGTCTCGGTGCGCTATGAGAACGACAAGCCCGTCGAGGTCGTGAACGTCGTCATCTCGACCCAGCACACCGCCGACGTCGCCCACGCGACGATCGAGAAGTTCCTCATCGAGCACGTCATCCGCAAGGTGCTGCCCGCCGAGATGCTGAACGGCCGCACCGAGTATTTGATCAACCCCACCGGCCGCTTCGTCATCGGCGGGCCACAGGGCGACTCCGGCCTCACCGGCCGCAAGATCATCGTCGACACCTACGGCGGCTGGGGCCGCCACGGCGGCGGTGCCTTCTCGGGCAAGGACCCGTCGAAGGTCGACCGCTCGGCCGCCTACATGGGCCGCTGGGTCGCGAAGAACATCGTCGCCGCGGGCCTCGCCACGCACGCCGAGATCCAATTCGCCTACGCCATCGGTCACCCGCAGCCGGTTTCGGTGCGCGTCGAGACCTTCGGCACCGCCAAGCTCGGCATCTCCGACGAGCAGATCACGGCCGCCGTGCAGAAGGTGTTCAGCTTCAAGCCGGCCGACATCGTCCGCGAACTCGACCTGCTGCGCCCGATCTATCGCCAGACCACCAACTACGGCCACTTCGGCAAGCACGGGCTGCCATGGGAAAAGACCGGCAAGGCCGCCGCGCTCAAGGCCGCGATCCGCGCGCTCTGAGTCGTTCCCACCCAACCCAGAGATCAATTACATGCCTGCCACCACTGCCGCCGGCGCCAAGCCGGCCCACGATTACCACGTCCGCGATATCTCCCTGGCCGAATGGGGCCGCAAGGAGATCGGCATCGCCGAGCACGAGATGCCCGGCCTGATGTCGGTCCGCAAGAAGTTCGGCCCGAGCAAGCCGCTCAAGGGCGTCCGCATCACCGGTTCGCTCCACATGACGATCCAGACCGCCGTGCTCATCGAGACCCTCGTCGAGCTCGGCGCTGACGTCCGCTGGGCTTCCTGCAACATCTTCTCGACCCAGGACCACGCCGCCGCCGCGATCGCGCAGGCCGGCGTGCCGGTCTTCGCCTGGAAGGGCGAGACGCTCGAGGAGTACTGGGACCTCACCTGGCGCGCCGTCAGCCATCCGGGCGGCAAGGGCCCGCAGCTCGTCGTCGACGACGGCGGCGATGTCACGCTGCTCCTGCACAAGGGCGTCGAGCTTGAGAACGGCTCGAAGTGGGTCGACTCCGCCTCCGGTTCGCACGAGGAGCAGGTCATCAAGAACCTCCTCAAGCGCGTCCATCAGGAGGATCCGCTGGTCTTCACCCGCATGGCCAAGGAATGGCGCGGCGTCTCCGAGGAGACGACCACGGGCGTGCACCGCCTCTACCAGCTCCACGAGCAGGGCAAGCTCCTCGTGCCGGCCATCAACGTCAACGATTCGGTCACCAAGTCGAAGTTCGACAACCTCTACGGCTGCCGCGAGTCGCTGGCCGACGGTCTCAAGCGCGCCACCGACGTCATGATCGCCGGCAAGGTCGCCTGCGTCTGCGGCTACGGTGACGTGGGCAAGGGCTCCGCGCACTCGCTCAAGGGCTTCGGCGCCCGCGTGATCGTCACCGAGATCGACCCCATCAACGCCCTGCAGGCCGCGATGGAGGGCTTCGAGGTCAACACCGTCGAGTCGACCCTCGGCGTGGCCGACATCTACGTCACGACGACTGGCAACAAGGACATCATCACCCTCGAGCACATGCTCAAGATGAAGGACCAGGCCATCGTCTGCAACATCGGCCACTTCGACAACGAGATCCAGGTCGACCGCCTCTACCAGGCCCCCGGCGTGAAGCGCATCACCATCAAGCCGCAGTACGACCAGTTCGTGCTGCCGAACGGCCGCAGCATCTACCTGCTCGCGGAGGGCCGCCTCGTGAACCTCGGCTGCGCCACGGGCCATCCGTCGTTCGTGATGTCGAACAGCTTCACCAACCAGACGCTGGCCCAGCTCGACCTCTGGAAGAACCGCGACACGTACGCGGTGGGCGTCTATCGTCTGCCGAAGCACCTCGACGAGGAAGTCGCTCGCCTGCACCTCGACAAGATCGGCGCCAAGCTGACGATCCTCTCGAAGGATCAGGCCGCCTACCTCGGCGTCCCGGTGGATGGACCGTACAAACCCGACCATTACCGGTACTGAGGCAGTGGTCGTTTACGCAAAAGGCCGGACCGATATTCGGTCCGGCCTTTTTGCTGGCCGCGTCGCGGCGTCGGCTCAGAACGCGAGCTTGATCAACACGAAGCCGCCGACCAGCAGGAGCATGAAGATGACGGTGAAAACCTCGAGGTACTTGTCCAGCAGGCGCTTCACCGGCGGGCCGAACCAGAAGATGCACGCCGCCACCATGAAGAAGCGACCGGAGCGACCGATGACCGAGGCGCTGACGAGCGTCAGGAGGCTGACCTGCTCGTGGAACACGCCCGCGGCGATGGTGAAGACCTTGTAGGGAACCGGGGTGAACGCCGCCGTCAGAATCGAAAGAAAGGCGTTCTGGCCGTACAACTCAGCCACCTTGTCCCAGGCGGCTCCGTAATGGAGCAGGTCGAAGATGATCCAACGCCCGAGCGGCTCGGCCGCGTAACCGATGTAGTAGCCGCCGATTCCGCCCAACACCGAGAACAGCGAACACCAGAACGCGAAGCGGAACGAACGGCGAGGTGCGCCCATGCACAGCGCGATCAGGAGGACGTCGGGCGGGATGGGGAAAAAGGATGACTCGGCAAAGGAGATCGCGGCCAGCGCCGGGACGCCGTAGGGCGTATCCGCCCAATGCAGCACCCAGTGGTAAAGGCGCTTCAGCGGATTGCGCGTGGGCGCGGCGGCAGCGGCCGGGACGGGAGCGGGGGCGGGGGCGGAATCAGCCATGGGGATGAAAAAAAGGCAGGCAGTCGTGACTGCCTGCCTCAAAGGGAGCGGAAAAACTCAGACGTCGGGCTTGGTCTTGCGGAGGCCCTGGACGCGGTCGCCGGCCTTCCACTGGCCGCGCTTCTTGAGGAGGTCGACCCGTTCGAAGCGCTTGAGGACGTTGCGTTTAATGACGATGCCGGAGGCACCTTGTAGGCTCTTGTGTTGTGACATGACGATTTAAGTAAAGGGTGGTGACGCGTTAAAGGGGCAGAGGGCTAGAGTTCGCCTGCGCCCATGACAAGTATTTTTCTCCCACATGTTCGGCGCGGACCACGATCCATTCCGGCGTCGCATACGGGTGATGCCGCAGGACGTGCGCTTCAAGGGCCAGCAGTTGGGATGGCAGGAGCTTGAAGGTGAGGCGGAATTCCTGCGCATGTTCGGGTTTGCCCTGCCAGCGGTAGTGGGCGGTGATCGGGCCCTCGATCTGCACGCAGGCCGCCAGATTGGCCCCAATGACCCCCGCGGCGAGGGCGTCGGCCTCGGTCCGGGTGGCGACCGTTGTCCATGCGATCAACATGCCCAAGGGTCCTCCCGCCAGGACGGCCGGGCAAGCCGGGAAATTAGCCCTTGACCCCCGGGAATCCACTCGTAGCGATAAACGATTTCACACCAGCCAATTGCCGCCATGCGTGACGATTACATCAAACAAGCCCTCAAGATCGTGCCCGATCCGAACGTCCTGATCAACGTGGTCTCCCGCCGCGTCAAGCAGCTCCGCCGGGGCAACCGTCCCCTCGTCGAGTCCCTCGAGAAGCTCTCGCCGGAAGACACCGCGCTGCGCGAAGTCATCGAAGGCAAGATCAGCTACGAGACCGCCCAGGGCTGACCCCACGCTTATATTTAGCCGAAAGGCGGCCCCGCGATTGCCGGAGCCGCCTTTTTCATGCACCAATCTCCCATGGCCGCGAAGCCCAACGACCCCAAGCGCTTCACCGAGGTGCGCAATTCCAAGGCGCTCCGGGATTTCTTCGTGGACGAACGCTTCGAGGCCGGCATCGCGCTCAAGGGCACCGAGGTCAAATCCATCCGCGCCGGCCGCGCCCAGATCAACGACGCCTTCGGCCGCGTCGAAAAGGGTGAGGTGTGGCTCGTGAACGCGCACATCGAGCTCTACGACTTCGGCAATCGCTACAACCACGACGCCCGCCGGACCCGCAAGCTGCTCCTGCACAAGCACCAGATCCGCAAGATCGCCCAGGCCCTCGAGGCCGGCGGCCGCGCCCTGGTCCCACTGCGGATGTATTTCAAGGACGCCCTCCTCAAGGTCGAGGTCGCCCTCTGCACCGGCAAGAAGCTCTTCGACAAGCGCGAGACCCTCAAACGCAAGGTGGTGGACCGCGAGGTGGAGAAAGCCCTCAAATACCGCCGATGAGCCCCGTCACCCAGGACACCGTCACCGTCCGCATCCCCGCCAGCACCTCAAACTGCGGTGCCGGCTTCGACACGCTCGGCCTCGCGTTCAATCTCTACAACCACGTCACGCTGACCCGGCGAGCCGGCGCCACCGCCGAGCCGGCCCGGCCCGAGGACGGCCGGGCGCAGGCCATGGTGGACGAGGCCGCCGGCGCGTTCTTCCAGGCCGCCAACCGCACACCCTTTGGCTTCACGTACCGCATCGCCGGTGACGTCCCGCCGGCCCGCGGCCTTGGTTCCAGCGTGACCGTGCGCGCCGGGATTGTGGCGGGCCTCGACGCCCTGGCCGGCACGGGCCTCGATCGTCAGCACCTGGTCCGGATCGTCACCGCGCTCGAGGGCCATCCTGACAACGCCACCGCCAGCATTCTCGGCGGCTTCTGCGTGCCGCGGACCAATCCCGCTGACGGCGCCTATATCGACACCATCCGGTTCGAGGTGCCCGCCGATCTCGTCTTCATCGCCGCCTCGCCGGTCATCGAGATCATGACCAAGGAATCCCGCGGCGTGCTGCCCTCCAAGCTGCCGTATTTCGATGCCGTTCGCAGTATCAACAGCGCGGCGTACTTGGTGGCCGTCTTTGCCACCCGTGACTACGACCGGCTGCGCCATGCCGTGGCCGACTTCATGCACGAACCCTATCGCCTGGCCAAGATTCCCGGCGCGCAGGGGGCGCTCGCTGCCGGCATCACGGCCGGGGCGCTGACAGGGTGGTTGAGCGGAAGCGGGTCGAGCGTCCTATGCGTCGCCCGCGCCGAGCAGGCGGAGACCGTGCTGGTCGCCATGAAGGCCTCGTTCAAGGCGGCCAACCTGCCTTGCGAAGGTCGCATCATGCTGGCCGACAACACCGGGCTCACGCTGGCCTGAGCGGCCATGCTGCACGTCGTCCTGTTCCAACCCGAGATCGCCCCCAACACGGGCAACGTCGGTCGCATGTGCGCGCTGACCGGCTCGCGGCTCCATCTCATCCACCCGCTGGGATTCGTGATCAACGACCGCAACCTGCGGCGCGCGGGCATGGACTATTGGATGTCCCTCGACGTGCACGAGCACGCCGACTGGGCCGCCTTCAAGGCCAGCCCGCACGCCCCGAAGCGGTTGTGGCTCTTCACCACCAAGAGTACGTGCAGCTACTGGGATGTGCAGTTTGCCGATGGCGACGGCCTGGTCTTCGGCAACGAGGGCTCGGGCGCTCCGGAGTGGCTCCACGACGAGATCGGCGCCACCCATCGCATCACGATCCCCCACGCCAATCCGAATCTGCGCTCGCTCAATCTCAGCACCGCCGCCGGCATCGCGACCTACGAGGCGCTGCGGCAGACCGGGTTGATGAAGCCGCTCAGATCTCGTTGATGCGAACGCAGGCGACCTCGCGGTCGCCCACCTGCTCCAGCGGCGGCACCGCGACCTTGCACTTGTCCTGGGCATGAGGACACCGCGGATGAAACGCGCACCCGGCCGGCGGATTGAGCGGGGAGGGCGGGTCGCCGGGCAATACGATGCGCTGGCGGCTGCGCTCGACGTCGGGGTTGGGCGTCGGGATCGCGCTCACCAAGGCGCGTGTGTACGGATGGCGCGGACGCTCGATCACCTCGACGGCCGGCCCGAGCTCGACGATCTTGCCGAGGTACATCACCGCCACGCGATCGGAGATGTGTTTCACCACCGACAGGTCGTGGGCGATGAACACCAGCGACAGATGCATCTGGCGCGTGAGCTGCGAAAGCAGGTTCAGGATCTGCGCCTGGATCGACACATCGAGGGCCGACACCGGTTCATCGGCGATGATGACCTTGGGCTGCAGGGCCAGGGCGCGGGCGATGGCAATGCGCTGCCGCTGCCCACCCGAGAACTCATGCGGGTACCGCCGCATGTAGCGCGGCGACAGTCCGACCAGCCTCATCAGTTCGGCGACCCGCTGCGTCACTTGGTCCGCCGGGCAGGTCCGGTGCACCACCAGCGGCTCGGCGATCGCGGCGAAGGCCGTCAGGCGCGGATTCAGGGACGCGAACGGATCCTGGAACACCATCTGCAGATCGCGCCGGACGGCCCGCACCTCCTCGGTGCTGCCGGCCGTGAGATTGCGGCCCTCGAGGATGACCGAGCCGCCCGTTGCGGGGATGAGCTGCATGATCGTGCGGGCAAGCGTGGACTTGCCGCAGCCCGATTCACCGACGAGCCCGAGGACCTCTCCGGGCATCAGCGACAGACTCACGCCATCCACCGCCTTGACCGTGCCCGTGCGGCGCTTGATCAGGAAGCCCTCGTGCACCGGGAAGTGGGTGCGGACATCGTTGAGCTGGAGGATCGGGTCGGGCATGGCGATGCGCTCAGATCTCACCGGCCTGCACCCGGAGGCAGGCCTGCTCGTGGCCGGGCAGCAAGGGGTGAAGTTGCGGGATTTCGCGCCGGCAGCGTTCGGCCGCGTGCTCGCAACGGTCGGCAAACGCACAGCCGGACAGGGGCTTCGACAGGTCCGGAGGCATGCCGGGAATCGTGTAGAGTTCGCCACCCTTGGGCTGCATCGCGGGGATCGAGCGCTGCAGGGCGCGGGTGTAGGGGTGGCGCGGTTGGTAAAAGAGGCCTCGGGTGTCCGCCGTCTCGACGATGCGCCCCGCATACATGACCTGCACGCGGTCGCAGAGGCCCGAGATCACGCCCAGGTCGTGGGTGATGAAGATCACCGCCATGCCGTACTGCTGCTGGAGGCGCTTGATGAGCTCGAGGATCTGCGCCTGCACGGTCACGTCGAGGGCGGTCGTGGGCTCGTCGGCAATCAGCAACTCGGGTCGTGTGATCAGCGCCATCGCGATCATCACGCGCTGGCGCATGCCACCCGAAAACTCGTGGGGATAGGAGTGAATGCGCTTGGCCGCGTCGTTGATGCCGACGGCATTCAGGGCCTCCAGCGCGCGGTCAAGCGCCGCGCGGCGGTTGATGGATTCGTGGATCAGGAGGGGTTCGATGAGCTGCTCGGAAATCCTCAGGTAGGGATTCAAGGAGGTCATCGGATCCTGGAAGATCATCGCGATGCGCTTGCCCCGGATGGCGCGCGCCTCGACTGGCGTGCAATGCAGCAGGTCGATGCCGTCGAACATCGCGGTCCCGCTTTCGATGCGACCCGGGGGCTGGGGCACGAGGCCCATCAGCGAATAGCAGGTGACGGATTTGCCGGAGCCCGATTCGCCGACAATGCCGAGCGTCTCGCCGCGATCGACCGCGAAACTGACACCGTCGACCGCACGAAAGACGCCACTGCGGGTGTGAAACCAGGTGCGGAGGTCGTTGACGGCGAGCAGCGGCATGCGGCGGAAACCTAAGGAGGGGTGCGGCGGCGCCAACCGGCAACGCTATTTTCCGGCGAACAGGTCGGGCGCCTGCTCGTGCAGCGCGGCGACGACCTGCGTGACGGGGAGATCGGCAAGGTTGCCGCCGCCGGTGGGCGGACAGCCCGGAGGCTGCAGGATGGTCACGGGCGCGCTGAACACCGGCCGCGTGCGCACCGGATTGGTGGGGCCGAACACCGCGATGAGCGGCACACCGAGGGCATTGGCGAGATGCATGCCGCCGGTGTCGTTGGTCACCAGGAGGCGACAGGAGGCGAGGCGCTGGCAGTAGGTCTCGAGATCGGTCCGGCCGGCGAGATTCTCCACCCGCGAACCGAGACCCGCGGCGATCGCGGTGGTGATGGGAAGGTCGTTCGCGGTGCCGAACAGGACGACCGGCACGTGCGGCGGCAGGGCGGAAATCAGCTCGCGCCAATGGCTGACCGGCCAGCGCTTTTCGGGATTGTTCTCCGAACCGGCAATGAGGCCGAGCACGGGCAGGCGCTTGGTCCGCGGCAGGCCGAGCGGTAGCGTCACGGGGTCGCCTTGCAGGCCGAAGTGCCGCAGAAATGCCGTCCAGGTTTCCATCTGGTGCTGCTGCCGGAGGTCGGTGTCGGCCGGGAGGCGAAAGGCGTGGCTGAGCAGCGGGCGGGGCCTGCCCGGGCGCACGAGGCCGAAGCGTTGCCGGCAGCGCGTGAGCCAGGCCTCGAGGTCGCCGCGGAACGAGTTCGTGAAGAGCAGGTAGTTGTCGGGATACTTCCGGCGCAGACCGTAGAAGAACCGGAGGCCGCCCAGGCCGCGCGCTGGCAACGCGACGTAATCGTCGGCCAGGTTCCAGGTGCGGAGCAGGGGCAGGAATGCGCCCTTGGCGATCACGGTGATGGCGGCGTCGGGCCGTGAGGCCCGCAGCGCGCGCAGGAGGGGTACAACCATGACCACGTCGCCGAGCCAGTTCGGCAGGCGCACAAAGACGCGGGTGCGCCGCGGCAGTGCTGCCGTTGGCCGGACGGCGACCTCGTCGACCAGAAGATTGCGCTTGGCCTCGAGCCGGTAACGCAGGTGCGGCATGTCCTGATTGCGCCAGCGATCATGGACCCAAAGCCAAGAGGCACAACGGTTGTCGTCGGCGGTCAGCGCCCGCTCCAGCCAGCGGTTGAGCCCGAGCGTCACGCCTGCGACCGAGGGCACGCACTCGACGCGTTCCATTTCCAGTTCGACGCGCCAGAACCCCAGCCGGCGCGCATGCAGGGTCCAGACTTGGGCACCGAATTTCTCGGCCATCAACCCCGGCAGCTCGCTGGTCGAGCACACGCGGTCGAAGAGCAGCGTCAGGGCCCCTTGCAGGCCGGCATTCTGGTCGAACAGCACGGCGGCGATGCCCTGGCGGCGGAGGACCTTCAGCGCCTCCTGGAAGCCCTGCTTGCGCGAGAGCAGGCGCATGCCGAAGCGTTCGCGGGACTGTTTGACGAAGGCGTCGGCGGCCGGATTGTCGAGCGGGCGAAAGATCACGCCGAATTCCGGAAACGGCGGCGGTACGATGAGCGGCAGCGCGGTCTGGACCTCCCAGTACGCCATGTGCGGCGCGGCGACGACGGCGGCGAAAGGTGCGCGGGTTTGCGCGGCGAAGAAAGCCTCGGTG
>CAZGJB010000058.1:0-13993 GCA_964526145.1 uncultured Opitutaceae bacterium
GGGTGGCTGGTTTTGACCCGGCCCGCAGTGGCTGGTTTTAACCTGGCCGGTGACAACTTCGTCTGGCAAGTCCGCAAGGGCCCTGTGCTCTCCTGGACTCATCAACGCCTCGCGTCCCGGCCTCTTCGCCGTAAGCAAATCAAGCCAGAGCTCGCGATGGGATTCGACGACTTCGATGGACAACCAGACGTCTCGTAACAATGCCCAATACTGGTCGTCAGACAGCTGGGGAATCAAAGCGAGGTAAGGCTCAAGGCGCCGGTGCGAGGGGAAATAGAGCAAGTAGCCTGCGAAATCCCCGGACTTGAGCGCCGCAGCGCGGAGGTCTGCGAGTGGATCGTGCGCGATGCGAGGACGCCGAGTCCCTTTCTGATGCTTGGGCAAGCGGCTATGGGAGTGCTGGCTTAAGGGCATAGTCGACCATTTTAGCACGCACAATGGATGGCTTTGTCCGGCTGTGACATTGGCACACCTACCGTTCGGTGGCTAAAATTTACAGGCACATTGTGCCCTTGGTGGCATACCATGGAGCCTGCGTCGATCGTTCGCGCAGCAAAAGAGGTCATCGAGGCAAATGATGCAGCGACGGATCTGCGGTGATCCTCTCCCCTGATTCTGGACAGGCCTTGAGTTAGGATTTCCGGGTGGGTAAACCTCAAAATCCCATCCCCATGCCTCGTAAAAAGTGTTCCGAAGAGCAGATCATCTATGCGCTGCGTTCTGTGGAAGGCGGCGCCAAGATCGGTGATGTGTGCCGTCAGCTCGGTGTGGCCGAGCAGACGTATTTTCGCTGGAAGCGGCAATACGGCGGTCTCGGCGTCAGTGAGCTGCGCGAGTTGCGGCAACTCCGCGACGAGAACAGTTCCCTCAAACGCTTGGTCGCGGATCTGAGCCTCGACAAGCGGATGCTCCAGGAGGTGCTGGCAAAAAAAGTCTGAGGCCGTCGCGCAAGCGTCCGATCGTCGATTGGCTGAAGGCGAGCTTCGCCGTCAGCAACATCCGAGCGTGCCGGCTGATGCTCTTGGGCGCATCGAGCTACTGGTATAACCCGGTGGTGAAGGACCGCCGGGCAGTGTTGTCGCGATTGAAGGAACTGGCCTACACGCGGGTGCGTTACGGTTACCGCCGCCTGACGATCCTGCTCCAGCGGGAAGGCTGGCGGGTGGGCAAGAAGCTCGTCTACCGGCTCTACCGGCAGGAAAACCTCTACGTGCGCACCAAGCAGCGCAAGAAACGGGCGGCGCAAACCCGGGTGCCGCTGGCGGCGGCGACGGCCGCCAACCAGCGCTGGTCGATGGACTTCATGTCCGAACGCTTCGAGAACGGGATCTACTTTCGGGTGCTGACCATCATCGATCAGTTTACCCGGGAGTGTCCGTTGCTCTGGGCCGACGTGTCGCTGACGGGATTAAAGGTGGTGGGATGTCTGGAGCGGTTGGCAGCCAGCCGCGGCCTCCCGCAGTCGATCACCGTGGACAACGGCGCGGAGTTTTGCAGCCGAGCCATCGACGCTTGGGCTTACCAGTGCGGGGTGAAGCTGGACTTCATCCGCCCTGGCAAGCCGTGTGAGAACGGCTTCATCGAAGCCTTCAACGGCCGGCTGCGCGACGAGTGCCTCAATGCGAGCCTGTTCTTCCATCTCGACGATGCCCGGCAAAAGCTTGAAGCTTGGCGCCAAGATTATAACACTCTCCGACCTCATGGCTCGCTCGGCTGGCTGCCTCCGGCAGCCTTCGCCGAGCGAGCCATGAGGTCACCACCAAAACCTACGTCCAACCCGGGAAAACTAACGCTGGGAACTGTCCAGTAAAGGGGAGCGGATCAGCGGGATGAGGTCATTCACAAACCGCGCCCGAGTTAGCTGGATGCATTCGGAGTGAGGCGTTGACGGTATGCGAACTCACCCCCACTTGGGACAACCATAACGCCCTACCCGACGACTGGCCATGCCTCCGGTTACTGTCGCCACCTATCGACACCAGAGGCTAATTTGAGGTGTCGGCCCACTCTGAATTAAACTCCTCTACTTTCCTTCCCGAACTAGACTCTTCGGTTTATTCCCCTGTGAAAGTTTCACTGGATTTCATATTCGCTCATCATGCTCGATTGCTCGGGGACGACTTTGTTGAAGAAATCTGCAACGAAATGAAACAAGGTAATCGAACACGAAACATCGTAAAATATATAGAAACCATACGGATATGATCGGGATAATTGACCGTTGATTACTTGGCCCCCAGGAGCCCACGCAAAGCGCGTTACGTCGACACCACGTCAACACCACATCGATGGGTCGTGCTCGATCAGCGGCAGGGGCAAACACTTTACCCGGAGTTCGCCGCCCTGACCCCCAGCGCGGGATCCTAGCAGAATTCCCACACTAAGGGGGGCGTGCGCACCTGCCAGCATGGCCTGCATGCGTGCTGCCTTCTTCACGGGGTGGTTTTTGTGGGTGGCAAATGGACTCAGTCCACCCCGATTCCATGCCCGGTCAGTTACTGTGCAAATGACAGCACGACCCAACGGAACGTTGCACGCGCCACAGTAGGGTTTGCCGCTCGGGGACTAATGATGCGCAGGGCACCCCAATGGGTGCGGCGAACCAACACCCCGATGGCCTTTAGGCCACATTCTCGACATCACCTGCGTGACCATACCGAATTTTCACCCAATCACCCCTCCCATACTTTGGAATGCTACGACGCCGGCAGTGCTTTGTGATGGCATTACCACTGCACCCCAGTTGCTGCGCAACTACGGTCGCAGGCTTCTCTCTCAGCATTCGGGCAAGCTCTGCGTTAGGGGGCCACTCGGGTGACATCCCAACCTTTTTATAACCGCTAGATTTCACCGCGTCAGGAGTGATGGCATAAAACTTCATGGCATCCTCACGGTAAGCGATCCCGATGTAATGCTTTACAGCCATCATCGGGCTTTCATGGGTCAGCAAATCTGATGCCGCCTTTTCACCATACAAAGAAGAATAGTAGGTCGCTCCTGTGTGTCGCGTGCCATCGTGGATCCAAAAGCCCTTTAGTGCCTTCCTGAGTCGCTTCTGAAAAGGTGCCCACTTCACCGGTTGGAATGGGTATTTTTCCAGCCATTTCCAAAGAACCTTTGGCAACCCGGTCATCCAGTGTCCTCCTGGGCGCTTCCCCTCAGTTTCAAGCACATGCGAGCGGCGATCCTTAGCGATATTGTGCGAGATGTGTAGCGTCCGCCGTTGACTGTCGACGCTAGCCGGAGAAAGCCGCTCGACTAGCGTTGGGCGCAAAGCGGCAAAAACAAGCAACGCAAGCGCCCCTCGCTCTGACGGCCTAGTGCATTGAAACATTGCTTGCACCTGAGCGACCGTGAAATACCGCACCTCATGATCGCCTGATTCTGGCATTGGGATACCAGGCAAGGGGTTTTCGGTCCCCAGAATCCTCATCACACCCTTTATAAACCTCAATGCTCCTCGCCTCGAATAGGGAGATGCTGCGCCGACCACTCCCTTATGACTCCGCATGCTGTCAACATAGTTGCGGACCTCTGATTCTGTGATGGTTGAGGCCACTCGACTTCCAAAAGTCCTGTTCAAAACAACTAGGTTTGCTTTATATCCCTTAATCGTAGCTGGGCGCCTGTTTTTTGTGATCGCACGGTCCAGATACAGCTTCGCCCCCTCCGAGAAAGTTGCCGTTGGCGAGGACTTTTCTGCCTTCGAGATCCTTAAGTATTCGACTGCAAAGGTGGCCATTTGCGCCATCGAGTATCCCGTTCCAGCAGTGATCCGTTTTGCCTCGACGAAGTCCGAAGGCGATGCGCCTGTGGCTGCAACTTGCCTGAGGTCCCTTGCCATGGACTCGGCCTCCTCTCTTGTCGCAAAGAACTGTCTCACCGGCTTTCGGTCCTGGTAATAGATTACCATCCAAGGGCTGGTCCTGCGTCGCCCCTGGTTTCTGAGGTCCTTGACGCTGACTTTCATTTGGCACCCCCAATCCCAGCCCGGAGTGCAGATGCGAGTGCGCTCGCCGTTGCGGCCGCCTTTATCTTCTTCGCCACTCCCATCGCCTTTGCTTTGGTCGTGAGGAACACCCTGACGACCTTTCGGTCCTCGAAGCAGGTCACCATCCAATGAAGGCGCTTTTGCTGCCGCCTGCTAACTTTGATCCGAATTCTCATTTGGCAGCCTCCTGTTCCACATTGCAGTGCGGAAGTTTCTGATCCGCTGACTGCGTGCAACAAACAGTGAGCGAAGGCAGGGGCGTCAGGCTTCGGCGCGCCGCTAGCGTGTTTCTCAAGAGTGAGGGAAGCGAGATACCGGTTTGGGCGGCGATACGCGCCAGTTTGGCGGGTGGCAGTGTGATTTTTGTGTTCATGAGGTTTGTATGAGGACCTTAGCGCCACGTTCCGCCTCTGATAATTCTTCTTCATGCACACGCTTTTTGCCTATGAAATGCTGGATTTATTCGCATCGATGAGATAGTTCCCTCTCATGAAAAAGACCTGGATTGAGGGCATCGCGGATCCGTCCGGCGACAAGAACATGTATGGGTTCCGCCTCAGCGATTTCAGGGGGCGTATTGCCCCAATCCCGTCGCAAGCGGAGGTATCGCGCCGCCTAAAACGCCATGGCGTGCTTCTTAGCCAGACCGTGGTCGCAAGAATTGAAACCGGCAGGCGCCACCTCCTCGATTACGAGTTCGCCGCCTTCCTGCGGGTGTATGGGATTACGTCTCGTCACTTCCTTTCGCCGCTACGCAAGTATGGGAGAATCGTGAAGCGCAAGGTGCTTCGCCTTCCCGATTGATGCACGCGCTGTCGACATCAATGGTCGTCCCGCACTCGTGACTGCTTGCTTACTCTGGTCACGTAGCAGTCTGGGCTCTCGGCGGAAAAGTTCCATAGTTCGAGTTCCTCAACGCGCTTGCCCCCTGCATGCTCGACAAGGAAGCGAGCAAGCCGCGCCTTCCACCAAAAAAATTTCTCCTGCGCCTCAACAGGCAGAGAGTCGACAAAGTGGTAGAGTTCCTTTCCCAGTTCGCGAGCCGACGTCTCAGATTTCAGGTCCCGTCCTGCGAGCCAGTTTTCGAGGAACACAAGCAGACCCAAGGCTTCCGAGCTAAGCCAAGCCGCGGCAAGACTCGGTGGCACTTCAGATACAAGACATCGCCTGTTTTTCTTTACCCAATCTAGCGAAGCCTTGAGGCGTGGGAATTCTTCTTTGTTGTGCTTCATGCACACACTTAAGGGTTGTTTTTCGTTTAGTGTCAATGTGTGAAATCCACACGCATTGCATCAGGAATGACTGTGAAAAATATCGTAGGCCCAAGAGTGAGAGCAATCCGACTGTCGATGCGCCCACCCTGCTCTCAGAATGACTTGAGCGCTCGTCTAGCGGTGAAGGGCGTTCGGATGGACCGCAGCGCGATCGCGCGTCTTGAGACAGGCCAAAGATACGTGATGGATTACGAGTTGACTGCCTTGGCGCTGGCACTCCGGGTCCCGGTCGGGAAACTGTTAGGAGTTTAGCAATAATTTCCGTTTCTAGCAGGTAAAGGCTGTGTGCATGAAGAAGGAGGAATGAAGGGCTTTGATGCGTGCCAGAATCTCGGCACGCATGAAAAAGAGCCCAACCTCAAGACGTCCAACCAATGACGTCGTTGCCGACGCGCCAGAAGGAACCACCGACCTGTCCTCGTCCATCGAGAACACACTTCCCAGCACCTCCGAAATTTCTGGTGGGCAATCGGATCTTTCCGATTTCCTAGAAACAATTGTCAAGCTGGGGCGCGCTGCGGAGCTCTTCGGTCTTTCGCGAACTTCGTTCTTTAGGTTTCGTCGCAAGCACAGAATTGCGACGCTACCTGGCCGAAAGGTATCGCTGTCGTTGGTCGTGGCAGGATTTGAAGCAGAGCGTCGCATGGCCGGCACAACCGTGGTCCGATCCCTCGAAGACATTATCACTTACCGCGACAAGCTCCTAACCCTTCGTAATGCCGCCAAAAGCATTGGGTGTTCCTCTACGACATTTTGGCGATTCCGAGTGCGCGCAGGACTGAAGCTCCTGCCAGGAAGAACCATCCATGCAGATGACGTATCCTCCGCACTTCAGCGCCTTTCACACTGTGGCGGAAATCTGCGTTAGGCGTCAGCGAGGCGAGAGTCCCATGGGCACGCTCGGCGAGGACATTTTCGATCTTAGCTCTAGTTCTCGTCAGACCACGAGGCATCCGATCTTATCTGCGATCCCAATCTCAGCCTGACTGCCGGAGTTAAAATCGAGAAAATCAGCTTCGATGCCGTCACTGAAGATAACCCCTCGCTCGGACATTTGCGATTCGATCCGCAAAGGGAAGTCGGTGGTTATCTTGCCAAATACCAGCGAAGCATTGGAGGTCTTACTGGGGAACGGCTCCCTCACCGTAAAGAACAGGTGCTGCGCATCCCAATCAAAGCGTGGTGTTACCTTTGCTGGCGGCCCCTTCTTGCGGTCCTGCGGAGCGCGAAATGCAGCAGCCACAGCGGTGGCACCAGTGATGAGGCTAGTGAACCATCCTGTTGAACCAAGACCGGTAGAAACTATGACCCCGCTGGAGGAGTGCTGCTCTTGCCGGTCACCGAGCTTAATGGAATAGCGCGCCGATCCATGGGTTTTGGGACCTATGAAGAGGTCGTTAACTGCGTAGATGGTTTGCCCGTTGTTGAGCGAAGCCTTCGCCATTGTAACAGACCTCATCGGGCGCTTTCGCCGGAAAACCTCCGGAATAACCTTCTTTAGTTCGCCGGCCTGGAACGGCAGAAGAAGACCATCATATCGCGCCGGCTCAGGATTCACCCCGATCAATGGCTGTCCATCGAGGTATTTGAGGGTGTTTGCCACCAACCCGTCCTGCCCGACCGCCACGACAATGTCGTCCTTCCCAAAAACGAAATTGGGTAGGAAGCGGCGATGAACGACCTGCAATCGGCCCATCATTCCGATAACCTCTTGAGTCTGCTGCACAGAACGCTGGTAGACTGAATCCTCCTGCTCGTAATCGGAAAATGCGCCGCCGAGCTGCTCTACATAGAATCGGGCCTGGTTGACCGTGTTGAAGCGCGCCTTGAGTTCTTCAAGGCGCGTTTCCCGTGTCACGAGAACAATCTTGTTTTCGGTCAACCTCTGCATTTCAGACCTCTCGCTTAACCATCAACTCACGCAGCAAGTCAGGAGAGATGTTAAGCTGTCCGATCTTGTCTGCCCGCCCCGCCATTTCTTGGAAGGCGACCGCAATGAGTTGCTCCGGATTCATCCCAGCATTTGCGAGAGCTTGCAGCACCTTGGGGTCGGCAGCCCCCATGGCCTTCATCGTAGCTTCGATTCCGTAGGCACGAGCGTCAGCTTCGGCCCGAGTATTCTGAGAAGTGAGTTCGACGAGCTCTTTCTTCTTCTGCTCCAGGACCACTTGCGTGGCCATTTCAGCTTCCTGAAGGAGCCTCTGCTTTTCTTGAACCGACCGATCAGCATCCATTTTCGTCTCACGGATCTGACGCTTCTTGAGCTCAACCGCGTTTTCTGTGTTTAGCTCGTTCTCCTTGATGGCGCGCTCATTCTCAACCGCGGCGTTACGACGCCGGTAGATGGCTTCATCGGCTTCTTTAAGCAGTTGCTCGCGGGCCTCGGCTTCTAGGGCTTTGGCCGTCTCTGGGGTAGGTTTAATCGCCAAGATCGAGAATCCCAAAATCTCCAAGCCCAGTGCAGCAACCTCGGGCGCACCAGTAAGTTTTGGCCGCAGAGCCGCAACTAATGCGTCTGAAGCCTTGACCGCCTGACGCAACGGCAAGCTCTGGATTTCCGTCCGCGCATGGACATTGACGATATTGATCAGACGCTGGGGCAGTTTTTGCGGATCATCGGTAGCGTAGTCCTGACCGTTTGGGGCTAATGTGAAGTTCATCAATGCCGCCAGCTTCTTTGGATCAGCCACTCGGTAGGTAACCTGACCTTGGATGGTTACTTTTTGATAGTCCGCCGTTGTCTCCTCAAAGATGAAGGCTTCCTCCGTGCTGGCGGTCGGGACGGCAACCAACGACGAGGTGACCCCATAGTAAAAGAACGACAGACCGGCGCCCTCGCGCACGATCTGCCCGCGGCGGTATTGGAGAAGGTAGGTGGTCGGTTGGACCTTGATGAAGCGGAAGCCCAGCATGGTATTTGGCGGTTGAGGGTTAGGTTTGTATCAGGATCAAAGCTCGAAGTTGAAACCGCGCTTCTTGAGGAGTTCGTAGCGTTGCCGGTTAAAGCGGTAATACTGAGCAGCGCGATGCGCTACATCCTGCTGATATTCATCGAGCGGTTCGAGGAATTCCATGCCGAGGATTCGCTTGCGAAAATTGCGCTTATCCAGCGCCCGCTCCAGCACCGTCTCGTAAAGCCGCTGCAATTCACCGAGCGTGAATTTCTCTGGCAGAAGCTCAAAGCCGATAGGCTCATAACGGACCTTAGCCTTTAAGCGTTTTAAACCGATGTCGACGATGTCCTCGTGATCAAAAGCTAGTTTCGGCAATTCTGCCACGGGGAACCAAGCGACCGCTTCCGCATCAGATGCGGCTTTCACGCTGTATTCGGTGAGTTTCACCAGGGCGTAGTATGCGACACTAATCACCCGTTCACGTGGGTCTCGTTTTGGTGCCCCAAAAGTGAACAATTGCTCAAGGAATAAGTCACCGATGCTGGTTTCACCTGCGAGCTCGCGGCGCGCGGCCTCTTCAAGACTTTCGTTGATCCTTACAAATCCACCTGGAAGCGCCCACTCCCCCTTGAACGGATGGATCTTTCGGCGAACGAGCAAAAGCTTTAGGTCGGCATCATCGAAGCCGAATACAACGCCGTCCACCGTAACCGCGGGGTGAGGATGTTTGTAGGTGAAATCCATCGTCATTGATTAGCTTCTAAGTGTAATTTTTACACTAACTGTCAATCTCAAAGTGTAGTTTTAACACTATGCGCCTAAGGCAGCCCTTTGTTTCTGCTATCGGACGCAACCCTCGTCCGGAATACTTAGCTTCCGACAGTGAGATCGCCAGCTGCCGCCAAGGACTAGACCTAACATGGAAAACCCTGCATCGCCACTGGTGTCGACGTGGTGTCGACAACATTGGAATTTCGCGGGAAATAGGGCGTAAAATCGAAATTCCGTGAAACGTCCCTAGAGGGTAGACGGCATCCGCGTGGCAGGGTTGCACCAGCTGTGGTTCGTTTGGGACCAGGAGGTCGCAGGTTCGAATCCTGTCGCCCCGACCATTTGATCGGCCCGGAAGGAGCGCCGGCATGGCGTCATCGGGCCCGCGAAGGATTGCAGCGATGGCTTGGCGGGGGCTGAAGGCGGCCCGCTGTTGAACAAAACGCACAACGCGCACGGTCGCCTTCACGATTACGCCTGCCTGCGTATGTCCATGTCAAAGAATACGTTCGCCAATCGGCTAGCGATGATCTGCCTCCATGGCCCGTCGCAATCATCACCCCGACCCCACCTATGAAAGCATTGGCCGCCAGCCTGTTTTTGTCGTTTTCATTCGCCCTGTGCCCGCGGGCCCAGGCCCAAATCGTCGCCTGGGAGCTCAGCGGCTCAAACGCCGGCGCGTCCAACCCGTTGGCGGCGACCACCCTGGCCTCCGGGCTGGCCTCGGGGCAGGTGTCGCTCGGGAGCGGTGTGACCGCTTCGACAGCAACCGATACGTTCGGCGCCTCCGGCTTCACCTCCACCTCGCTCGCCGAGGCCATCGCGGCGAACCAGTACCTGAGCATCGCCTTCACGCCGACGTCGGGCCACACGCTCAACCTCACGTCCCTCTCGATGCAGACTTCCGTTTCCACGGCGGTGGCCGATTTCCACGGCGCCCTGCTGAGCAGCGCCACGGGATTCACCGCGGACGACGCGCTCCACACGTACGCATTCGGCACCCCGGCCGCGCCGCTGCAGACCGTGACGTTGAGCGGCGAGTCCGACCTCCAGGGATTGACGACGACAACCGAATTCCGGCTCTACGGCTGGCGCGACACCGCCGGCACCTCGACGTTCCGGTTTCGCTCGCTCTCGGGCTACGACGTCGCAATCGCCGGAACGGCAAGCGCCGTGCCGGAGCCCGCCACGTGGGCTGCCATGGCGGGACTGGTCGCGCTGGCGGGAGCGATCATCCGCCGGCGGCGCCGCGACTGAAGGCTGGAAAATGAAAAGGCCCGCCGAAATGGCGGGCCTCGTCGCATTCGCGGGTCACCGCGAGAAACTACTTGCCGGTCGGCAGGTTCAGCTTGATCGCAGGCTCCGCGGTCGCGGGAGCGGCCGGAAGCTGCGCGGGCGCGGGAAGCGTCCGGCCCTGCGTGCTGGCGACAGTGGCCTGTAGGCGGAGCATCTGGGCCCGCTGCGCCCAGGCGCTGCCGGCGTCGATCTCCATGACCTGATCGCAATACTTGAGCACGTCGTCGGTGCGGCCGCCCGCATAGGCCAGCGTGGCAAGGTGATAGCCGGCCTCGGCGCGCGTGGCCTTGGCCAGGTCGGCCTGGCCGGCGAGTTCGCGGAGGGCGGTCTCGCCGTCCGCGGCGCGGCCGGCCTGGATGCGCGCCATCGCGACCCCGAGTCGCGCCCGCGCCGCGAGGACGCTGTCCTGCAGGGCCGGGACGGCGGCCTCGTAGGCGGCGACGGCCTCGGCGCCCTTGCCGGCGGCATAGGCCTCATCGGCGAGACGCAATCGGGCGATGCCAACGAGCACGTGGCCCGAGTGGGCCTCGGCAAACGCCTTGAGCTTGTCGGAAGTCGTCGCGGCGGCGTACGCCTTGCGGACTGACTCCTCCTTTTGTGCGGCGTAAAAATCCCAGCCGCCCTTTGCGAGGATGGCCAGCAGCACGGCGGCGCAGACCAGCATCAGCAATTGCCCGTACTGGCGCCAGAGGCGGTGCAGGGTCGTCTCGTCGAAAGCGTATTTGTCCGTGGTGACGGCGGGGGTGCTGTCGGCGGGCGCGGGAGTGGGTTCGGGCGTGCTCATGCGTGGATCGTTTTTTGGAAGGGGCAACGAAACAGATCGCCTCTCCTGCGTAAAGGCAGGAGTTGGACCGCTCAGTCGAAGACGACGGTCTTGTTGCCGTAGGCGAGCACGCGGTGGTCGAGGTGCCAGCGGACGGCCTGGGCCAGCACGCGCTTCTCGAGGTCGCGGCCCATGCGGATGAGGTCCTCGACGCCGTGGCGGTGAGTCACCCGGCCGACGTCCTGGTGGATGATCGGGCCCTCGTCGAGGTCGCGCGTGGCGTAGTGGGCCGTGGCACCGATGAGCTTCACGCCACGGGCGTGGGCCTGATGGTAGGGCCGGCCACCGGCGAAGGCGGGGAGGAAGGAGTGATGGATGTTGATCACCGGGCGGCCGATCGAGTCGAGGAACCCGGCCGAGAGCACCTGCATGTAGCGGGCGAGGATGACGAGGTCGGCCCGGTATTCGTTGAACAGCGCGAGTTGGTTCGCCTCGGCGGCGGCCTTGGTGTCGGCGGTCACGGGCACGACATGGTACGGCAGGCCGTAACCCTGGGCGACGCCGGCCATGTCGGGGTGGTTGGAGACGGCGGCGACGAGGTCGCCGGCGAACTCGCCCGCGCGCCAGCGGAGCGCGAGGTCGTGGAAGCAGTGATCGGCCTTCGAGACCATGACGACGACGCGCAGGCGCTGGCTCATGTCGGACACGCGGGCCTGCATGCCGAGCGAGGCGGCAAAGGCGGAGAACTCGGCGCGCTCGCGCTCCACCTGCCCGGTCGGGGCTGCGGAGATCCACTCGACGCGCTGGAAGAACACGCCCGCCTCCATGTCGCGATGCTGGTCGGCATGGAGGATGTTGCCGCCGCGGGCAAAGATCCAACCGGCAACCTTGGCCACGAGGCCGGGTTGATCGGGACCATGCAGGAGGGCGACGAGGGTGGTGGGCGTGGACATAGGGCGGCGATTAAGGAGGAGCCGGCCCGACGCAGGCAAGCACCGGGTTGGCCTACGGCCGCAGGAGAATCTTGCCCGTCGTCTGCCGGCCCTCGAGGGCGCGGTGCGCCTCGGCGGCGGCGGCGAGCGGGAAGATGGCGCCGATGGTGACGCGCAAGGTGCCGGCGCGGACCCAGGCGAAAAGCTCCGCCGCCCGGGTCTGGAGTTCCGCCGGCGTCGCCGTGTAGTCGGCCACGGTTGGCCGGGTGAAGAACAGCGAACCCTTCTGCATCAGGACGAGCGGCGAGAACGGCGGCACGGCGCCGCTGGCATTGCCGTAGGAAACGAACATTCCGCGGGGCCGCAGGCTGTCGAGCGTGCCCTCGAAGGTCGCGGCCCCGACGCCATCGTAAACCACGTCCACCCCGCGCCCTTCCGTGAAGGTGCGGGCGGCGGTCGCGAAATTCTCGCGGGTGTAAACGCACACGGCGTCGGCGCCGGCGGCGCGGGCCAGAGAGGCCTTGGCGTCGCTGCCGACCGTGGCGAGCACGCGGGCGCCGCGCTGCTTGGCGATCTGCACGAGCAGGAGCCCCACCCCGCCGGCGGCGGCATGGACGAGTGCGGTGTGCCCCGAGCGCAGCGGGAAGACATCGACGGCGAGGCAATGCGCCGTGAGGCCCTGGACGAAGGCGGCGGCCGCGACGTCGGTCGCGATGCCATCCGGCACGAGCACCGCCTGATCGGCCGGCACGAGGGTCTGCTCGGCGTAACCGCCCAGGGCGCGCCAGGTGACGACGCGATCGCCGGGCTTGTATGCCTTCACCCCGGGGCCGACGGCGGAGACGGTGCCGGCCACCTCGCTGCCGAGGACGCGCGGGAGCGGGACCGGGTACAGGCCGCGACGGTGATAGGTGTCGATGAAGTTGACGCCGACCGCCTCGACGCGAAGGGCCAGTTGACCGTCGCCGGGCACGGGATCAGGCAGGGTCTCGAAATGAAGTTTTTCCGGCCCGCCGGTTTCGTGAAAACGGATCGCGCGCATGGGACCAAACGATGCCCCAAAACGGCGATTTGCCAAGCGGCCGGCCTACAGCCGGTTGACGTTGCCGCGGTACTGCTGGATGGCGCGGACGCCGACGCGCTCGCGCTGGAGGGCCTTGATGCCGTTGAGGGCGGCGTAGGCGCCGGTGATCGTGGTCATGATGCACACGCTGTGGGCGAGGGCGACGGCGCGGATCTGATTTTCGTCGCGCCGCGGGATCATGCCGTCGGGCGTGTTGATGATCATGTGGATCTGGCCGTTCTTGATCATGTCAACCGCGGTCGGGCGGCCCTCGTCGAGCTTGGCAAGGCGGGTCACCGGCACGCCGTTCTCGCCGAGGACCTTGGCCGTGCCGCTGGTCGAGAAGATGGCGAAGCCGAGGGCGACGAGCTGACGGGCGAGGTCCACGGCGCGGGGCTTGTCGGCGTTCTTGACCGAGAGGAAGCAGTTGCCGCTGACCGGGAGGCCGGGCTTGGCGGCGGCCTGGGCCTTGGCGAAGGCGATGCCGAGGTCGGCGTCGATGCCCATGACCTCGCCGGTGGAGCGCATCTCGGGGCTGAGCGTGATCATGGCGCCGGGGAAGCGCACGAAGGGGAAGACGGCCTCCTTGACGCACCAGTGCTTCGGCGTGAGCTCGCGGGTGAAGCCGAGGTCCTTGAGCTTGGCGCCGGTCATGACCTTGGCGGCGAGCTTGGCGAGAGGGACGCCGATGGCCTTGGCGACGAAGGGAACGGTGCGGGAGGCGCGCGGGTTGACCTCGAGGATGTAGAGCTGGTTGTCCTTGATGGCGAACTGCACGTTCATCAGGCCGACGACATGCAGCGCCTTCGCGAGGGCGTAGGTCGCGGTGCGCACGGTGTTGAGCATGGCCGGCGACAGGGTGTGCGGCGGCATGACCATGGCGGCGTCGCCCGAGTGCACGCCGGCGTACTCGATGTGCTCGAGCATGCCGCCGATGACGGCGGTCTCGCCGTCGCTGATGCAGTCGACGTCGAGCTCGATCGCATCCTCGAGGAACTTGTCGATCAGG
>CAZGJB010000059.1:0-13986 GCA_964526145.1 uncultured Opitutaceae bacterium
GCCCCGAGGTGAAGGGCAAGCTCACCGGCATGTCCTTCCGCGTCCCGACCCCGACCGTCTCGGTCGTCGACCTCACCGTCCGCACCACCAAGGAGACCTCCTACAAGGAGATCTGCGCGGCGATGAAGAAGGCCAGCGAGACCTACCTGAAGGGCGTCCTCGAGTACACGACCGATGAAGTCGTCTCCACGGACTTCATCCACTGCAAGGCCTCGTCGATCTTCGACGCCGGCTCCGGCATCGAGCTCAACAGCAAGTTCTTCAAGCTGGTGAGCTGGTACGACAACGAGTGGGGCTACAGCAACCGCGTCGTCGAACTGACCCAACGGGTCGCCGCCGCCCTGTAACAACCCTCAACCGATCAACCGCGAAGGGCGCGAAGACACGCGAAGCACCAGACTTCTTCGCGAGGCTTCGCGAACTTCGCGGTTATTTTTTTGCCATGCCTAAATTCAAGACCATCCGCGACCTGAACCTCGTCGGCAAACGCGTGCTCATGCGCGTCGACTTCAACGTGCCGCAGGACAAGGCCACCGGCGCCATCACCAACAACCAGCGCATCGTCGCCGCGTTGCCCACGATCAAGTACGCCCTGGAAAAGGGTGCCGCGGTCGTGCTGATGAGCCACCTCGGCCGGCCCGACGGCCAGAAGATCGCCAAGTTTTCGCTCAAGCCCGTCGCCCTCGAGCTCACCAAGCTGCTGGGCCAGCCCGTGAAGTTCCTCGACGACTGCGTCGGGCCCGCCGTCGAGGCCGCCTGCGCCCCCGGCGCACTGCGCCCCGGCCAGGTCGTGCTGCTCGAGAACCTGCGCTTCCACATCGAGGAGGAGGGCAAGGTGAAGGTGAAGAACGCCGACGGCACCGAGACCAAGCTCAAGGCCGATCCCGCCAAGGAGGCCGCCTTCCGCGCCAGCCTCAGCCGGCTCGGCGACGTTTACGTGAACGACGCCTTCGGCACCGCCCATCGCGCCCACAGCTCGATGGTCGGCGTGGCCCTCAAAGACAAGGCCGCCGGCTTCCTCATGGAGGCCGAACTCAAGGCCTTCGCCGCCGTCCTCGAGGCGCCCCAGCGTCCGCTCCTGGCCATCCTCGGCGGCGCCAAGATCGCCGACAAGATCCCGCTCATCAACAACCTGCTCGAAAGGGCCAACGAGATCATCATCGGCGGCGGCATGGCCTTCACCTTCAAGAAGGAGCTGCAGGGCATGGCCATCGGCAACAGTCTCTACGACGCCGAGGGCGCCAGGATCGCGAAGGACCTCTTCGCCAAGGCGGCCGCCAAGCAGGTGAAGATCACGCTGCCGGTGGACTTCATCTGCGGCGACAAGTTCGACGCCAACGCCGCCACCCGCGTCGTCAATGACCAGCAGGGCATCCCCGACGGCTGGATGGGCCTCGACGCCGGCCCGAAGTCGATCGAGCTCTTTGCCCAGGCCATCGGCCGCTCCCGCACCATCGTGTGGAACGGGCCGTCCGGCGTGTTCGAGTTCGACAAGTTCGCCGGCTCCACCCGCGCCATGGCCGCGGCCATCGCCGAGGCCACCGTCCGCGGGGCCACCACGGTCGTCGGCGGCGGCGACACCGCCACGGCCGCGAAGAAATTCAAGGTGGCCGACAAGGTCACCCATTGCTCCACCGGCGGCGGCGCCAGCCTCGAATTCCTCGAGGGCAAGGTCCTCCCCGGCGTGGCGTTCCTGGAAGCCTGACGGTCACCCATCACCGAACACCCTTCATTATGATCATCCGCAAAAAACTCATCGCCGGTAACTGGAAGATGAACAAGACGCCCGCCGACGGGGTGGCGCTTGTCACCGAACTGGTCACCGCGCTCGGCAAGCAGACCGACGTCGACGTGGTCGTGTGTCCGCCGTTCACCGGCCTCGAGTCCGCCGCCAAGGCGCTCGACGGCTCCACCATCAAGCTCGGGGCGCAGAACATGCACTTCGAGGCCAGCGGCGCCTTCACCGGCGAGGTCTCGGCCCCGATGCTGCGCGCGATCTTCGCCACGCACGTCATCCTTGGCCACAGCGAGCGTCGCACGCTCTTCGGCGAGCAGGATGCCTTCATCAACAAGAAGGTCATCGCCGCGCTGAAGAACCAGCTGCGTCCGATCCTCTGCGTGGGCGAGACCCTCGCCGAGCGCGAGGCCGGCACCACGCTCAAGGTCGTCCAGACCCAGCTCGAGGCCGGCCTCGAGGGCGTGAGCAAGGAGCAGGCCGCCACTGTCGTCATCGCCTACGAGCCCGTCTGGGCCATCGGCACCGGCAAGGTGGCGACGACCGACCAGGCCCAGGAGGTGCACGCCTACATCCGCGGCCTGCTGGTCAAGCTCTTCGGCGACGCCATCGCGCAGCGGGTTCGAATCCTTTACGGCGGCTCCATGAAGCCCGCCAATGCCCCTGAGCTGCTCAGCCAGAAGGATATCGACGGCGGCCTCATCGGCGGCGCCAGCCTCGAGGCCCGCAGCTTCACCGACCTGGTGAAGGCGGCCGCCGCGGTGAAATAAGGCGAGGGGGGATCACTTCCCCCGCGCCAGCATTCCCTCGAACAACGCCACCAGGAACCGCGTGTCGCCCGGCAGCGCCTGCAGCGCGGCCAGGGCGGCGGCGGTGTGGTGCGCGGCGAACTGGCGCGATTTGTCGAGGCCGTGCACCTTCACGAAGGTGGTCTTGCCCACCTTCGCGTCCTTGCCGGCCGTCTTGCCGAGCGTCGCCGTGTCGGCCGTGGCATCGAGCAGGTCATCCACAATCTGGAAGGCCAGCCCCAGATGCCGGCCGGCCAGGCGCAGCGAGTTGATGCCGTCCTCGTTGGCGCCACCGATCAGGCCGCCCATGACGAGGGCGGCCTCGATCATCGCGGCGGTCTTGTTGAGGTGGATGAATTCGAGTTCCGCCGCCGTGGCATCGGCCTTTTTCTCGGCCAGCAAGTCCTCCATCTGTCCGCCGATCAGGCGCCGGCTGCCGGCGGCGTCGGCCAGCTCGCGCACGAGCGCGTGGGCGAGGACCGGTTGGTCTGCATAAGCCTCAGCCAGCAAGGCGAAGGCATGCGTCAGCAGCGCATCGCCCGCCAGCAGGGCCGTCGCCTCGTCGAATTGCCGGTGCGCCGTGGGCCGCCCGCGCCGCAGGTCGTCGTTGTCCATGCAGGGCAGGTCATCGTGGATGAGCGAGTAGGTGTGCAGGCACTCGACCGCGACGCCTGCCGGCACGGCCGCATCGTCGCTGACCCCAAACACTTCCGCCGCCGCCAGCACCAGCACCGGCCGGACCCGCTTCCCGCCCGCCTGCAGGCTGTACCGCATGGCCTCATGCAGCCGCCCCGGCCGGGTCGTCGCCGCCGGCAGGTGGCGGTCCAGGCCGGCCTCGATGCGGTCCAGGTGGCGCTTGAGCTCGGCGGCAAATTCCATGCGGGTTACGGAGTGGGGGAAAAGGCGCCGGGGTGCAACACCCTCATAATCAAACTCGCCTTCGCCGCACCCGGGGTCCTATGGTGGCCGGCGCATCGCTTATGCCCACTTACGAATACTTCTGTCCCAAATGCGGTCACGAGATGGAAGCCTTCCAGTCCATGAAGGATGATCCGCTCAAGAAATGCCCGGCCTGCGGCAAACCCAGCCTCAAGCGCAAGGTCGGCGGCGGGGCCGGACTGATCTTCAAGGGCACCGGCTTTTACATCACCGACTACAAGAAGACGTCCGCGCCCAGCACCACCGAGAAACCGGCGGCGAAGACCGAAGCCAAAACCGAAAAGAAACCTGCCGCGGCAGCGGCCAAATAGCGCAACCCCATGAGCAAGAAAATTGATCGCGCCCTCTACGGTCCCAGCTGGTTTGAAGTCATTTTCGGCGCCTTCCTGAGCGTCGTGATCGGCGTGGTGCTGGCAGCGGCCTACCTCGTGACCAAGCCGGTGACCACGGTCAAGGAGCTGCCCAAGGAGCCCGTGGCCGGGATGGTCTATTTCATCGAGGGCTCGAAGGACGCGACCAAGGGCCGCAGTTGGGTGGCCAAGCGCCAGCAGCTCGTCGCCGGTATGTCCGTGCAGGTGACCGAGGAGGAGATCAACGCCGCCATCGCCGGCGTCAACGCCCCGGCCCCGAAGAAGCCGGGCGCCAAGACCGAGGAACCCGCTCCCGAAGCCGAGGCCAAGCCCGGACACCTCGCCGCCGGCGCCCCGAATTTCCGCATCCGCGATGGCGAGGTGCAAATCAGCGTGCCGGTGACGGTGAACACCCTCGAACTCGGCCTGAACCTGCTCGTGCAGGCGCGCGGCAGCTTCGAGAAACAGGGCGACCGATTCGTCTTCGCGCCCAAAACCCTGCTCGTCGGCTCCTGCCCGGTGGAAAAGCTCCCCGGCGTCGCCGGTTTCGCGCTGCGTCAGTTTCTCGGTGCCCAGGCGATTCCAGAGGACATCGCCGGCGCCTGGGCCAAGCTGGCCAACGTGTCGGTCGAAGGCGCGCTGCTGAAGCTGGAAGCGCCGTAAACGGCGCCCCTACAACAGCGGCGCGAGGAGTCGGCTGAGATCCTCCGCAAGGCCGCCCCAGAAACGCGTGGGCCGGGTCTGGTCGGCGGGCGCCGGCTCGCACGATCGCAGGAGCTGGTCGGCCCACGCGCGGATCGCGAGCACCTCCGGCGTCGTGTGCACCAGGACGCCGATCTCAAAATTCACGAATAGGCTGCGCAGGTCGAAATTCGCGGAGCCGAACAGCGCGAGGGTGTCGTCCACGATGATCGCCTTGGAGTGCATCATGCCCGGGCGGTAGAGCCGGACCTTGGCCCCGGCGCGGCGCAGCTCGCGGAGGTAATGGCGCCGGGCAAAATCGGTCACCGGATGGTTGGAGCGGGCCGGCACCACGACCGTCACGTCGCGCCCGGCCCGGGCCTTGACGATCAGCGAACGCAGGAGGACCTCGTCGGGGATGAAATACGGTGTGACCACGACGATGCTGTGCACCGCGCCCTGGATCATGGCGACGATGCCCTCGTAAAGCGGATCGCCCGGCACGTCGGGTCCGCTGGCGATGACCTGAAGGTCGCAGTTGCCGCGTGGCTGCAGGGCGAGGGCGACCGGGATTTCGGCGTGGAGGTGATCCACCGACTGGCCGCTGGCGAAGCACCAGTCGGCGATGAACACCTCGTTGAGCAGGGCCGCGGCGGGACCCTCGATCCGGGCGCCGAAGTCGGCCCAGCGTTTCTTCAGCACGATCGGCCCCATGTACTCGCGGGCGAGGTTGTGTCCGCCGACGATGGCCGTCGCATGGTCGAAGACCGCGATCTTGCGGTGGCTGCGGAGGTTCGCCGAGCCGCGCGACGTGAAGGGGATCACGGGCATGAACCACTGGATCTCGCCGCCGGCCGCGCGGAGGGGATGGAGGAAGTCGCGGCTGATGAACATGCAGCCCACGGCGTCGAGCAGCAGGCGCACCTTCACGCCCTCGCGCGCCCGCCGGGCGAGCAGGCGCACGAGGCGCCGGCCGGTGTCGTCGCGCCCGAGGATGAAGGTCGTGATGTGGATGCTCTCGCGGGCGCCGTTGATCCCGGCCTCGAAAGCGGCGTAGGCCTCCTCGCCGGTCATGAGCAGGTCGAGGCGGTTGCCGGCCACCGGCGTGCAGGCGCCGCTGGCGGTCACGGTGCGGGCCACCGGCAGCCCGGTGAAGGTCGAGACAGCGGGACCGGACGGCCCGGGCAGCGTGGGCAGCAGGCGCGACTTGCGCGCGATGATCCGGCGGAGCTTGCGGCCGCCGAAAAGCAGGTAAAGGGGGACCCCGACGTAGGGGATCAGGACGACCGCGAGGAGCCAGGCGAGGGTATTGCCGGGCTGGCGTTTTTCGGTGACCAGGCGGGCGACCAGAAACAGCGCGAGGATGAAGCCGGCGACCGTGAACAGGTGCGGCCAAAGCCCTTGGCTGATGGTGGTTTCGAGGGTTTCGTCCATGCCGAACCGCGAAGCGTCAGAGCCAGACAATCCCGCGCCGGGAGGGAGGCAAGGCCCCGCTGAAAAAAACCTTGAACTTGGTCCGCCGACTCGTGAATTTGCGCGTTCCGTTTCGCGGTAGGATACTCAAGTGGCCAACGAGGGCAGACTGTAAATCTGCTGGCTTACGCCTTCCCTGGTTCGAATCCAGGTCCTACCACCACTTTACGCCGGAGCCTGTGAGCTCCGGCGTTTTTGTTTGTACCGCAAGTCCCTACGCCAGCAACCGCTTGATCTCGTCGAGGATGCGGTTGAGCGGGGTGGTCTTGGGCAGGTAGGACGAAACCTTCTTGCTGAGGGTCTCGGTGACCACCTTCTGGTCGAACAGGAGGCTGGTGAGCAGCAGCACCGGGGTGTTGGGTGCGATGGTCTTGATGCGGCCGATCATCTCCAGGCCATCGGACTCCTCCAGTTGGAGGTCGGAGATGACGAGGTCGGGCGGCTGGGCGGTGACGTGGGTGACGGCTTCGTGGGCGGTGCCGACGCTGGTCACCGCATAACCGTTGTGCTGGAGGAACTGGCAGAGCAGATCCCGGATCTCGGCCTCATCGTCGACGAGTAAAATTTTGTTTTTCATGGGTGGCTGGCAGGGCGCGGATCAGGTGTGGGCAGTCGGGGCGGTGGGACGCAAGGTGGCGACGCCGCCGACGACCTTGTTGGCGTCGCGAAGTGGGTAGAGGGTGACGAGGGCGGCGTGCTCGCCGCCCTGGAGGTCGCGGAGGAGGACCGGCAGGTCGCGCAGGTCGCGGCCGTCCTGCATCGCGCGGCCGATGGGATCGGCCACGAGCGGGGCGCGTCCGTCCGGGGTGGGCGCGGGGCGGACCAGTTCGTTGAGCGGACGGTTGATCAGCGCCGTGCTATCCCAGCCGGTGAAGTGGCTGACGGCTGGGTTGATCCGGGAGATGTTGCCCGCCTTCGTGAGGACCAGCACGAGGTCGCTGATCGAGTCGATGATGAGGCGGTCGTAGCGCAGCTGGTGCTCGAGGGCCTGGTTCGCCCAGCGGCGCTCGAGGTTTTCGACGGCGAGCTGGTCATTCGCGGCGGAGAGCTCGGCCGTGCGGGCCTTGACGCGGACTTCGAGCTGGGCGTTGACCTGCTCGAGGGCGGCGGCCGCCTGGCGGCGGAAGCTGATGTCCCGATACATGATCCACGCGGCTCCGGCGAGGAGGGCGAAATTGATGCCCACACCGGTCCAGACGGTCCAGCGGGTGGTCTGCGCCTGCAGATAGGCGGCCTGGTCGCGTTCGGCGAGCTGGTCGAGGTACTCGGTCTTGAGCTTCCCGATTTCGCGCATGACGTCGCTGAGCTCGGCGGTGCCGGTGTCGGCCGCGAGCATGGCCAAGACCTCGCCGTGCTGGCCGGCGACCTTGGTTTTCAGGACTTGGCGGGCGAAGCCGGCCCGCGCCAGGGCCTGGGTCTCGAGGCGCAACACCCGCGGGTGTCGGCCGTCGTCGCTGCGGGTGAGGGCCTTGAGCACCTCGAGGTGGTCGGCCGTGTCGGCATATGCCTGCCGGCACGCGGCCTGGTTGCGGGGATCGGCGCTCTGGGCGAAAAGCCGAAGACTGCCTTCGCCGGCCTGCAGCGATGCGGCGAGGCTGGCGAGTTCGTTGACCGTGGCATGGGTGGCGTTGACCCAGTCGCTGGCGGCGACGGCGCGGCTGACATTGCGCACGGCATGCACCGCCACGGCGATCAGCACGACGCAGATCAGGGCGAACAGGGCGAGGACGCGGGGTATGGTTTGGTCTTTCACGTTCTTGAGAACCCGGACACTGGGTTAGTATCGGCCGCGGTCCGGATCCTTAGCGGGCGGCTCGGTTTTTACCACTGTAAACAATGCCAGTTTCACCTCGGTCCGGTAGTCGTAGGTGAACTCGGTGGCGGAAGTCCAGTTGGCCTCGAAGGAGCGCGCCACCTTCGTGGCGATCTCCCGGATCGAGGGGCCGCAGCGCTCCAGGTTGAAGGCGTAGCGACGGTTGTTGTAATCGAGATAGGCCTTGTTCTCTGCGATATAGCAGACGGCGTGGGGCACGCGACCGACCATGCGGACATGGATCAGGCGGGGGGTGTAGTTTTTCCGGCCCAGCACGTGGCCGGCCAGGATCGCATAGTCGTCGCAGTCGCCTGTGCGGGTGCGGAGGAAGACATCGGGATCCTGGACGTAGTCGATGAACTCGTAGGTGAAGTTCTCGAAGTGGCCCGCGAACCGCTTGGGCGTGAGGTCCGGATCGGCCAGGAGTTCGGCCACGGTCAAGGCCGGCAGCGGCGCGGCGGCCAACAGGCTGGCCAACGCGACCAGGCCCAGCAGCCCAAGGCGGGATTGGCGCGGCGCGTATCTCATCCGGGTGGCAGGGTACGCCAGCAGCCCGCGGCAGTGCAACCCCCGGTGGTGACAATGATCCGGCGCGGCGCTACCGGATCGAGGCAAAGACCCGCCGCATGCCGGAGGTCACGAGCGCCAAGGTCAGCAGCGAATTGGTGGGCATCAGGATCGCGGCGACCAGCGGGCTCATGTGGCCGGCGACCGCGAGCCCCACGGCAAAGAGGTTGTAGACCACGGAAAACACGAGGATGACCACGTGGGTGCGGCGACGGATCGCGTCGATGGTGAAGAGGGCGCGGATGCCGCCGATGCCGCGACCCAGGTAGAAGAAGTCGGCCTTGCGCTCGAGGATGCCGCGGTGGATCACCGGCGTGCCCCGGGCGAGGGCCCGGTCGAACGCGAGGCTGTCGTTGGCGCCGTCGCCCAGCATGAGCGTGCCGGCGCGACCCGGGGCGTCGAACCAGGCCGCCTTCTCGTGGGGCGAGAGGCCGCCGTGGCAGTTTTCCGCGCGCAAGCCGAGGTCGCGGCCAAAGGTTGCAACCTTGGCCGCGCTGTCGCCGCTCAGGATGTGCAGCTCGAGCCCTTGGGCGGCGAGGGCGGCGACCTCGCCGGGAGCGTCGGGCCGGACGGCGTCGCGGAAGTGAAAGCGTGCCACGGCGCGCCCGTCGCGGGCGAGGACCGTGGCGGCGTCGGTCGGGCCCTCATCGCGCCAGCCGGCGCGGCCCAGTGACCAGGGCCCGGCCTCGACGCCGGCGCCCACCACCTCGTGGACGGGTGCGGCGAGGAGAGGGGGCGATTCGACTGCCAGAAGCTTCTCGAGCAGGGCCTGACAGACGGGGTGCGGGTTGTCGCGCACGAGCGTGAACAGCGCGGAGCGCGCAACTGGGTCGAGTCCGTCGACCGCCTCGGGGTTGTCCAGAACCGGCGTCTCGAGGGTGAGCGTGCCCGTCTTGTCGAAAACGATGTGGCGGACCCGGGCGAGCTTGGCCCAGAGGTCGTCCTCGCGGATGAAGACGCCGTGGCGGCGCAGGGCGACGGTCGCCATCTCGTCGGCGAGGGGGAAGGCGAGCCCGATGGCACAGGGGCAGGAGACCACGAGGATGGCGGTCACCACGGACCAGGTTAGCTGGACGTCGCCAGTGTAGTGCCACCAGCCGATCCCGGCGAGCACGGCGACGCCGATGATGCCGATGAGGTAGCCCTGGATGATGCGTTCGAGGAAGCGGTGGCGGTAGCCCTGCTGCTCCCGCGGGCGGGTGAGTTCGGCGAGCAGCGACTCGGCCCAGGCTTGCCGGGCGACGAGATGGTGGTCGTCGAGCCCGACATGGATCGAGCCGGCGGGCACGAGCTGGCCGGTCTGGAAGATCCGCGGTTCGGCCTCGCCGTTGATCGAGGCGAGGGAGAATTCGGCGGGTCCGGCCTGGAGCTGGGACTCGACCGGCACGGTCTGGCCGGGGCGGATGGCGTAGGCGGTGCCGGGCGTGAGTATTTCGGGGGCGACCTCGCGCCCGGCGCCTTCGGGCCCGAGCAGACGCAGGCGCTGGGGCGTGGGCTGGCGGGCGAGCAGGCGGCGGCGGTTGCGCTCGACGGCCGTGACCTGCGCCCAGCGGCCGGTGAGCATGAGAAGGACGAAGGCGCTGACGAAATCGAAGTAGACGAAGGCCTCCTGCCCGGTGAACCAGCCGTAGAGCGAACCGAGATAGGCGCCGGTCACGCCGATGGCGATCGGCAGGTCGATGTGCACCGCGCCGACGCGCAGGCCCTGCACCGCGCGCGTGAGGAAATAGCCCCCGCCCACGAGCATGCTGAGCGTGCCGAAGACCATGGAGATCGTGCCGAACAGCCGGGCGTAGGTGAAGTCGGCCTCCATGCCGAAGTAGACCGGGAGCGTGAACAACATCACGTTCATCGCGAACGCGGTGCACAGGCCGAGGCGCCGCACGAGGGCGCGGCTCTCGGGTTCGCCGGTGTCCTCGCCCGCGGGACCGAGGAGGTAGTTGAACGCCTGCAGTCGACGCGCGAATGCAGCGGCATCGAACTGGCCGGGCAGCCAGCGCAGGCGCGCCTGGCCGAGCTGGGCGTTGATCATGATGTCGCGCGCGCCGGGTTCCTGCTGGAAGACCCGCTCGATCAGCCAGACGCAGCCGGCGCAGGAAATGCCCTGGATCGAGAGCATGAGCTCGGGCGGACGGCGTTTCGGCTCCGCGGCCTCGGTCGCTACGACCGCCGCTTCCGCGGCGGCCTGGGCCTCGGTCAGCCAGGCGAAATCGCGCGGGTGAAACACCGTGCTGTCGGCCGGGGCGGTGACGGTGTCCTTGATCTGGTAGTAGGCGTCGAGGCCCCGCTCGTGGATGAGCCGGTGCACGTAGGCGCAACCGGTGCAGCAGAAGCCGGCGGGGACGGAACCGCCGGTGGGCACCGGGGCGCCACAATGCCGGCAGACGGGACGGACGGGGGCGGCCGGCATCTCAGAAACAGCAGACGAAATTGTCGACGCTCGGGCCCTCGAAACCGAGGGTGCTGCGGAGGCGCCAGCTGATGACGAGGGCGGTGGCGAGGGCGAAGGTCAGGCGAATGCGATCGAGCCAGACCGGCGACAGCTTGAGCCGGATCCATTGGTACTGGGACTGGGCGAACCAGAGCAGCGGGACCGTGCCGAGGCCGAAGGCGAGCATGTACTCGACGCCGCGGAGCGCGCTGCCGGAGAGGAGGGCAAGGGAGACCACGAAATAAAGCGGCCCGCAGGGCAGCAGCGGCGTCGCGAAGCCGACGGCGGCCGCGGCCTGGGCGCGCGGCCGGCGCGCGGTCCATTGGCTGAGCCGAAGCGTGAGGCCGCCGAGGAAGGCGGGTTTGCGCAGGAAGCGGTCCCAGCGGAATGCGAGGGCGATGAAGAACACGACGAGCGTCCACGGCAGCCAGCGCAGCACATCCGAGCTGAGCCACGAGAGCGGGGCCCGGCCGAGGCCGCCGGCCAGGGCGCCGAGGGTGGCGTAGCCGGCGAGCCGCGAAAGGTGATAGGCGCTGCTGACGACGAGCGGGTCGCCCTGGTCGCGCCGCACCGGCATGAGCGTGCATGCGAGCGGACCACACATGCCCACGCAGTGCAGGCTGGTGATCAGGCCGGCCACGAAGGCGGCGGCGGGGGAGTTGACGGCGGCCATTTCCATGTCGGTCAACGCGTCGGTCGCGGCGTGGCGAGGGGCACCTCGGCGACCTTGTGCGTCGAGGCTACATAAAGCCACGCGCCCCACGCCGCAAGCTGCACGAGGAAGGCGACGAGGATCCAGAGCCAGAGCCGGCTGCCGCGGGGCTTAGTCATGGCCCTTGCGCTCGGCCTCCTCCTGCCGCAGGAGGCTGGCATCGGGTCCGAGGAACTCGACCTCGCGCTCCAGCTCGACCGTCTCGCCGATGTCCTCGACCTCGAGCTTGAACTTGAACGGCCCCGTGTAGTCGGCGCGCGCGATCTGCACGATCAGGGGCCGGACCTCCTCGCCGAGCGGCGGAACGATGACGGGCTCGGTCAGGCCGACCTGGTGGACGGCGTCGCCCGCCTTGAGCTCGACGTTGAAGCTGACGGGTTCGGCGCGCTTGTTGATGAGGCGGACAAGGAACTGGTTGCGCACGGTGCCGGCGTCCACGAAGTACGGCGCGCCCGTCATGCGCGTGACGCCCAGGGTGGCGGGGCGGATGGTGGACATGGCCCAGCTGGCGACCGAAGCGCCGACCGCGAGCAGGAAGCCGTAGAAGAGGGTGCGGGGGCGGAGCCAGCGGGTCTTGCCGCCGGTGAAGGCGTGCTGGGAGTCGTAGCGGATGAGGCCGCGCGGGCGGTCGAGGCGGGTCATGACCTCGTCACAGGCGTCGATGCAGGCGGTGCAGCCGACGCACTCGAGCTGGAGGCCCTGGCGGATGTCGATGCCGGTCGGGCAGACCTGGACGCAGCGGTTGCAGGCCACGCAATCGCCCGCCTTCGCCGAGCCTATGGCGGGCAGGCCCGCATTCCGTTCCTGCAGGCGCTTGGCCTCGCTCACGGTCATGCGCGGTTCGCCGCGCTTGGCGTCGTAGCCGATGACGAGCGAGTGGTCGTCGATCAGGGCCGACTGCAGGCGACCGTAGGGGCAGATGACGATGCAGAGCTGTTCGCGGAACCAGGCGAAGTTGAAATACAGGATGCCGGCGAAGATGAAGACGAAGAGGAAGGCGCTCCAATGCTCGACCGGTTGATCCTGCATCATGTCCCAGAGCTCCTTCAGCGACACGAAGTAGGCCAGGAAGAGATGGGTGATCGCGAGCGAGACCAGAATATAGAGGGCGTGCTTCAGGGTTCGCTTCGCGAGCTTCACCGGACCGACGGGGGCGGCGGCGAGGGTGCGGCGGGCGACGGCGTCACCGTCGATCCAGCGCTCGATGCGCCGGTACACGTGGTCGAGGAAGACCGTGTGCGGGCAGGCATAGCCGCACCAGATGCGACCGAGGAGGGCGGTGATGAAAAACAGCGAGAAGCCGAGGCCGGTGATGAGGAAGAACGTCAGCCACAGGTCCTGAGCGGCGAAGGTCCAGCCGAAGAGGTGAAACCGGCGCTGGGCGATATCGAGGAACACCGCCGGGTAGCCGCCCACGTCGACCCAGGGCAGGACGAGGTAGAACGCGATCAGCAAGATGGCCGTGACCTTGCGGAAGCGCGTGTAGGGTCCGTGGACGTCGGCCGGGAACAGGAACGTCCGCGAGCCATCGTTGCCGATTGTGGTGACAGATTCGAGGGACGGACGGTTGGGCGCGGCCATGGGAGCGTGGGAGAGTCTCGATGGTACCGCCCCGGCTGCACGCCGCAAGGCGCCAGCGGGACAATATTCCAAGGAATTAGCGCGACGTGCGGGTGGCAGCAGGGAGGGCTAATCGGGCCCTGCCAGGGACGAAGATATCCGCTGGCCGGCGCCTTACTGCGCCGGCACCTCGTGGTGGCTCAGCACGTAGGCCACGACCTCGGACGTCTTCTTGGCGCCGATGACGGGGCCCCAGGCGGGCATGCCCTTCACGAGGACGCCCTCGTTCACGACCTTCAGCAGGTCGGTGGGCTTGTTGCCGTGGATCCAGACGTTGTCGACGAGGTTGGGGCCGATGCCGCCCTCGTCGATGCCGCGGAGGCTTTCCTTGTGGCAGCTGACGCAGGTGGTGGTGAAGGTGGCCTTGCCGGCGTCGACGAAGATGGCGTTGCGGCTCATCTTCCAGAGCGTGCCGTCGTCGAGCTGGTTGGCGGGATCGGCGAGCTTGGCGGCCTCGATGCGGGCGAGCTCCTGCTGGAGGACCTCGGTGTTGCTCAGGCCGATCTTGGCGTTGTGGTAGTAGAACCAATAGCCGACCCAGAACACGATCGCGGCGTAGAGGGTGAAGAGCCACCAGTTGGGGAGGCGCTTGTCGTATTCCTGGATGCCGTCGAAGGTATGCTCGCGGATGGCGTCCTCGGCGGGAGATGGCTTAGGCGCGTTCGTCATGGCGGGTAGTCGCAGAGTCGGAGGTGAAGGGGAGATTGGCGAGGTGGTCGGACTGCGCGCGGGGCATGCGGAGCGCGCGCCACGCGACCATGACGAAGATCGTCACGGCCACGAGGAAGGCGCCGGCGGTGCAGATCGCGGCGTAGTCTTCAAGGATGAGGCGGCGGAACATGGGGGCGGATCACTTCGTGGCGGCCTTTGGGGCGAC
>CAZGJB010000060.1:0-13804 GCA_964526145.1 uncultured Opitutaceae bacterium
CGCCGACCGACGCATCCTCGACTTCGGCGCCGTGCGCCAGGGCAACCGCGAGATGTCGGAGAAGTACGCGCAGCTCGGCCTCACGACCCAGCTCGCCGAGGTGGAGCTGGCGACGGGCAAGCTGACCGTGCGCTGGGAGGAACCGGCGTGGGTGACCCACGTGCAGTACCATCCGCGCCGCCGCGATCTCGTGCTCTACAATCACGAGTGGACCTGGCCGCTCGGCCTCGAGCGCATCTGGCTCAAGGCCGACGGCGGCGACCGCACGCCCGTGCGCCGCCCGGACCGGCCGATCCGCTTCCGCGTCTCGCCCGACCTCGGCCTCGACGACGTGGCCCATGAGGTCTGGCAGGAGAACGGCGAGGCCGTGATCTACCACGGCGTGCGCTGGGACGCGGGCGAGTATCCCGAGCAGTTCGTCGGCCGCGCGCCGGTCGATCCGGCGCAGCCGCTGCAGGAGATCTCGATCCCGCGCGACCGGCCGTCGTTCTACGGTCATTTCTTCCCGAGCCGGCAGGGCGACTTCGTGATCACCGACGCCATCGCCGACGAGGCCGGCCAGCGCCAGCGGCGCGGCAACCTCATCGCGCGCCTCAATCTCGACTGGGAACGCGGCACGATGGCCGTCGTGCCGCTCTGCGTGAGCGGCACCTCGTGGCACACGCAGGACAACCACCCGCATCCCGTGCTGACCCCCGACCAGCGCGAAGTGCTGTTTACTTCGGACATTTCCGGCGTGCGGCAGATCTATTCGGTGCCGTCTCATTCATGACCAAACGAGAAAACCTTCTTCGCCTCATCCGCGGCGAAAAGCCCGCCTGGGTGCCCTGTGCGCTCAACGTGGGCCAGTGGCATCTGCACCACAAAAAGTTCGGGACCCTGCCCCCCGAGCTGGCGCACATGCAAACCCAGACCGACGTGATGCGGCACCTCGGGTGCGACCTGTTCACGCGCAATCCCTCGGGCATCGTGGACCGGCTCGACGGCGCCGCCTGGCAGACCATCACCGACGCGGGACCGCTGGGGCCGTGCACAACGGACACTTTGCGCACACCATACGGCACGCTCACGCGGCGGACCGAGGAGCAGACGCAATTCACCTCGACCTATGCGGTCGAGGACCTGGTCAAGGACTGGGCGCAGGATCGTCGCGCCTACCGGTGGTTCCTCGAGCGGCTGACGTTTGCGTGGGACCGCGGGATCTTCGCGCAGACGCAGCGTCTCATCGGCGACGACGGCGTGGTCATGGCCTCGCTGCCGCACACGCCGCTCAAGCGCCTGCACATCGACTTCGGCCTCGATGGCGCCTGCCTGTTCATCATGGACTACCCGGAGGAGGCGCAGGCGATCTGCGACCTGTACTGGAGCCGGCTCTGGCCGACGATCCGCGAGCTGGCGACCGATCCGCGCGTCGAGGTCCTCTGCTTCGGCGCCGACAACGTGGACGCGCCGTTCTACCCGCCGGGGGAGATCATCGACCGCTATTGGGTGAAGTACATCCGCGAGGCCACCGACCTGTGCCATGCCCACGGCAAGCGCGTTCTCGTCCATGCCTGCGGCAAGTTGCACTGCCTCATCCCGGCCTTCATCGCCGCCGGCCTCGACGGGCTCGACGGCATGGCGCACCCACCTTTCGGCGACTGGACCGTCGAGGATGCCTATGCGATGCCGAAGGGCTTCATCTATGACGGCGGTTTCTCCGCGCGCGAGCAGGTGCTCATGACCGACGACGAGGTGCGCCGCTTCTACGACGATTTCCTGCCGCGCCTCCGCGGCCTCGACAGCTTCGTCTTCGCCGCCGCGTGCCAGACCGCGATCACGACGAAGTGGGAGCGCATCCAGCTCGTGGCGGAAATCTGCCGCGAGTATGGGGGAAGACCGAGCGAATTTACCACTCATGCACACTCATGAAATGGAATGATCGGAATGGAACCAGATAGGTCCCAAACAACGGCTGTGCCGGGATCTATTCCCTCAATTCCCGTCAATCAGTGTGCATCAGTGGTTAAAACCATATTCTCGACCGGCTGGTTTGAGCCGCTAACATGATCCCTCTCATCCCATGAAAACGCGCTTCGCCTTCATCGGCTTCCAACATCCGCACATTTGGGACCTCGTCGCGCGGGCGGCGGCGCACCCGGACATCGCCATCGTCGCCATGTGCGAGGAGGACACCGCCACGCGGGAGAAGCTCGCCGGCGACAAGCGCGTCAACCTCACGCACACCGACTACCGCAAGATGCTGGCCGAGGTTGCCTGCGACGCCGTGGTCGTGGGCGACTGGTTCGCCAAGCGCGGACGCATCGTCATCGACTGCCTCAGTGCCGGTCGCCACGTCCTCGCCGACAAGCCGATGTGCACGACGCTCGCCGAGTACGACGAGATCGTCCGTATCGTCGCGGCGAAGAAGCTCACGGTCGGCCTGATGCTGGACATGCGCGACTCGGGCGTCTTCCTCAAGGTGCGCGAGCTGGTCCGCGCCGGCACCATCGGCGAGATCCGCGCGGCCTCGCTCGGCGGCCAGCACCCGCTCCTCGCGGGCAAGCGCGCCGGCTGGTATCATGAGGCGGGCAAGCATGGCGGCACGATCAGCGACATCGCCGTGCACGGCTTCGATCTGGTCCCCTGGGTCACCGGGCTCGAGCTGCGGCGCGTCAACGCCGCGCGCGTCTGGGCCGCGGGCGTCCCGGCGGGCTCGCATTTCGTCAATGCCGGCCAGTGCATGCTCGAGCTGGCCAACGGCGCCGGGCTCATGTGCGACGTGTCGTATTTCTCGCCCGACAGCCAGGGCTACACGCTGCCGATGTACTGGCGGCTCACGCTCTGGGGCAGCCGCGGCGTGCTCGAGGCGAGCCTCACGGCCAAGGAAATCACGCTCTGCCTCGACGGCGAGGCGACACCCCGGACCGTGCCGGTGGGCGCACCGAATCCCGGTGGCTACCTGACGGCCTTCCTTGACGAGATGAACGGCCGCCCGAGTTCCGGCCTGACCATGGCCGAGGCCTTCCGCGCGAGTCGCGCGACGCTGGTCACCCAGGACGCGGCGGATCACAACCGCTACAACGTCGAGCTCTTGCCTTGAACGTAGGAGCGAGCTTGCTCGCGATGGCGGGGGCCAAACGATCGCGAGCAAGCTCGCTCCTACCCAAGGCCATCAGATAGTGGACACCCTTCGCGACCCTTCGCGGTTTTCCTCCCATGAATCCTCACGATCTCTGCAAGATCCGTCCCGGGCGGTCGCTGATGCAGAACAGCCTCTGGCATTGGGACGCCTATCCGGAATTGCCCGACCTCGCCCCGCACGGCCGCGTCGAACTGGGCCGCTTCACCGGGCCCGGGGTGGTGCGTACGATCCACCTCACGCTCAACATCGAGGGCGGCGATCGCGCCCAGCTGCTGCGCGGGGTCTTCCTCGAGGTGCGTTACGACGGCCTGCCTTTCGCCTCGGTGCACGTCCCGGTGGGCGATTTCTTCTGCGATTCCTTCGGCAGCAAGTCGCTGCACTTCGCCAGCATCGTGATGGCCAAGCGCCCGACCAACTCGCTGTTCTGCTACCTGCCCATGCCGTACCGCCAGGGCGTCGAGCTCGCGCTCGTGAACACCACCGACCGCAAGGTCGAGGGCTACGGCTACGTCACCGCCGAGGCCCTGCCGGCGTGGGAGGCGGACACCGCCTACTTCCATGCCCGGTGGCTCGACCGCACCGTGAGCCTGCCCGCCGATGAGGTGCCGCTGCTGGACACGCGCGGTCGCGGACACTTCCTCGGCTGCCACCTCACGGCGGTCAGCGCCTGCCCGCATTTCGCCGACAAGCAGGGCATCTGCGAGGGCAACGGCGAGTTCTACGTCGACGGCGCCACGACGCCGGCCTGCAACTACCTCGGCACGGAGGATTTCTTCGGGTTCAGCTGGAGCTGGCACCAGGTCTGGGCCGACAACCACTCCGGCACGACTTACCTCGCCGAGGAGGAGGGGGAGACGCGCCTCGCCTGCTACCGCTTCCTCCTCAACGACCCGGTGCGTTTCACCACGTCGCTGCGGGCCCGCATCAATTACCGGCACGAGATCAATAATCCGTTCCTGCAGCGCACCCAAGCTGAGGGCAACGGCCAGGTGCGCTTCGGCATCGTGACCTACTGGTACCAAGACCAGCCGGTGGATGCCGGTGCGGCGTAGGAGCCTGCTTGCAGGCGATGTTTTGCGCCCGCTCGCCATGAACCCCGGAAAGCCCGAATCCACCACCCCCGGCCGCGACGTGCAGTGTGCCGATGCGATCCCGTGGATGCTGGCCTGCGGGCGTATCCCGGAGGCGTGTGCCGTGACCTCGCTGCCGGATGTCTCGGAGGTGAATCTCGCGCTGCCGGCGTGGCGCACCTGGTTCGCCGGGGCGGTGCGGCTGGTCATCGATGCGGTGCCCGACGCCAGCGCGGCTCTGTTCTTCCAGTCGGACATCAAGCGCGACGGCGCGTGGATCGACAAGGGCGCGATGGTGATCCGCGCCGCCGAGGACGCCGGCGCACGCGTGCTGTTCCACAAGATCGTCTGCCGCCGCCCGCCCGACGTGCTGACCTACGGCCGCCCCGGCTACACGCACCTGATCGCGGTGTCGCGGGACGTCCACTGCCCGGAAGTGCTGCCGATACCGGACGTCATCACCGATCCCGGCCGTCAGCCCTGGGTGCGCGCCATGGGCATCCGCGCCGCCGCCCACGCCGTCCGCTTCGCCCGCGACCAGGTGGGGGCAAAGATCATCTTCGATCCCTTCTGCGGCGTCGGCACCGTCCTCGCCGTCGCCAACGCCCTCGGCCTTGAGGCCCTCGGCGTGGAGAAATCGCGCAAGCGCTGCGAGCTGGCGCGAACGCTCATCGTCCGGAATGAAGAGCTTTGAACCACGAATGGACACGAAGGGACACGAATGAAGATCCATCAGATCCCGACTATTCGTGCCTATTCGTGTCCATTCGTGGTTTCCAAGGTTTGGATCTGGCCCGGTACCGATCGGTGACCCGCTATTCCAGGCGCACCACGTTCTGGTTGAAATCCAGCACCACGCGCTCGTCGCCATGCTGCAGCGTGATCACGCCGGTGTGGCGTTGGGCGTTCATCCACGGGCCCTCGAACAGGGGCCAGCGGGCGAGGTCGGCGGCGACACCGTCCACCTTGCGGGCGCCGTGGTGCGTGAACTCGATGCGGCGGCCGGCCCGCGTCGTGTAGGTCGCGGTGAGCGTGCGCTCGTCGAACGCCGGACGGTTGGCCTTCAGCTGCGCGCAGAAGGTGTCGAAGTCCGCTACGTCCTTCGCGGCGGCGGCCTCGAGGATGACCGCGGTCTTCGGGTGCACGATCATGAGGCGGTCGTGGTCCGCCTCGCGGTTCCAGGTGCCGGGCACGCTGGTCCAGACGCCGAAGTAGATGCCGTCGGCACGGCAGAAGATCCAGTTGCCGTCCTCCCGGCGCTCGGCGATGTGGTGCGGGAAGAACCCGTTGATGTGCTGGCGGCCGGCGTCGGCGGGAATGTCATAGAGCGCCACCACCGCGCTACCGTCCTGGAACGAGTCTTCGTACGGCGAGCCTTCGATCCACTTGTTCGGGTCGGCGTAGTAGGGGCGCTGGCGCACGATCTCGGGGAGGACCTTGTCGAGTTTCTCGTCGAAAAAGCGGTACAGCTGCTTGGCGGAATAGGAGGGGTTGATGAAGAAGCAGGTCGAGCCGTCATGCGGCGACACCCAGGTCAAATCCCAGCGGTGGTTCTCGACGTCGGGCAGGTCGCCCCAGGAGGAGCAGACGGAATACTCCGGCGCGATGTAGGTGTATTTCCAGGTGGGCTCGCCGTACACGATGCGGGGTCCGCGGCGCGGTGCCTTGAGTTCGCGCAGGATATAGGGCTGGGCGCGGTCGGTGGCCATGCGGCCGATCATGGGCAGCGCGGCGAACTCCTGCAGCGCGGCGAGGCCGACGGCCTCGGACTCCTTCAACTCGGGCCGCAGCGGCGCGTCGCCGAAATAGAGCCGGCCGAAACGCGTGGCGGCGCCGGTGTGCTCGTGGGTGTGCAGCACCTGGTCGTACTTTTCCCGGCTGTGGGCGCCGACCCAGGTGCCGTGGAGGTACTCGGTGGCCCACTCGGCGAGGAGCACCTGCATGATCATCCACGACTGCTGCCGCAATTCGGGGTCGTGGGAGAACTCGTGCAGGCTGGCGAAGCCGAGCAGGTAGAGGTGGTGGTAGTTGGGCGAGTCGTACTCGTACATGCCGCGGTTGACCGTCGCGTCGATCCAGCGCCGGATCCACGCGGCCGAGTCGCGCTGCGCCTGGGCGGGCGTCTGGCCGTTGGCGAAAATAGGTCCGTCGGGCCAGCGCTGACCGAAGAGGTAGCGCGCGACGTGAAACTGCAGCATGTGGTTGTCGGTGAACCCCGTGTCGTCTGTGAAGCTGGCGGCCATGCGCACACGGATCTTTTCCACGAGCGCCGGGGGCAGCTTGGACCCGAGGCGCTCGATGCCCTCCATGAACGCGTAAGTCTCGAAGCAACCCCAGACCGGCTGCGGATCGGCGACGGCATCCTCAAGGTACTTGAGTCCGGTGGCGGCGTCGATGCCGGTGGCGAGTTTGGTGATCCCGAGGTAGATGCGCACCCGCGAATCGTAGCCCTCGGGCCAGTCCTTCCGCGCCATCGCCTCGCGGGCCTCGACGCAGCGCGCGAGAAACGCCGCGCGGTACTCGTCGTCGGTCGGCACGGTGCCGGCAACGGCGGCCGGCGCCGCCAACAGCACGGGGAGGAGAAGCAGCGCGCACCAGCCGCGACGGAAGAGGGGGAGCGAGGTGATCATGGTCGGGAAACCTCCAATGCTGCGCCGCCCGCGCACAGCGACAACCGGATTCCTCAACAGCAATCGTGAACGATCACGCCTGAGACCACGAATCCAACATCAACCAAACCAATCCTTTTTAACCACGAATGGGCACGAATTAACACCAATGCAGAACGGATCGGATTTAAACCACAGATGAACGCAGATGCACACAGATGGAATTTCTGAATCTGTGTTTATCTGTGTTAATCTGTGGTTCCAATATGCGGTCCGGTCTTCAGGGGATCAGGATATTCGTGAAAATTCGTGTGCATTCGTGGTTCACCGGTTTGGGTTCTTCTCACTCACGCACCAACCCGGTGCGGACGTCGAAGGCGTAGAAGGCCTCCGTCGTCACCGGCTGCTGCGCGATCCAGAGCGTGTGTGGGTCTTTCTGCGGCATGGCGATCGTCGCGAAGGCGGTGTTGGGATTGTTGACCGCGCCGGCACGCGCCGGGGCGCCGAGGAATGCGACTGCGTCGGCGACCTTGGCGCGGCCGGCGAACTCCGCCTGCCAGGTCGCGATCTGGTCCAGGCGCTCGACGCTGTACGCCGACGCCTCCGGGCCGCGGTAGCCGCGGGCGCGCAGCGCCGCCTCGGCGGCGCCGACCGGGTGGTTGGTCAGCACGGCGCGGCCATCGGCTGCCGGGTGTGCGGTGTACTCCCCGCAGAAATTGGACGCGCTGAAAACCGCCCCCGTGCGATCCACGGCGACGAGGTTGCAGAAGAACGCGTGTCGCCGGCAGCGATCCTCGACCTCGGCGACGGTGCTGCAGCACTGCAGGATGTCGCGGAACACGAGATCGACCGGCACGAGGCGCTGCAGGTCGAACTTCACGCCGGGGCACAGGAGCGAGGAGATCCCGAGCGCGAGCCCGGCTTCGTTCATCCCGCGGTTCGCCCAGACCGTGCCGGCGAGGGGGAAGCTGAGGTAGCGCAGGCCGTGGTCCGGCTGCACCTGAGCCGCCGTGTAGAGCCAGCGCGGATCGTCGAGCGTGCCACCCGTGAGCGTGTGGTCGCCGGCACCGGGCAGGGCGAAGCTGGAGCAGGCGCCGGCGTGATAGGCGTCGTATTGCCAGGCGCGGAAGCTGAGGAGTTCGGCTAGTTCGTTGTCGATCCCGGCGCCCTCGGCGATGCCCGCGATCTCCGGCTGCAACCACGGCCAGTGGTCGTAGCAGTAGGTCCGCAGGCGCCGCTGCCAGGCGCGGATCTCCGCCCGCTGCGTCGCCGGCGCGCCGGTGAGGAAATCGGCGAGCAGCGCCGCGATATTCGCATGGATCTGGCTCCGCACGGCCGCGCCATGCCGCCGCCCAAGCTCGGCCGGCGTGCCTTGCAGGACAATGATAGGGGCAGGAGGCGTCCTCACGGCCGGTGAACGTGGCGGGCAGGGAAGGGAGGGTCAATCGGGCAGAAAACGCCAAACGCGCGACGCGATTGGCCATGAATCTCAGCGCCGTTGGCGCTGCGCGTAGGCCATGAGTCCCAGCGCCAAAGGCGCGGCGTCATAATAGCCTAGGGCAACGCCCTAGGTTTCGATCGTGTGGAAAATCACCAAGGGCTGAAAGCCCGTTCCATGGTCCGGGCTTTCAGCCCTCGTGTTGTGGATGCCTGATTTCCTAGGGCGTTGCCCTAGGCTGTGATAGCGGCGCGCCGTTGGCGCTGCGAAATTCCGACACGCCGCAGGCCCTACGGAATCTGTGACCATCTGTGCCCATCTGTGGTTGAATGCCTCCGCGGTTGCACCCGCCGCCCCACGCCTTATCTTCCGGCCACCGCCATGAAACCGTACCCCCGGTTCTGTCTGGCTGTCGTTACACTCGCCTTGGCGGGTTGTGGCCTCGTGTGGCGGCCGGCCGGGCTTGAATTGCCGTACGTCGTGCGCCCGGCGTCCGCGGCCGCCGATCGCGCCGCGCCGCGCGACGGCACTGTGAGCCTCGCGGTGCTCGTCGATCCGGCGGGCCGGGCGGTCGATTGGCTGGTGACCGACGCCACCGCGCCCGAGTGTGAGCAGGCGGCGGTGGCCCAGCTCCGGCAGATCACCTTCGCCCCCGCCCGCCTCGACGGCTGGCCCGTGCCGGCGCACCTCGGCCTCGAGTTCACCTACGCCGGCGGCGCGGTGAAACTGAGCGCCACCGGCGTCGAAAACCTCGGCGACACGCCGACGGCGCCCGTCCGGCAACTCGACCAGCTCGACGCGCGCCCGCGGCTCCTCCACGAGGTCCGCCCGCAGGCCGGCCCGGGCCCTGGCCGCGTGAAGCTGCAGTTCTTCATCGACCGCGACGGCCGCGTGCGCCTGCCGATGGCGATCGAGTCCGACGCCCCCGCCCTGAGCGCCGCCGCCCTCGAAGCCGTCACCCACTGGCGCTTCACCCCACCGCAACACGCCGGCCAACCCGTCATCGCGCTCGTCCGCCAGGAATTCCGTTTCGGTCAATAACCCAAACCACGGATTTTTTAACCACAGATAGGCACAGATATACACAGATTGATTCAGAGATTCGGACCAATACCAAAACCCTCCGCGTCCTCCGCGCCCTCCGCGTTGAAACTCAGTCGATCGAGCGTGGGGTGAAACGCGGAGAACGCGGAGGACGCAGAGATTCCAACCTGGTTTTCTATCTGTGTTTATCCGTGTTCATCTGTGGTTAACTCAGATTCGTCGTCTTTAGGCTGAAGGCAGTAATCACCGTGGGCTTTGTTAAAAAATTCGACACCTGCGATGTTTGGCGCAAACGGTGCTCACCGACCTCATCACCCCCATGAGTCACACCAAACCAGCGCGCGGAGGCGATGCGGCTTCGGCCGTGCCGGCGCCGCCGTGCATCGCGGCGACGGGGGAGGAGCGGACGCCCGCGGAGCGCCTGGCGGAGTGGTTTGAGCAGGAGGTCCACGCCCACGACGGGCAGTTGAAGTCCTGGCTCCGGGGGAATTTCCCGGCCGTGCGCGATGTCGACGACGTCGTGCAGGAGTCCTACCTGCGCCTCTGGCGCGCGCGCGCGACGCAGCCCGTGCGCTCGGCCAAGGCCTTCCTGTTCAAGATCGCGCGCCATGTCGCCTACGACCTTCTCCGCCGCCACCGGACTTCCCCGCTCGATCCGTTAGGGGATTTGGCCGCGTTGCACGTCATAGATGAGAGGCCCGATGCCGCCGCCGCGTTGTCCGCGCAGGAAAAACTCGACCTGCTGGCCGATGCGGTGGTGGCGCTGCCGACGCGTTGCCGTGAAATCATCATCCTCCACAAGATCAAGGGCCTCCCGCAGAAGGAGGTCGCCCGGCAGCTCGGCCTCTCCGAGCGCACGGTCGAGAACCAGTGCCTGCTCGCGCTGAAGCGCTGCGAGCAGTACCTACGCGCCCACGGCCTCCACGGCTTCTACGGCCACTGACATGAAGAAACCCGCGTCCAATCCCGCCGCCGCGCCCGCCGCCGCCCCGTCCCCGGGGCCGACGATGCTCGACTGGCCGCGCGCGGCCGGCCTGGCCGACGAGTTCATGGCCCGGGTGGAGATCCGCCTCAACCGCAAGAAGCGCCAGCGCCGCCGCCTCATCTCCGGCGGGGCCGCGCTCATCGCCTTCGCCGCGGCCCTGCTTTGGGCCGTGCCGTATGTGCGCGACACGGCGACCGTCGAGACCGTGGCCGCGCGCCGCCAGACCCTGGCGCTGGCCGATGGCTCGCAGGCCGAGCTCAATGCGCGCACGAGCCTGCGGACCGATTTCCGCTACGGCCGCCGGATCGTCCGCCTCGACCGCGGCGAGGCCTTCTTCGCCGTCGCCAAGGATCCGGAGCACCCCTTCCTCGTCGAGACCCCCGCCGGCACCATCCGCGTCACCGGCACCCAGTTCAACGTCCGCCTCGCCGACACCGGCGGCACCGAAGTCACGCTCCTCGAAGGCAGCGTCACGCTGCAGGACCTTACAGGAGAAAACAGAGATAGCAGAGTTTCCGATCCTCCGTTGGCTCCGTTACCTCCTGTAAAATCCGAATGGTCGTTAGTGCCTGGGCAGCAGATCAGGTCGGACGAAGGCCGCGTCCGCACGCTCACCCCGGCCGAGATCGAGCACGCCCTGGCCTGGCGCACGGGCCGGCTGGCGCTCGATGGCCTGACCTTGGCCGAGGCGTCGGCGCGGCTGGCGGCGTATCACGGCATCCGGATCGAGGTCGCACCCGACGTGGCCGCCCTGCGTCCGGGCGGCACCTATCCGGTTGAGGACCTGGATAACTTCCTCCGCGCCTTCGAGAACGCCTTGACCGTAAAAGTCCTCCCCCGCGGCGACGGCTCCTACCGCATCATCGCCCGCTGACCGTGGAACCATCCGTTTGAACCACGAATGGACACGAATTGTCACGAATAGTCAGCAGTCTGAACTCCCCTGAATCTTCCCATCTTTGGTCCTGATTGATTGGATCACAGACCAGTTCTTCAGGCTTGTTTCAATATTCGTGCCCTTTCGTGTCCTTTCGTGGTTAAAAATTCTGGGTCTGAGACTTTTTTGAAAATCCTTTGAGTATTTTCGCGGTGCGGCCCGTCAGGACAACATGACCCCGCGTTTTCGTACCCCAAGTTGCACCGTTGCCGCCGGCCGGCTGAGGCCCCTGGCGTTTATTTGTAGCTTCTTTCTGTCCGTCATCCTCGCGCTCGCCGCCCCGGCGAAGTTCGACATCCCGGCGCAGCCCGCGCCCGCGGCGCTGCAGCTCTTCATGAAGCAGAGCGGGGCGAGCGTCATGTACAGCGCCGACCAACTCGGCAAGGTGCGCACGGCCGAGGTCAAGGGCGAGCTCGAGCCCCTGGCCGCGCTGCAGCAGCTCCTCGCCGGCACCGACTTCCTCGTCCGCCAGGAAGGCCCGACCAGTTTCGTCATCGAGCCCGTCTCCACCAAGCCCGGCTCTGTCGAAGGCAGTGTCCAAAGCGAATCCAGCCGCCCCGTCGCGGGGGCTCGCGTGTCTTTGGTGGGATCCAACCAAACCGTCCTCACCGACAAACGCGGTCGCTTCACTTTCGAGGAAGTCCCTGCCGGCCCCCAAGCCTTGGCCATCACCGCCGAGGGTGTGCAGAATACCAAGGTCACCGATGTTAACGTGAAGGCTGGGCATCGACTGACGCTTAGCACGATCGCGATCCCAGTGGCGATTGCGGGTGCTGTCCAGCTAGAGGACTACGTCGTGAGCGCAAAGAAAAATGACGGGGTAGTAGAGCTCGATCCCTATTCCGTGAGCGGCACTAGACAAAAGCCGTTCGAAGGCGCGAATGTAGACCTCCCGCGGACGATCAACGACGCCCTTCCGTTTAATGTGTTTACAGCACAAGAAATCGAGCAGTCTGGTGCAATGAATGCAGCCGATTTCCTTCGCACTCGTCTATCCCAATATACAAACAACAACATTCCAGAAGAGAATCTAACGGCAGGCCTAATTTCTGGGGGACAGCTCTTTGGATTCAATCAACTCGGGTTAATGAATGGTTCAGGAACCAGAACCTCCGATGGGGCTACCATAACGTTTTGTTTCGACCGATAACCGGTGGTTTTGTCAGCGCAATTAACGCGGGGCTTTACAACCCATTTGTTGATATGCGAACAGTCGCTCCAGCACTCCCCCAATTCTACGAGGAGTACATGCAATTCCGTACCAGTGTTGAGGGAAATACGGCAAACTACTTGGTGACCGGGAAAGCATCAGGCCCCCTATTAGGCCAATCAGCGGGGGCAGATCTCGAATCTTTTATTAAGTGATTTATGATAGGTCGTTTGGTGTAGGGACCAATATACGGGGTCAGCAACGGTCTTTCATGCGAGAGCAAAATGAGGGTCTCGAAGTAAATGATTGAGGAGGATAACGAGCTTTCGCATGACGGCTGTGAGGGCGAGTTTCTTGGGTTTACCAGCGAGGACAAGACGTTGATAGAAGGCGCGCAGGCGTGGGTTGAAGCGAGCGGCCACCACCGCGGACATGTAGAGGACACGTCTCACCTTGGCGCGCCCGCCGCGGATTGAGCGGCGACCGTGGTAGTGGCCGCTGTCGCGGTTGTAGGGCGCGACGCCGGCCAGTGCGCTAATGGCCTTGCGGCCGAGTTGGCCGAGCTCGGGCATCTCCGCGAGCAGGGTCGAGGCGGTCACATTCCCGACCCCTTTGACCTGCTGGAGGCGCTCGCTCTGATGTCGCAGATCGTCGTCCTCACGGATCTGGGCGGCGATCAGTGCGTTGAGCTCAGCGAGCTGTCGTTTCAGGGTAAGAACCAGCCGCTTGATCAGACGCCGCACCGCAGGATCGTCGGCCTGCACGAGGCGTTGCTCCTCGGTGGCGAGCAGGACGACCAGCTGCTCGCGCCGCTGCACCAGGTCGGCCAGATGCCGTCGCGCCGGCGAGGGCGCCATGAGCGGCGCCGGGCGCAGCAACTCGCCAAACTCGCGCAGGACCGCGGCGTCGATCACGTCGGTCTTCGCCAGGACCAATCTACGGGGTCAGGCCTCAAATCCTTAATTAAGTAGTTCACGATACGCCGGTTGGCGTATCTGGAAAGCAAGATCAGTTGCCTTAACAGTCGACAAAGCGCGCAGCTAGGGAGCGCGCAGCGAGGTGCTATATGGAGTATAATGCTCGCGCTCGCGCGAGGCCGCGAGGGCCGGGGGACGGTCGCGAGGGGATAGGCGTGCGGGCGTCGAGCCGGCCCTGCGCGAGCGCAGGCCCTACGCACCATTGCATGGGGCGGGCTTTCAGCCCTCGTGTTGTGGGGCCTGATTTCCTAGGGCTTTGCCCTAGGCTACTATGGTTCGCGCCAATGGCGCTAGGGCAGGGCGTTGCCATTGGCTGTGATGGTTGCGCGGCGTTGGCGCGTATTGTGCCGCCTTGGGAACCGGCTTGCGGTCGGGGCGGGGGTTTGCAGGCTGCGCGCAACCCCCGCACCCCCATGCTCACCGTGCCCCCGCTAGAGGCGTACGACCCCGACGGCGACGTGCTAGGGCCC
>CAZGJB010000061.1:0-13768 GCA_964526145.1 uncultured Opitutaceae bacterium
ACGTCCTGGCGCCGCTGGTCGCGGAACGCGGCGCTAGCCGCCTGCCACGGCACACCCAGTTTTCCCTCGCCGGGGCGACGCTCGCGCTGCGCGATTGCGGGCTGGATTTCGGCGACCTGCGCGACCGCGCGCCGCTGGTCGCGGTCGGGGCGTCGCTCATGGATTTCGGGGTGATGAACCGGATCATGGAGACGATGCTGCGCAAGGGCGCGGCCTTCGGCCTGCCGAGCGCGGTGTTCAGCTCCTCGGTCAGCTCCATCTCCGGCGCCATCGCCGAGGTCATCGGCGGCGCCACCCGCACGCTCGCGCTGCAGAGCGCGTGCTGCTCGGGCCTGGACGCGATCGGCCAGGCGGCCGACGGCATCGCCCGCGGCGAGGCCGACTTCGCGATCTGCGGCGGCACCGAGGCGCCGCTGCACTTCCACCCGATGCTCGAGCTCAAGCTCGCCGGCCTCACGCCGGACACGGCGGAGCTGCCCGAGCGCATCTGCCGCCCGTTCGATCGCTGGCGCACGACGGGGGTGATCAGCGAGGGCGCGGCGATCCTCGTCCTCGAGCCCGAGGAGAGCCCGCGACCCGCCTATGCCTGGATTGACGGCTACGCGTATGCGACCGATTCGGCCGATCAGCCGCTGGACGGCCTGCGCGAGGCGATCCGCCTGACCCTGGCCAACGCCCGCGTGCGGCCGGCCGACGTCGACTGCATCAGCGCCTGGGGCCCCGGCCACAAGCTCGTCGACCGGGCCGAGGCGCAGGTTCTGCGCGCGGTGTTTGGCGCCCGCCTCGCGGAGATCCCGGTTTCGTCGATCAAGGGCGCGCTGGGCAACCCGCTCGGCGCGGGCGGCGCGATCCAGGCGGTCGCGACGGCGTTGGGATTGCGCGACGGCGTGATTCCGCCCACGGTGAACTGGCAGTTTCCCGATCCGGACTGCCCGTTGAATCTTTCCGCGGCGGCGCGGGTGGTGAGCCACACCCGCACCCTGGTCAATTCCCACGGGCTCTCCGGAACGAACGCATGTTTGGTGCTGAGCAAATGATCTTCAACCCCGCCGTGCTCGCCGCGCTCGCCGCGGTGGCGCTCGGCGCGTTCGCGCTGTGGGCCAACCCCTCGCGCATGATCAACCGCGTCTTCTTCGCGGGTTCCCTGCATGTGGCGGCCTGGCTGCTCTGCCTCGAGCTGGCGCTGCTGAGCAGCGACGGCGTCTTCTGGCTGCGGATGGCGTGCGCCGTCGGCGCGCTCCTCCCGGCGCACCTGTGGGTCCTGAAGGACAGCGTGCTGCGCACCGCGGGCTTCTGGCACATCCGGCGCTGGTGGCCGGCGGGCCTCGCCGGGGCGGTGCTGGCGGCGATCTGCTTCACCGACTGGTTCATCCCCGCGCACTCGACCCCGGAGCTCCGCATCCGCGGCTGGGGCTTCCACGTGTACACGGCGGGTGTCGTGGTGCTGTACCTCGTGCTCTTCGTCCAGACGCTGCGCCAGGCGCGGGCGACGACCGACGTGCGCCGGCTCGAGCTCCAGGTGCTGCTGCTGGGCGGCTGCGCGGCCTGCTGCACGGTCATCGCCCTGATGGTCGCCAACGCGATCACCCACAACCCGGGCTTCATCTACCTGCAGCCGGTGGTCGTGCTCATTTTCTACGGCGGCACCTCCTGGGCGATGCTCACGGCGCGCGTGTTCGACGCCCGCCACATGCTGTTCCTCGGCCTGCAGAAGCTGTTCCTCGCCGTCGCCGTCGCCCTCTTCATCTGGTCCGCCAACGAGCTGCTCGCGATGATCGTCCCGCAGCCGCTGGCCTTCCTGATCGCGGTCGGCCTGGGCCTCTGGTTCGCGGCCGAGGCCGGGCCGTGGTTCCAGCACGTCTTTGACCTCAACCTGCGCGGCGAGGACACGCGCCGGGCGGCCTTCGAGGCGGCGCGGCGCGAGTCGCGCCCCGAGCGCCTCGAGGAGGCGTTCATCCTGCTCCTCAAGAGCTGGGCCAAGGCCGGCCGCGCCATGATCCTCACGGCGGTCGAGGGCCGGCTCCGCGGCGGCGGCCTCGACGTGCCGCTCGACGGCCCCGTGGCCCGCGCGCTCGCCCGCCTCCGCTGGGTCACGCCGGAGCGGATGGCCCGCCAGAAGCTCGACGCCGCCGAGCTGGAGCTCCAGGCGTTCATGGAGCGCGAGCAGCTCGGCGTCATGGTCGCCTGCGGCAGCCAGGGCCTCAATGTCGTCCTCGTCGTCGGTGTGCCCGAGACGCGCCGGCCGTTCACCTACCCGCAGGTCGCGCAGCTCGTCGAGCTCGCCGCCATCGTGGAAAGCGCCCTCGAGCGCTCGCACTACTCGGTCAAGGCCCAGCACGCCGAGCAGCTCGCCACCGTCGGTCTCCTCGGCGCCAGCCTGGCCCACGAGATCCGCAACCCGCTCGTCACGATCAAGACCTTCGTCCAGCTCCTGCCGCACCACCACCAGGATCCCGCGTTCCGCGACAAGTTCTTCCGCCTGATCGGCGACGAGGTCGCGCGCATCGACCGCCTGACCGAGCAGCTCCTCGACCTCGCCACGCCGCGGGCCTACGTCGCGGGCGAGCTGGATCTCCACCCGGTCATCACGGCCAGCCTCGAGCTCGTCTCGGCCAAGGCCGCCGACCGGCATATCCGCATCGTCACCGACCTGCAGGCGAGCCCGGACGTCGTGCACACCGACGCCACCGCCGCCAAGCAGGTGTTCCTCAACCTCTGCTTCAACGCGCTCCAGGCCGTCGAGGAGCAGGAGGAGCGCTGGGTCAAGGTCTCGACGCGCAACGTCAACGGCTGGGTCGAGGTCGCCGTCGAGGACAGCGGCCGCGGCATCGCGCCCGAGATCCGGCCGCGGCTCTTCCAGCCCTTCCAGTCCACGAAGTCCACCGGATTTGGACTTGGATTGGCCATCTGCAGCGACATTCTCGCAGGATTGCATGCGACCATCACCGCGGATCCGCCGGTGCCGGGTCGCGGCGCCACGTTCCGCGTCAAATTCCCATGCCAAGCCTCATAATCCTCGCCACCGCCGACGATACGTTGGCCGCGGCTTGGGAGCGCCAGCTGCCACCAGGGCGGTCCGCGCTGCGGCTGGTGCCGGACACGTTCGCCGGCGGGACCCAGCCGGGATTCTCGGCCGTGGTGGTCCTCGATGCCGCCGCGGAGGCGGGCCTGCCGCCGTCGCTGGCGCGGAGCCCGACCATCTACGTGGGCGAGCCGCGCAGCCTGCCGTTCGAGCAGGCGCGGATGGCCGGACGGGCGCGGGCCTACCTGTCGTATGAGGACAGCGTGTGCCGCCTGCGGGAGGTGCTGCCGCTGGTGGAGGAAGTGGCGGAAAAGCAGTCGATGCTGGACCTCGTGCTCGAGAAGAGCCGGCGGGCCGAGCCGCTGCGGGCCGCCAGCCGGGCCTCGTCGGCCGCCGAGGCCGCGGAGCTGTGGGATTTCGTCGAGGCGGCCGTGGAGAACCTCGATTCGCGCGATCGCCTGATCGCCGAGTTTCGCCGGGCGTCGCGCCATCTGCTGCGGGCCTCGCACGCGGTGTTCTTCCTGCGCGAGGCCGACGGCTTTCGCGCCGACCGGGGGACGTCGCGCCTCGAGGCCGAGGATCCGCTGGTCGCCTTTCTTGAGCGCCATCCGATCGTGATCGACGGCGCCACCTGGGTCGGCCCGGCCGATCCGGTGGCCGAGCTCGCCGTGCGCAACCGGCTCGCGCTCTGGGGCGCGCGGCTGCTCGTGCCGGTGCACGACAACGGCCGGCTCCTGGGGCTCATCGCCCTCGGCGTGCGCGACGACGGCCAGCCCTACGACGAGGCGGACTGCGCCCGCGCCGTGCAGCTCGCGCGCCTGCTGCGGCACACGCTGGCCAAGGCGGCGCAGTTCGGCCGCCTGAACACGCTGGCCGAGCAGGCGAGCATCGGCGCCCGGTATCTGCCGAGCACGCTGGTGCTCGCGGCCGACGAGAGCGTGCCGCGCCATGTGCCCCTGGTCGTGCGCGATCTCATCGGTCAGGTCCGGCGCACGCGCCAGGTCTGTCGGGCGGCGCCGACCGCCGAGCAGCCTTTCCGCGCCGCCGCCGGCCTCATCGCCGAGACGGGCGGCAGCTGGGCCTTCTGGCAGGAGGCGAGCGCCGAGGTGCACGACGCCGCCGGCCGCCGCCGCGCCGAGCGCCGCGGCCTGCTGCGCGAGCTGGCGCTGACGCTCAGCCACGAGCTGGGCAACGCCCTCGTCTCGCTCGCCACCTTCCGCCAGTCCGCCGCCGGCAAGCCCCCGGCCGCGCTGGTCGACACCGTCAAGGCGGACATCGCCCAGCTCGAGGCGCTGAACCGGCGCCTCGGCGTCATGCAGACGCTCGATGAGGCGGAACCCGCGGCGCTCGACCTGCGCGAGCTCGTGAAGCGTCTCGGTCCCGCCCTCGGCATCGAGGTCGAGGTCGGGCCCGACCCCGTGCGCCTGCAGGCGGCGGGGAGCCTGCTCGAATTCGCGCTCTCGGCGCTGATCACGACGCTGGCGGAGAACCGCCCGGCGCAGGGTCCGCGCGAGATGACGCTGCAGTTGCGCTCCACGGGCGAGGGTCCCGAGCTGACCGCGCTCGTCTCGGTCAAGGGCCGGAACCTCGAGCTCGAGGGCATCTTGCCCGAACCCGCCGAGGGCGCCGTGCCGAACCACGGTCGCATCGCGGTGTTCCTGGCGAAGGAGATCATCCGCCTGCACCACGGCGAGATCCACGCCGGCCCCGGCATGGAGGGGACCGAGATCCTCGTCTCGCTGAAATCCTGCTGACGCCTGCGCCTGCCGTGCCGCCGTTTCGCCAAGCCGTCGAGAACTGGGTCGCGTCGGAGGCGGTGATCCGTTCCGCAGTTGTTTTCGGTTCCAGTGCCGCGACGGGCAGTGTCGCCCCGGTCGACAACTGGTCGGACCTCGACCTGCACGTCACGACGACCGCGCCGGCGCGGCTGGAGAGTGTCGACTGGGCGCGGGTCCTGCCGGGCCAGGGTTATCGCCTCCAGGCGGTGCGACCGGCGACCGGCGGCGTGCGCAAAGTCACGGCGGTCTTTGCCGCCGGGCAGATCGACCTCGTGGTCGTGCCGCTCGGGCAGTTGCGCCTCGCCCGGCTGGGCCTGAGTCTCGGCCTGCAGCGGCGGCATGCGCGGCTGCGGGTCGCGCTCGACGAGATCCACACCTGCCTGCGCGGCGGATATCATTTTCTCAAGGGTGAGCGCGAGTGGGGCGCCTTTTATGCCCGCGTGGTGGCGGAGATGCCGGGCGTGCGGCTGGGCGACGCGGAGGCGCGGATGCTGGCGGACGGGGCGGTCGCGGACTGGCTCTGGATCCAGCACAAACTGGCGCGCGGGGAGCTCAGTGCCGCCCAGCACGTGCTGCACCGTTCACTGGCCGAGACGAATTTCCGCCTGCTGCGTGAGCTGCGCCTGCGCCGCGGCCAGCCGCTCCCGTCGTTCGGCCTGGGCCGGCACGTCGAGCGGTTGCTTGACCCCGCGGAGCTGGCCTGGGTGCGGATCGACGCGCGCTGCGAGGCGGAGGCGCTGTGGAGCGCCACCGAACGCGCCGCGGCGGGTCTGCGGGCCTTGATGACCGAACTCGTGGGCGACACCTGGCGCTGGCCGGAGTGAGGGCGGGGGTTACGCCTGCGCCGAGAACAACTCCGCGATCACGTCCTCGAGGGGGATGTCCTCGATCGTGATGTCGGCGACGGGGCCGGTCGTGAGGATCTCCTGGGAGACGGCGACGACGCGCTCGCCGGGCACCCGCACGGTGAACTTGCCGTCGGCGGCGCGGGTGGTCTCACCGTGCTGCGATTGCCAGGTCTCGGGGAAGGCGGCGGCGTCGGCCGGGACGAACGTGATGATCTTCTTGCGGGCGCCGCCGGCGTTTTCGAGGCGGGCGAGGGCGCCGTCGTAGATCTTCGCGCCCTTGTGGATCACGATCACGCGTTCGCAGAGTTCCTTGATGTCGGCCATGTAGTGGCTCGTGAGGAGGATCGTGACGCGGTACTTGCGGTTGTATTCGCGGAGGAACTGGCGCACGGCCTTCTGCGAGACCACGTCGAGGCCGATGGTGGGCTCGTCGAGGAACAGCACGCGCGGACGGTGGAGCAGGGCGGCGATGAGCTCCATCTTCATGCGTTCGCCGAGCGAGAGCTCGCGCACCATGACGTTGAGCTTTTCACGCACGCCGAGGAGATCGACGAGCTCGTCGAGCGTGGTCTTCCATTGCTCGGCCGGCAGTCCATAGATGGCGCGCAGCAGGGTGAAGGACTCGATGGCGGGGAGGTCCCACCAGAGCTGGTTCTTCTGGCCGAGGACGAGGGCGAAGAGGCGGCGGTAGGCGTTCTCGCGCTTGGTGGGGTCGAAGCCGGCGACCCGGGCGCGGCCGCTCGTCGGGTAGATCAGGCCGGAGAGCATCTTGAGCGTCGTGGTCTTGCCGGCGCCATTGGGCCCGAGGAAGCCGACGAACTCGCCCTCGGCGATGGTGAAGCTGATGTCCTTCGCCGCGGCGGTCTCCTCGAAGTCGCGCTTGAACAGGCCCTTCACGCCGCCCCAGAAGCCGGGGTGTTTCTTGTACGTGCGGAAGACGCGCGTGAGGTTTTCGACTTCGATCATGGATCGGGAAGAAAGCAGAAGTGGGGGAATATGCCAGTTTTCGATGGTGGGCGGAGGCTTGCAGGACGGGGTAAAACGCGCCTGCTGGTTTCATGCACATCATCCGGCGCGTGCTCCTCCTTTTCCCTCTGGCCTGGGCCACGGCATCATTTGGCGCGGTTTTCAATTTCGTCGCCCCGCCGGCGGCGGTGGCGGTCGGGGCGGAGGTGCGGCTGAATCTCGTCGTGCTCAATCCCGATGCCGCGTCGCTGACGCTCAGCCTGCCCGCGGTGATCAAGGGCAGCCTGTGCGACGAGACGCGCTGCTGGCCGGTCGAGCTGGAGGCGCCGGCGCTGGGCAATCCCGTCACGGTGGCGCCGGGCGGGTTCGCCGTGCGCGAGTACCGATTCACGTTGCCGCGCCCGGCCACGGGCATCCTTGTGCTGGACATCACGGAGCCCGTCGCGGCCAAGGTGGCGATCGAGGCCCGCTCCGAACTCCAGTCCGGCGCGCCGGTGCAGGCGCCGTTGAGCAACTTCGTGCCGCCGAAGACCGTGGAGGCGGCGATCCACCGCACCTTTGCCGGGCGATTCAGCGCGCACGAGCCGATCTATTTCATCTATGGCGAGGGGCCGCAGGCGGCGAAGTTCCAGTTCAGTTTCAAGTACCGGCTGCTGGGCACCGGGAGCGAGCTCAGTGAGAAGATCCCGGTTTTGCGCCGGCTCTTCATCGGCTACACGCAGCGCTCGCTCTGGAACATCGACGACAATTCGAGCCCGTTCTACGACACGAGCTACATGCCGGAGCTGCTCTTCGAATCGCAGGCCGTGCTGGAGGAGAAGGGGGGCGGCGGGATGCACTGGCTGGGCTATCAGGTGGGGCTCAAGCACGAGTCGAACGGCAGCCCGGCGTTCAATTCGCGCAGCATGAACACGGTCTATTTCCGTCCCGGGGTGTCCTTTGGCGACCTGAACGGCTGGAACCTCATCCTGGCCCCGCGGTTTCACGCCTATGTCGGGGACCTGGACGACAATCCCGATTTGAAGGATTTCCGCGGCAACGTGGAGTTCATGGCCGCGGTCGGCCGCAACGACTATTTTGCGGTCTCCCTGATCGGGCGCCTGGGCCGCAGCGGCCACAAGGGCAGCGTGGAGGTGGACGTCACCATCCCGGTCAAGTCGGAGTTCCTGTTGGATTTCGCCACCTACATCCTGATCCAATATTGGAACGGCTACGGCGAGAGCCTGCTCGACTACAACGTGCGCAGCTCGTCGGTGCGCGCCGGATTCTCGCTCGTGCGGTGAGCCCGTCAACCGTGCCCCAGCTTGCGGTAGTCGAGGATGGAGTGGCTGATCTCGCCGCGCTCGAGGCACTTGATGTCGGTGAGCGGCTCGGCCGGGGAGACGTCGTGGATCTTGCCCCAGAGCAGGCGGTGTGAGCCGTCGTCGGCGGCGGGACTGAACAATCCGGGCACCTGCACGCGGGCCGGCACGGTGCGGCGACACGGGGTCGCGGGCTGGCAGGGGAAGGGGAAGTTGAAATTGTGGATCGTGAAACTGTTCGGCGGCGTGGCCGGCAGCACCTCGCCGGCGAGCCGGGCGGCGTGCGCAGCCGTGACCTTGAGCGTGGCGAGCAGCGCGCCGTCGGGGGCGCCGCCGCGTTCCTTGAGGTGGTCGTAGACTTCCTCCGACACGTCCTGGGAGAGCGCCATCGCGGGCAGCCCGTGCAGCGCGCCCTCCCAGGCGCCGGCGACCGTGCCGCTGGCGAGGATGAAGCCGAGGGAGCAGTTGAAACCCACGTTGATGCCGCTCACGACGCCCTCGACCTTGGGTGCCGACGGGTGCGCGGGCAGGAGGTGGGCGAGGGCGATGTTCACGCAGTCCGACGGCGTGCCGTCCACCATCCACGTCGGGCAGCCGAACCCCCGGTCCACGGCGCCGGCCTTCACCGGACGGTGGCGGGTCTTCGAGGCGCCGGTCCAGCTCTGCTCGGTGACGGGCGCGACCACGTAGGTCTCGTGCCCGGCCGCGCGCAGCGCCGCGACGAGTTCGCGGAGAAAGGGCGAGCCGATGCCGTCGTCGTTGGTGACCAGGAGTTTCAAGGCGCGCGTCATCGAAGGGAAAAAGTACGAGGCAAAGCCTTCCGCCGCCGCCGGTCGAGGCCGGATTTGGGTGACACAAAGACAATCCGTGCGCACCAATTAGTGCGCATCGATGGACAAGAACCGACAAGCCGGACTGTGCCCCTCCCGATATGCTGCAACCATGGAAAAAGTGCGTCCACATGGCCACGGCCGGTCGGAGACCGCGCGGACCTGCTTTTTCTTCCGGAAACCATTCCACTATGAAGCCGATCACGTTCAATAACACGGTTTTGCGCGACGGGCACCAGTCCCTCGCCGCCACGCGGATGACCACGGCGCAGATGCTGCCCGTCACGGCCACGCTCGACGGCATGGGCTTTGGCGCTCTCGAAACCTGGGGAGGCGCCACGATCGACTCGTGCCTGCGCTACCTCGCGGAAAACCCGTTCGACCGGCTCGACCAGCTCAAGGCGGCCGCTGGCAAGACCCCGCACATGATGCTGCTGCGCGGCCAGAACATCGTGCAGTACACGAGCTTTCCCGACGACGTCGTGGAGGCCTTCGTCAAATGCTCCGCGAAGCACGGCATGGATATCTTCCGCATCTTTGACGCGCTCAACGACGCGCGCAACCTGCGCACCGCGATCCGCACGGTGAAGTCCCTCGGCAAGCACGCCCAGGGCGCCATCTGCTACACCACGAGCCCCGTGCACACGCCGGCCAAGCTCGCCGCGCTCGCCGACGAACTCGTGGAGATGGAGTGCGATTCCATCTGCATCAAGGACATGGCCGGCCTCCTCACGCCGCGCATCACCTACGACCTCGTCAAGGCCATCAAGTCCCGCCACTCGCTGCCGGTCATCGTCCACAGCCACGAGACCGCGGGCCTCGCGCTCGCCTCGTACCTGGCCGGCATCGACGCCGGCGCCGATGCGGTCGACACGTCCATCGTCCCCTTCGCCAACGGCACCGGCCAGCCCGACACGCTGCGCATGCAGGCCGCGATGGCCGGCCACCCGCGCGCGCCGCGCTACGACACCGCCAAGCTCCTCGAATTGCGCAAGTACTTCGAGGGCGTGGCCAAGGAGCTCACGAAGTTCATGAGCCCGGCCAACGACCGCGTCGACAGCGACGCGCTCAGCTACCAGGTGCCCGGCGGCATGCTCAGCAACTTCCGCACGCAGCTCGTCGAGATGAAGATGGAGTCCAAGTTCAACGAGGTCATGGCCGAGGTGCCTGTCGTGCGCGAGGCGCTCGGCTGGATCCCGCTCGTCACGCCCACGTCGCAGATCGTCGGCACCCAGGCCATGCTCAACGTGAAGTTCGGCCGCTGGAAGAACCTCGCGCAGGCCTCCGTCGATATCGCGCTCGGCAAGTACGGCCGCCCGCCCGGCCCGGTGAACCCCGAGGTGCAGGCCCTCGCCCGCAAGCAGTCCGGCCAGGAGCCCGTCACGGGCCGCCCGGCCGACCTGCTCGCGCCGCGCATGCCGAAGCTCCGCGAGGAACTCGCCGCCAAGGGCCTGGCCGTCTCCGACGAGAACGCCGTGCTCTTCGCCATGTTCCCGCGCGAGACCGAGGCCTACTACAAGCCGAAGCCCGCGGCCGCGCCCGCCGCCGCCCCGGCCCCCGCCAAGCCCGCCGCGCCGTCCGCCCCCGTGCTGCCGGCTGTCCCGGGCAAGACCTCCCGCTACGCCCTGACCGTCAACGATCGCCGCTACGAGGCGACCGTCGAAGTCCTGAACTGAGTCTCCCATGAGCCAAAACAACGCGAATGTTCCCCTGCTTTTCGCCGAATTCCCGGCGGCCACCCCGGCCGACTGGCGCAAAGCCGCGGAGGAATCTCTCGCGGGTGCGCCCTTCGAAAAGAAACTGATCACGCGGACGCCGGAGGGCATCGACCTCCAGCCCATCTATACCGCCGAGGACACGGCCAGGCTGCCCGAGCAGTGGCCCGGCCTGCCGCCTTACGTGCGCGGGACCGAGCCGCTCGGCCAGCGCACCAGCGGCTGGTATCTCTGCCAGGAGCCGGATGCCTCCGATCCCGCGGCCTTCAACCGGGCCCTGCTCCAGGATCTGTCGCGCGGTCAGAACGCCGTCAGCCTGCCGCTGCACCCGGTGACGCGCCTCGATCTCAGCCCGACCGGCACCGCCGGCTACGGCTTGCGGGTCGGTTCGGTGGCCGACGTGGACGCGATCCTGCGCGGCGTCGATCTCACCGCCGTGCCCGTCTTCATCCAGGCCGGCCTCGCCGGTCGCACTGTCACACACCTCCTTGTCGACTGGCTCGCCCAGCAGGGTCGGCCGGCGTCCGACCTGCATGGAGCGATCGTGGCCGATCCGCTCGGCGAGCTCATCCTCGCCGGCGCCCTGCCGGTGGATCTCAACCAGGCCTTCGACGATCTCGCGCTGCACACGCTCCAGGCACGCGACCGCGGGTTTGACCTGCGGACCGTCGGCGTGAACACGTCGCTCTGGGCCGATGCCGGCGCGAGTGCCGTGCAGGAGCTGGCCTTCGGGCTCGCCACGGGCGTCGAATACCTCCGGGCGTTGCACACGCGCGGGGTTTCCGCCGACGAGGCGGCGCCGCGCTTCCTCTTCACGCAGGGCCTCGGCTCCCATCTCTTCATGGAGATCGCCAAGCTGCGCGCGGCCCGCCTCGTCTGGGCGCGCGCCGTGGGCGCCGCCGGTGGCAGCGCGGCCGCCCAGCGGCTCGTCACCCTCGGCCGGACCTCGCGCTGGAACAAGACCGTGCTCGATCCGCACGTGAATCTCCTGCGCACCACCACCGAGGCCTTCGCCGGCATCGTGGGCGGCTGCGCCGGCCTGAATGTCGGCACCTTCGACGAGTGCATCAAGGCCCCCGACGACTTCTCGCGCCGCCTCGCCCGCAACATCCAGATCATCCTCGACGAGGAGTGCCAGCTCGGCCGCGTGGTGGATCCCGCCGGCGGCTCGTGGTATGTCGAGACGCTCACCCAGCAGATCGCGACCAAGGCCTGGGCGCTGTTCCAGGACATCGAGCGCCGCGGCGGCATGGCCGCCGCCCTCTGCGCCGGTTATCCGCAGGGACTGGTCGAGAAGACCGCCGCCGACCGCATCGGCGCCGTCGAGGGTCGCCGCGACGGCATCATCGGCACGAACCTGCATCCGAACCTGCGCGAAAAGCTGCCGCCCGCCACACGGGTGACGCCTGCCCTGACGGTGCCCGGTGCCGTCACCGCCAAGCCCATCGTCCTGCGCCGCCGCGCCGAGCCCTTCGAGGCCCTGCGCCGCCGCACCGCGACCGCGTGCCCCAAGGTCTTCCTGGCCACGTTCGGTCCGCGCAAGCAGCACGGACCCCGCGCCGAGTTCTCGGCCGGGTTCTTTGCCGCCGGCGGTTTCGAGACCGTCAGCGCCAAGGCCAGCGACACGCCCGAGGCAGCCGCCCAGGCGGCCCTCGCCTCCGGGGCGCCCGTCGTCGTGCTCTGCTCGACCGACGAAACCTACCCGGCGCTCGTACCGCCCTGCGCGCAGGCCCTCAAGGCCGCGGCCAAGCCGCCGTTCGTCGTGCTCGCCGGCCTGCCCGCCACGCCCGAGCTCCAGGCCCAGTTCAAGGCTGCCGGAGTGGATGAGTTCATCCACGTCCGCGCCAACTGCGCCAAGGTCCTCGCCGGCATCCTCAACCAGATCGGCCTCTGACCGGAGACCACCGCCATGAACTTTCCCGATTACACCTCCCTCCAACTCGATCCCGGTGCCGGCACCCCGGCGTCCGCCTGGGCCGACGCCGCCCGCAAGTCCGCGGACGCCGCCGCGCTCGCCGACTGGCAGACCATCGAACAGATCCCGGTGAAGCCGGTCTACGGCCCCGCCGACCTGCGCGACACCGAGCATCTCGACTACACGGCCGGCCTCGCGCCCTTCCTGCGCGGACCGTACGCGTCGATGTACGTGCTCAAGCCGTGGACGATCCGCCAGTACGCGGGCTTCTCTACGGCCACGGAATCCAACGCCTTCTACAAGCGCAACCTCGCCGCCGGCCAGATGGGCCTCTCGGTCGCCTTCGACCTTGCGACCCACCGCGGCTACGACAGCGACCACCCGCGCGTCGTCGGTGACGTCGGCAAGGCGGGCGTCGCGGTCGACAGTGTGCTCGACATGCAGACGCTCTTTGCCGGCATCCCGCTCGACCGCATCAGCGTCTCCATGACGATGAACGGCGCGGTGCTGCCGGTCCTCGCGTTCTACATCGTCGCCGCGATGGAGCAGGGCGTGAAGCCCGAGCAGCTCGCCGGCACGATCCAGAACGACATCCTCAAGGAGTTCATGGTCCGGAACACCTACATCTATCCGCCCATCCCCTCGATGAAGATCATCGCGGACATCTTCGAGTACACCTCGCAGAAGATGCCGAAGTTCAACTCCATCTCGATCTCCGGCTATCACATGCAGGAGGCGGGTGCCACGGCCGACCTCGAGCTCGCGTACACGCTGGCCGACGGCCTCGAGTACCTGCGCACGGGCATCAAGGCCGGCATCGACATCGACGCCTTCGCGCCGCGGCTCTCGTTCTTCTGGGCGCAGGGCAAGAACCTCTTCATGGAGGTCGCCAAGATGCGCGCCGGCCGGCTCCTCTGGGCCAAGCTCGTGAAGCAGTTCAACCCGCAGAACCCGAAGTCCATGGCGCTGCGCACGCACTCGCAGACCTCGGGCTGGTCGCTCACCGAGCAGGACCCGTACAACAACGTCGCCCGCACCTGTGTCGAGGCCATGGCCGCCACGCTCGGCCACACGCAGAGCCTGCACACCAACTCCCTCGACGAGGCCATCGCGCTGCCGACGGATTTCTCGGCCCGCATCGCCCGCAACACCCAGCTCTTCCTGCAGGCCGAGTCCGGCATCTGCAACGTGGTCGATCCCTGGGGCGGCAGCTACTACGTCGAGCGCCTCACCCATGAGCTCGCGCACAAGGCCTGGGCCCACATCGAGGAGGTCGAGAAGCTCGGCGGCATGGCCAAGGCCATCGAGACCGGTCTGCCCAAGCTCCGCATCGAGGAGGCCGCCGCGCGCCGGCAGGCCCTCATCGATTCCGGCCAGGAGACGATCGTCGGCG
>CAZGJB010000062.1:0-11543 GCA_964526145.1 uncultured Opitutaceae bacterium
TGGGGTCTTGATGTGGCTGGGCGCCTGCATGACCGCAACCGGGCCGACCAGCTTACTCCTCGAACCAACTCGTGACCAGTTCGCGGGCGGGTTTGCCCTCGGCCTGGAGCTGGCCGTCGGGGCCGTAGACCTTGAAGTGGGGGATGCTGTTCATGCCGTACTGCTTCGCCACCGGGGAACCCCAGTCGATGCCGCGCACGTCGGGGCGGTTGATGTCGACCTTGACCACGACGACGTCGGCGCGGTTGGCGTGCAGCTTGTCGAGATAGGGCGAGATCGCGCGGCAGGGCGGGCAGAACTCACTCGTGAAATCGAAGACCACGGTTTTGCCCGGGACGAGGTAGTCCGCGAGGTTCACCGTCTGGCCGAAGGCGATGCGCTCCGGCTTGTCGGGCTTGACGCGGGTTTCGGCCAGCAGGGGCTGGAAGTTCAGGGCGGCCGTCGCAACGACGAGCGCAGCGATGAAGGATAAACGTTTCATGGGGGGAAAAGGTAAGCCCCCCAAAGATGGACAGCCCCGGGAGTTTCGCAATACCGGACGGGCACGCTCAGCTTTTCAGTAGGCCCGCCCCGAGGTACTGCTCGTGATCTTAATCTTTCTCTTTCTCGGTTCGGTCCGATCGAGAAAAAGACTACTGCAGCACCACGACGGGGGCTCCTTCTGCGACCGGCTTGATCGTGATCCGCACGGAGCGGCCGCGGTGGGTGCCGGCGACCTGCCAGGTATTGCATGATTCGGCCACGGTGACCGGGCCGTGCGCTTCGCCGGCGGGGGCGGCGGTGCAGACGGTGATCAGGCAATGCTCCTTCGCGGCAGGCGACGTGACGGCGGCAAATGGGTAGATGCCGCCGTCTTCGGGCAGTGGCAGCCGCTCGGCCGTCACGGCGAACGGCGCCGGGCCGGCAGTCTCGGCGCGCAACGTCGCGTGCGGCCGGCCGATGGAAAACGTATTGCCCGCCACCGTCAGCGTGCCGTGGCCATCCTCATTCGGGACCTGCCACCGGGTCTGCACGGGGACGGCGGAGTTGAGGCGAACCTGATCGCAGATGATGAGGATATCGGGCTTGAGGAAAATGACGGTGCGCAGTACGCGGCTCACCGGCAGCCCCGCCAGCGCGTAGGCGGGCGTGGCGTCACTGGCGGCGAGCATCCAGTCGCGGCCGATGCGATGGTCGATGAGGTGTGCGGCGGCCTTGGAGGCGTTGGTGCCTTCCTCGCCCTCATGGTATTGATGACCCTTGCCGTCGATCAGCACGGCGGTGTGCGCCGCGGTCAGGCGCAGCAGCCACTTGGGATCAGTGCGCCAGTAGGAGGCCTTGAGCGGGTCGTTGAGCAGGCGCTCGCCGTGGGCGGCGAAGATGAGGCTGTTGCGGTCGGCGTGCTCGTGGTTCTCCGGCTCGCCGCTGCGGAACGAAAGGACGGAGTCACCGGCCGTCCAACCCGTGCGCGAGATCGCGATCCCGGGATAGATCACGCGGTCGAGCGCCAGGTCCGGGCTGCGGCGCGCCGGGACCTCCGGATCATACCAGATGGCGGCCCAGGCGGTGTTGGGCAGGTCGCGGATGGTGCCGGGCGTGAGCACGAGCTGGTTGGCGGTGCCGTCGCGGAAATGGCGCCCGATCCAGGCCAGCGGCTCCGCGCCGGATGTGCCGAAGGCGTCGCCGATGTTGATGCAGCCGTCGATCCGGGCCCGCGTGGGCAGCGCGACGAGCTGGACGTAGCGGGCCATCGCCGGGAAATCCGCGGCGTCGCGCACGTCGATGGCGCAGCGGCGGCGCAGGAACTCGGCCGAGACCGCCCAGTAGTTGAACGTGAAATGCCAGTAGTCGGGCCCCTCGGGGAAGGCGCCGTCGGCGGGCAGGCGCGAGACGAACAGCTTCAGACTGTCGCGGGCCATCGCCGCCCAGTGCGCGGCGCGCGGGTGGCGGCCGTGCAGGTGCGCGGCGGCGGCCGCCAGGCCGGAGCTGGCGATGATGCGCAGGTTGTTGACGTCGAGGATCGCCGGCCAGCGGCTGACATCCACCTTCGAGAAACCGGTGAACGCCTCGTTCATGGTCCAACCCACGACCTGGTCGTGGTGGTTCATGCCGAAGACGGCGGTTTCCGCGGCGGGGCCCGCCTCCTCGGCGAGGTAGCGGTCGATCGCGGTGTGCTCGGCTGCGGTCAGCTCACCTGCCAGCCACTCGGCGGCGAGGACCACGGAGACTGCCGTCGTGCCATTGCGCATCACCCCGACGGTCTTGGTGCCGGCCTCGAGGAACCAATCCCAGCGCGGGTAGGCGAGGACGCGATCGAGGGCGAGCCGGGCGATGGCGACATGGCGCGCATCCGGTGCGACGGCGTGCACGAACGCGGAGCGCTGGAGGATCGTCGCCGCGCGGGCGAGGTCCTTCACCGGGTTCTTGAGGTCGATCTGCTCACGCAAGAATTTCTCGTCGTCGGCCAAGTCGGGGTTGCACGCGTTCTTCCAATAGCTGGCAAACTCGGGGCGCCCGAGGGTGGCGCGGATGCGGGGCAGCTCGTCGGCATCGAACAGCAGGCCACGGGTTGGAGAGACGGGGGCGACAGAGGTGTGCATGATGGATGAACCCAAGAAATGCACGGACTCGCGTGCCGGCGCGAAGAAAATCACTCCAGTCAGCGGACCTTGGCCTCGGTGATCTCGACCGCACCGCCGGTCAGGGCATATTTCATCACGTCGCTGGAAGCCAGATGCTCGATGGGTCGCACGCGCTCGCGTTTGACCAGGTAAAGCTGGCCCGCCATGTTGTAGGCCTGTGGCACGTAGACGGCCACAAAATCGGCCCCGAGGTTGAAGTTGCTGAGATCCTCGCGGGTGAGGAACCCGAGCAGCCAGACGTCCTCGGCCGTCACGCTGACCAGCACGGCGTGCGTGAACCTCCGCTTGTTGCCGATGAATGCCTCGAAGAAATCGCGCAGCGAGGTATAGATGAAGCTCACGCCCGGGGTCTGATCGAGCCAGCTGTCGAGCACGGTCATGACCCGGCGCATGATGAAGAAGGACGACACCCAGCCGACCAGCACGATGATGGCCAGCACGAGGACGAAGCCGATCCCGGGGTATCTCACGTAGGGGCGCAGGATGCCGTCCACCTTTTGGAACAACCAGTACAAGGTCACGACCGTGAGGAGGATCGGGGCGATGATAAAGATGCCGTGCCAAAAGTAGCGCAACAGGCGGCGCATGGAAACGGAGGGGCGAGTGCGTTCTGAGTTCATGGAGGGTGGTGGGGCGGTGCCGTCCGCCGGTGGGCTGGGCACGGTTGGCAGGACGACAGGGACTGACCTCGGGCGCGGTCGAGGGTTGCAGGCAATCCGAGGTTGGCGCCGGTATCCTCTCAAACAAGGGCTTACGGCGCCGGCCACGCGAGCAACCGCCCGTCAAAACCCGCGCTGATGACGCACCCTTCCGCCAGGGCCAGTGAACCCGCGCAGCCGCCAAAGCCATTCGCGACCGGCCGCGGCGACCGGTGCTGCCATTTCACCCGGCCGGTGCGACGGTCGAGGGCCATGACGCCCCCGGTGTGCCGGATGACCGTGCCGGGAACATCCTGTGCGACCGTGCCGATGTAAACGGTGTCGTTGGTCACGGCCGGCGTGCCCCAGCAGAGCCCGCGGACGTCCGTGGCCCAGAGTTCGCAACCGGTGGTGGGGTCGAAGGCTGAGACCCGCCGGTAGTCTGAAGCGCCGATGTAGATCACACCTTCATGCAGTCGCGGCGTCGATTCGACCCAGGAAAACCAATAGGAAAACCGCCACACCGCGCGCCCGTCGGCCCGACTGATGGCATGGAGCAGATAATCGCGACTGCCGACGATGAGGTTGCCGCCGGCCAGTACCGGGGTGGTGACAACCGCGCCGCCGGTCTGATAACGGGCCACCTCCGTTTGCGTCCGGCGATCGAGCAGCACGACCGCGCCACTCATGCAACCGAAGGCGACGATCCCGGGTTCGATCTCGGCGACACCGGAGAAGATCGGCGCCCCGGCCTCGTGGCGCCAACGCTTGCGCCCATGGCTGACGTCCACGGCGTAAAGCCCGCCGTCGCCCGAGCCGCAATACACGGTGTCGGCCACGACGAGCGGCGTGGCGGTCCGGCGGTTGAAGGTCGGATTCTCCGGCAGTGGCGCCGCGGCGTGCGCCGGATCGTACAGTGGAATTCGCCAGCGCAGCGTGCCGTCGCGGCGATCGAGACAGATGAGGTCGTTGCGGCCGTCCACGAACACGACGGCTTCGCCCGCGACAACCGCGCGGCCGTCGATCCGGTTCGGTCCGGCCCAGGTCCAGAGGGCGGTGCCGTGCGCGGCATCGACGGCGTGAAATCGTCCGTCGTTGGTCCCGACGTACACGATGCCGTCGGCGACGACGGGAGTGGCCCAGGTCGGCGCGCCGAGGTCATGCGTCCAGCGCGGGGCGGGTGCGGGCGGGTAGTTGGGCTCGTCCGGCTCCGGGGTGAGCTCGCCGCCGCGGTGCAGCGTGACCGGCAGCTGTCCGCCGCCGAAGGTGCCCGTGAGGATGTCGGCGCCGGCGAGCGCCAGTTTCACATTCAGCGGATCGAAGGTGTAGCGCCCCGCGCTGCCCTCGCCGGCGCCAGCGAAGGTGAAGCCGTAGGTGTGCATGATCGGCATGTGCACGGTGACGTCGAATCGGCCGGATACGTTGCGGGCGAACGCCAGCGTGAGCGCCGCCGGGCCTTGGGGTCCGTCGACCGTGCCAGTCCAAGTGCCCTCGACCGGGTCGGTGGGTGCGGCGAGGGCGGACAGGGCGACGCCCAGGAAGGACAGGACGGTCCGCATGACGGGGCGGGTCATGGGGCGAGCCTGGGACCGAGCGGGCGGCAAGGCAAACGCCTCAGGATGGAAAGTCTGGGTGCAGGATGGCCGGTCGCGTTCCGGCTTGCCGGGGCGAGCGCCATGGAGGACAACCCGCGGCCATGACCGAACCCCGTGTGACCTGGAATGCCGCGCTCGGCCTTTGCCGGCAGGAAGGTCCCGGGCACACGGCGCCGGTGGCATCGCTGCCGGCCGTGCACAACGCCGTCCTCACGGCCTCGCACCTCTGCCACCGGGCGCAGATCGGGCGGCTCGAGGCGGGTGAGCTGATGACCGCGCTGAAATCCTTTCGGGCCATGCAGGAGACCGCACCGGGCGAGCGCCACGGGTGTCTGCGCTGGTATTGGGAGGAGCCGACGACGGTGGACACCAACGCCTCCTTCTTCATCGGACTCGCCCTGCAGCTGCTTTACCTGGCCGAAGGAACCCGCCTCCCGGCCGAGGCCCGCGCGGAGATCCGCGCGCTCAACGCCGGGCTCGCCGTCTGGTTCGAACATGAGCTCACGGCGGCCCATCCGCGCTATCCCAACAAGTGCCTGGGCGACCTGGTTTGCGGTTGGCTGGCGGCCGAGGTGCTGGACCGGGCGCCGTCGGACCAGCTGCGGCAGACGACCCGGGAGTGGTGCGAATACTGGCGCCGCGAACACTGGGGCTGGGGCGAGCACATGAGTGACATCTACACCATGGTGCTGCTGACCGAGATCTCGGCCCTGCTTCTGTTCAGCCGCCGGTTGCCGGCAGACCTGCGCTCCGACCTGAAGGGACTGATGGTGGACTTGCTCGCGATCGAGGACGGATATGCGGGCGGGCCGCGCGTGCCGCAGATTCGAAGTTATGCCTTTGACGAGAGTCCGTCGGCCATGGGGTTTCGCCGCTTCATCGCGCCTCGGGTGGCGGACGCCGATCCGGCGATTCGGTCGCGGTTGCTGGCGGAGGTGTTCGGTCCATGGTTTTTCCATGCCGGCTGGCGGGAGCTCGCCCCGGCGCCAGGCGCGGCGCGGTCCTGGGTGGAGATTCCCTGCCACGGTGGCACGGTGGCCCGGGCGGTTGTGCGCCCCGAACTGCGTCTCGGGGCGATGTCCCAATATCCAGTGATGGCCGGGGTGGATCACCAGACTTGGGGATTGTCGTGGCAGACTTTTCCTGTGGCTTTCTGGCGCCCGGCCGGTGACTGGGGTTTCTGGCGCTGGATCACGCGCACGGGCGACCGGGAAAGGGCGCACCCGGCGCTCGACCGGGCCAGCGCGTACTTGGGCAATGCGCTGGCGGCGCAGCTTGAGCCGCCGCCGGTGCCGCGCCTCGTGTCGACGCTGACGCCGCAGGGATATCTGGAAATGGAGCGGACACTGCCGGTGCCGTCGGGCGCCGACTGGGACGAAGTGACGGATGCCTTCTGCCTGATTGGCAGTGGCGCCGAGGTCCGCGTCGAGGGTGCTCGGCTGCACCTGATCTGGCCGGATGCTCGGGTGATCCTGCGCTGGGCGAACCACGGCGCACCCCATTGGGTGGCGGGGCCCGGCGGTGGTCGCTGGCAAGTGCGTTATCCGCGCGAGGCACTGGCCGGTCGCACGGAGATCACGCACTGCTGGACGGCGACGATTGCCTGAGGGCGATCGTCGCCGGGAGGGTGCGCGCTATTTGCCGGCCCAGACCTGGGCGAGGTGCAGGAGGGTTTCGACGGCCTTCTCCATGTCCTGCAGGCTGACCCATTCGCGCTGGCTGTGGACGTCGTGCATGCCGGTGAAAATATTCGGCGTCGGCAGACCGCGCGCGGTGAGGCGGGAACCGTCGGTCCCACCGCGGATGGGCTGGTCGAAGGGCTTCACGCCAGCGCGGCGCGCGGCCTCGCGGGCGTACTCGACGGGGCGCATGTCCTTTTCGAGCCAGTAGCGCATGTTGCGGTACTGTTCCGTAAAGGTGAGCGTGATGCGTGCCTTCGGCTCGGCGACCCGCAGGTCGGCGGCGATCTTCTCCATGAGCTCGTGCTTGGCGGCGAGGCCGGCGAGTTCGAAATCGCGGATGATGAAGCGCACTTTGGCGTGCTCTGCCGTGCCGGTGATCTCCATCGGGTGGATGAAGCCCTCGCGGCCCGCGGTGCGTTCCGGTGATTGCGCCATGGGCAGGGCGGCGACGTAGCGACCCGCGAGGCGCAGGGCGTTGACCATCGTGTCCTTGGCCCAGCCGGGATGGGAGGCGATGCCGTGGATCTCGAGCACGGCGCCGTCGGCGCTGAATGTTTCGAAGCAGATCTCGCCGCGCTCGGCGCCGTCGAGCGTGTAGGCGAAGGCTGCGCCGACGCTCGCGAGTTCAAGATGGTCGACCCCATGGCCGATCTCCTCGTCGGGATTGAAGCACACGCGGATCTTGCCGTGCGGAATCTCCGGGTGCCGCAGCAGATGGCGGGCGGCGGCCATGACGATGGCGACGCCGGCCTTGTCGTCGGCGCCGAGGAGGGTCGTGCCGCTGGCCGTGATCACGTCCTGCCCGATGGCCTCGCGGAGGAAGGGCGTCGTCTCGACCGTCAGCACCTGCGCGGGATCGTCGGGCAGCACGATCGGCTTCCCGTCGTAGTTGCGATGGACGATCGGCTTGGCCGCGCTGGGCAGGTTGGTGGCGGTGTCGGCGTGGCCGAACCAGGCGATGACGGGGACGTCGGCCGAGACCGTCGCCGGGATCGTGCCGAGAACGTAGCCATGGCGGTCGATCGTGACTTCCTGCGCGCCGATCTCGTGCAATTCACGCTCCAGCAGCCGGAGGAGGTCCCACTGCCCCGGGGTGCTGGGGGTCGTGCCGGTGGCGTCGTTGCTGCGCGTGTCGATCTGGACGTAGCGGAGGAAACGCGCGAGGAGGTCGGCGGTGTCGATTTGCATGGCGCTTAGTTCAGGCCGCGGCGTTCGAGGAGGGGCTTGATGACCGGGTCGGCGCCGCGGAAGGCGCGGTAGAGGTCCATGGCCTCGGCGCTGCTGCCGCGCGAGAGGACGGACTGGCGGTAGTGCTCGCCGTTCTTGCGCGTGAGGCCGCCGTTTTCCTTGAACCACTCGACGGTGTCGGCATCGAGCACCTCGCTCCACAGGTAGGAATAATAGCCGGCCGCGTAATCGTTGCCGGTGAAGATGTGGGAGAAGTAGGTGCTGCGGTAGCGCGGCGGCACCGGGTCGAAGTCCACGCCGGCCTTTTTCAGCGCGGCAGCCTCGAAGGCGAGCACGCCGTCGGCGCCGGGGATCTCGCCGGCCTTCACCTGGTGCCACGCCTGGTCGAGGAGGCTGGCGGCGAGGTATTCGGTGGTGGCGTAACCTTGGTTGAACTTGCGGGCGGCCATGACCTTCTTGAGCAGCTCCGCCGGGAGCGGCTCGCCGGTCTGGTGGTGCTTCGCGTAGTTGGCGAGCACCTCGGGCCAGGCGGCCCACATCTCGAAGGCCTGCGAGGGGAACTCGACGAAGTCGCGCGGCACGTTGGTGCCGGCGAAACGCGGGTACTTCACGTTTGAGAACATACCGTGCAGGGCGTGGCCGAACTCGTGGAAGGCGGTCGTGACCTCGTCGAAGGTCAGGAGCGTGGGCTCGCCCGCCGGGGGCTTCGGGACGTTGAGATGGTTGCCGACGACGGCGGTCTGGCCGAGGAGGTGCGACTGCGTGACGTACTCGTTCATCCACGCGCCGCCGCGCTTCGAGGACCGGGCGTACATGTCGACGATGAAGAACGCGAGGTGCGAGCCGTCCTCGTTGAAGATCTCGAAGACCTGCGTGTCAGGATGGTACTTCGGCAGGTCGGTGCGCTCCTTGAACGTGATGCCGAAGAGCTTCGTGGCGGCGAAGAACACGCCGTCCTGGATGACGCGGTTCATCTCGAAATAGGGCCGAATCTGCGACTCATCGATGGCGTAGCGGGCAGCGCGGACTTTCTCGGCGTAGAGGTCCCAGTCGGCCGCGGTCACGGTGAAGCCGCCCTTTTCGGCGTCGATGATCGACTGGATGTCGGCGGCTTCCTTGCGGGCGTTGGCGACGGCCGGCTTGGCGAGGTCGGTTAGGAGCTTGTTGATCGTCGCGACGCTGCCGGCGGTCTGCTCGGCGGCCTGGTAGGCGGCGTAGTTCTCATAGCCGAGCAGCGCGGCGAGCTCGGCGCGGATCGTGGCGATGCGGGCGACGACGGCGCGGTTGTCGTAGTCACCGCCGTGGCTGCCGCGGGCCAGCGAGGCCTGCATCAGGCGTTCGCGCGTGGGCCGGTGGGTGAGGGTGGAGAGGGGCGGCTGGCCGGTGGTGTTGAGGAGGCGGAGGAGGTACTTGCCCTCGTGGCCGGCGTCGGTCGCGGCCTTGGCGGCCGCCTGGATCTCGGCGTCGGAAAGGCCGGCGAGTTCCTCGCGCGTGGCGACGACGATGCCGTCGGCGTTCTTTTCCTTCAGGACGTTCTGGGTGAACGCGGTCAGGAGGCTGGCCAATTCGGCGTTGAGGTTGGTGAGGCGGGTCTTGCCGTTGTCGGGGAGCAAGGCACCGGCGCGGGTGAAGTCCTTGTAGTAGCGGTCGAGCAGTCGGGCCGACTCGGGGTCGAGGCCGAGCTGGGCCTGCGTGTCGAAGAGCGCGCGGATGCGGGCGAAGAGCGCGGGGTTGAGGCGGATGGCGTCGCGGTGGGCCGAGAGGCGCGGGGCCATCTCGGTCTCGATCGCCTGCATCTTCTCGTTGGAGATGGTGCTGGAGAGGTTGTCGAAGATCGCGGCGACGCGGTTGAGGGTCTGGCCGGATCGCTCGAGGGCGACGATGGTGTTGTCGAACGTGGCCGGCTGGGGATTGCGGACAATGGCCTCCACTTCCTGCAGCTGCTCGGCCATGCCCCGCTCGTAGGCCGGGATGAAGTGCTCTTCCTTGATCAGGTCAAAGTGCGGGTACTGACCGGGCAGGGTGCTGGGCGTGAAGAGCGGATTGGCGTTCATGGAGTTCGGGGCGCCATCATGCGCCGACGCGGGGATCGCGAGGGTCAGGATGGCCGTGAGGACGGTGAGAACCTGGAATTTCATGGGTGGGTCGGTAGGGAATAATTGGCCGGGAACCTTGAGGGGGATTCGATCTGGCGCAAGGCCGGGAGCTTGGATGGTCCAAAAGGATGATAAACGGCCATGGCCGGCGCCGTGGTCCGGGCTCAAGTCTCCAGTGGTCGTTTTTCGGCCAGTCGGGCCAGGAGCCCGGGGAAGGCGGTGCGGATGGGCGACTCCTGCAGGAACTCCAGCGCGGTGGCTTTCCGGCCGCGGGCGCAGAGGTTGGCGTAGACGTGCAGCTCAAACTGATGGCGGAGCGCCGTGGCCGCCTGGTCGAGACGGAGGGCGTCGAGGAGAAAGATGAGGGCCTCGACGGTCGAGAACTGGGCCGCGCCCTGTTGCGCGCGGAGCCAGTAGCGGCTGGTGCCCGCCATCGGCAGCGCCACGCGACGGCCCCATTGGCCGGCGACGCGTTGCATCTCCAGGGCCTGTCGCCAACTGCCGTCGAGCAGCAGAACCTGGACCTTCGCGGGGTCGGCGTCGGCGGGCGGCGGTTCGCCAAGGGGATGAAGCACCCAGAGCTCGCGGTCCGGACGGACGACCTCCGTGCGGGCCGGCAGGCCGTCGCGACCGATGCGGTGCACGCGCGTGCCGCGGACGACGCGATGGATCAGGTGCCCGGTGCTGCTCGGCCGGTGCGCCTCCTCGGGGTGCATGAGGATGTCGACGGCCAGCGGGAGCGCGACCGGCTGCAGCCCCGCGCACACGCACCACCGCGGCGGCAGCAGGCACCGTCCGCAGCGCGGCGCACCGTTGCGTACGACACTCCGAGACATCGGCAAAGCGTCGGCCAAACCCGGGGCCGGGGGAACACAAAACTGCGCGCATCAGCGCGGATCGGCGCTGCCCCGGGCGCCCAGCCGGCGGCGGAGCATGCCGGCCTCAAACCGGAGGCGGGCCTCGGCGATCGCCCGCTGCGCCGTCTCGAGCTCGAGGCGGCGGTGGCTCTTCAGGGCGGCGATGGCGCGGCCGCCGACGTGGACATAAAGGCAGTGGACCTTGTAGCCGAAGCCGGCGATCGCCATCAGGATGAGGACGAGGAGCGCCAGCGCCACGCCGGTCGCGGGAAAATAGGGGCCGTAAACGCGCGTGCCCATGTAGGAGACGAATGACAGGGGGAGGAGGCCGGCCAGGCCCGCGATCCCGACCCCGACCAGCGGCCGGACCTCCTCGATCTGGGTGGAGATGACCCCGGCGTGGGCGATGGACTCCGATCCGATCGTGATCTTGGCGGTGGTGACGACGAGGCGGTGCTGCTGAAAGAGGACGCGCTCGATCATGTGTGCACCGGCTCCAGCAGTCGGGTGCGGGCCAGGCCGGCGTCGATCTGCCGATGCAAGGTTCGCAGGTCGTAGCCGGAACGCACCGGCAGGTGCAGCACCGGCAGACCGGTGGCCGCACAGACGGTCCCGACGAAGGCATCGGATTCAGGCAGATCCTCCTCATCCGTGGTCCGGCGATCGAGCTCCAGGGCCAGGAGCGGGTGACCGTCGGTCCGACGGATGAGGAGGAAATCGAAATGCGACCCGGCAAAGCCATCCTTTTCGGCGTCATTGGCGCCGCCTCGATCAGCGTCCTGTCCGCGATCCTTCGTGCGGCCGGCATGCCGCTCAGCATCGAGATCTACCTGGGCACGCTGACGGGTCTGCCTGCGGGCGCCTTC
>CAZGJB010000062.1:11553-13695 GCA_964526145.1 uncultured Opitutaceae bacterium
ACCGATCGATCCGCGCCTGCGCGCGCTGGCGCTCCGCCCAGGGCGTGCGGGGCTTGACCCCGATGACGGCGGCGACCTGGACCTTGATGGCCACGCTCACGTCCTCGAGATCGAGGGCGAGGAGCGCCGCCTGCAGCGTGCGCTCGTCGGGCGAGAGCATCGCGGAGCGCAGAAAATAGGCGTCGGGTCGCAGCTCGCCCCGGTTGAGGGCATCGCGGATCTTCAGGGTGACGCAGGCGATCCCCAGGGTGCTGAGGACGACGGCAGCGGCAATGAGCAGGGAGAGCATGGCGGACGGATTTTCGGAACGTTCAGCTTCCGAAAATGGCCCGCTCAGGCCTGGTAACAGTGCATTTAACACCCCATTTTCAGGGGGTCCGACCCCCGTGAAATTGGGTGTTATAAATCCTTGACAGCAGAGCCCCCGAAATGGCTGGCCCGCAGCCAGACGGCCATGGGTGCGAGGCCGCGGTTGTTCCAGACGGCGTAGGGTATGGCGGTGACCGGACGCGGCTGAACCGGGGCGGCCACGGCTTCAAGGACGAGCGTCACCACGTCGCCCAGCTGCTCGCGGTGCCGGTGGGCCCGGGCCCGCGTGCGCGGCGTGACGGCCAGGTCGGCCGGGGCGGTGCGATTCACCTCGCCCTCGACAGCGTAGACCACCGGGCCCCGCTCGAAGGCGACGGCGCCGCTCACGGCCTCGATCCTCGGGTGACCGTGCACGGTGTGGACCGGCATGGGGAGGTCGAGCTCGACGACATCGCCGGCGCGCCACTCGCGCGTGATCACGGCGTAGCCGGATTCGAGCGGCGGGGTGCAGGCCTGGCCGCCGACGCGCAGCGTCCAGGCGGGGTGCGTCCGTTCGGCGTAGGTGTACAGGTCGGACGGCACGGGCCGGCCCTGAGCCCAGCCCGGCAGGCGCAGGTGCAGCGCGAAGGTGGCAGGTCGGGCGGGATCGACGCGGAGGCGGATGCGCCCGTCCCACGGGTAATCGGTCGCCTGGGCGAGGCGGACGCTCGTGCCGGCGACCTCGGCCGTGCCCTCGCTGGCGGCGTAGAAATTGACGTAGAGCGAAGCGTCGCGCACAGCGTAGAACCAGCCGGTGAGCGCGGCGAGCGTGCGCATGAGATTGGGCGGGCAGCAGGCGCATCCGAACCACGGCGCGCGGCCCGCGTGGTCGTGGTTGTTCTTCGCCGCGCCGTCGTAGGCCAGCGGGTTGGGGTAGAAGAAGCGGTCACCCGAGAGCGAGACGCCGGAGATGAAGCCGTTGAAGGCGGTGCGCTCGATCACGTCGCACGGCGCGGCGTCGCCGGTGAAGAGGAACATGCGCTGCGCCCACATCATGAGGGCGATGGCGGCGCAGGTCTCGTTGTAGCAGGCGTTGGGCAGTTCGTAGTCGGCGCCGTAGGCCTCGCCGCGCTGGAGGGGACCGACGCCGCCGGTGAGCGAGAGCTTGCGGCCGGCGACAATGTCCCAGATGCGCCGGATCGCCGCCACGTAGGCGGCATCACCGCCGAGGGCGGCGACGTCGGCCATGCCGGCGTACATGTAATTGGCGCGCACGGCGTGGCCGACGGCCTCGGTCTGCTGCGTGACCGGCACGTGCTGCTGGCTGTACTCGGGTCCGCCGGGGCCGCGGGCCTCGAGGAAGATCCGCGCCAGTTCGAGCCAGCGGGGATCGCCCGTGACGCGGTGCAGCTTGGCCAGGCCCATCTCGATCACCTGGTGCCCGGGCGCGATGCGCAGGCGACGGTCGCCGAAATCGCGCCAGACCAGCTCGGCGCTCTTCAGGCAGACATCGAGGAGCGAGCGCTTGCCGGTGGCCTGGAAGTGGGCGACGCCGGCTTCGTAGAGGTGGCCGAGATTGTAGAGCTCGTGGCTGAGGTCGGGATCCTTGCGCCAGCGCTCGGGCGCGATCCACTCATGCACCGGCGCATCGGGATGCATGGTGCGGAAGGTGTAGAGATAGCCATCGGGCTCCTGGGCGGCGGCGATGCGGGTGATCCAGCCGTCGAGGCGGGCCTCGAGGGCGGGGTCGGGTTTGACGTGCAGGGCGTAGGCGATCCCCTCCATGACCTTGTAGACATCGGAGTCGTCGAAGGGGTAGATCGTGACGGGCTTGTGCTGAAAGGTGGTCTCGCC
>CAZGJB010000063.1:0-13644 GCA_964526145.1 uncultured Opitutaceae bacterium
GCTTCGTGGTACCGTTGCGCCTTGTAGAGATCCAGCGCGTCGCGGTAGGTCGGCGCGGCCGACAGCGTGGCGGCGAGGAGGAGGGCGAGGGCGATGACGCGGGGGAGAGGCATCGGGAGAACGTTCAACTCTTAACGTTTAACGCTCAACGTTCAAATGACCGCCGCGGCCTATTGCCGTGCGACCGGACCAGCGGAATCCGGAGCGAGGCGCAGGATGCGGGCGACGCGGGGTGGCGGCGCTGACTTGGCCCCGGCGAAAGCCTCCCAGCCGGCGCCGGCGATGAACGCGAGTTGGTCGTCGAGCCAGGCTGGGAGCGTCAGGTCATCCATGCCAGGCTGCGCCGCAGCGAGGACCGTGAATCTGTCGATGGCCGAGGCATCGGGGTTGAGCTCGATCCGGACGATCCGTTGGGGCGCGATGCCGTTTTGGACGGCCCAGACCGTGTTGCCCCTGACCGTGATGCCGTCAATGCCGAGCAGGGTGGCCCGGGGTGGGGGTGGCAATGAACGTACGGAGTGCGAGGCGAGGTCAATGACGTGCAGACCGTTGGCGTAATCGGTGACGACGAGCGCCCGCCCGTTGGCCAAGAGTCCCAGGCCCTGCAGGGAGGCAAAAGCGGGCGACTCGCAGGCCACCTCGAGCGCCTCGCCGCCACGCCGTAAGCGCCACACGATCGGGGTGGCGCTGTCGGTCAGGTAAACGGCGCCATCGGGCGCGATGGTCAGGTCGCCGAGCACATGGTCGCGGCCGTCGGCGGGTGCCGGATAAAGGCGGCGGAGGGTGCCGTTGGTGAGATCCACTTCGGCCAGGGCGGCCCGGCCCCGGTCGGTCTCGGCATAGGCGTGCATCTCCGGGACGGCCGCGAGCGCGAGCCAAAGGGTGTTGCGAGGCTCGTCGACCGCGACGCCAAACACACCCAGCAGCTCGGGAGAAGACGTGAAACGGGTCAGCGCGCCATCGCGTGCCAGGCGCCACACGCAGCGCGCGTGCACGTCACCGAGGAAGATATCGCCGGTGGCCCGGCGCCAGGCGATGCCCTCCAGGATGCCGGCGGTATCCGGCAACTCACGCAGCAGGGTGATGGCGCCTCGCGGCGCCCGGTTGTTGGCGAGCCGGGTGAGGATCGCGGCAAACTCCGGACGGTCCCGCAGCGGGGCGAGGTCGGCGTTCTGTTCGACCGGGAGGCTGATCCCGAGGTCGGCCAGGCGGTTGAGGGCAGCCAGCGCCGCCGGCTGTTCGCCCACGAGGGTGCGGGCGGTGGCGAGCATCAGCAGGTAGCGCGGCGAATCCGGCCGGAGGGCCAGGGCGCTTTCGCAGGCGGTAGCCATCGCCGCGAAGTCGCGGGCCTGATAAGCCGCGACGGCGGCGCGCCGGAATTCGAAATGGGTCGCTGCCGCTTCAACGCGCACGATGCCCAGGAATGAAAAGCAGGCGAGGAGGAGGGCCGGGGCGATGACGCGGGGAGGAGGCATCGGGGGAACGCTCAACGCTTAACGTTTAGCGCTCAACGTTCAAATGCTGCAGAAGCCGCGGGGCGCGGGCGTCCCTTGAGCGTTCAGCGTTAAGCGTTGAAAGTTGAGCGTTCCGGCGCGCAGCCGCGCCGCCTACTCGTACCGCAGCGCCTCGATCGGATCCAGGCGCGCGGCCTTCCGTGCGGGGTAAAAACCGAAGAAGATGCCGACGGCGGCGCTGAAGACAAAGGCGATGACGATGGCGTTGGTGGAGACGAGCGTCGGCCAGCCGTTGAAATGCGTCATGAGCTTGGACGCACCGATGCCGGTGAGGATGCCGAGGGTGCCGCCGAAGACGCTGAGGACGACGGATTCGGTGAGGAACTGCAGCATGATCTCCTTGCCGTGGGCGCCGATGGCGAGGCGGATGCCGATCTCGCGGGTGCGCTCGGTCACGGAAACGAGCATGATGTTCATGATGCCGATGCCGCCGACGACGAGGGAGACGCCGGCGATCGCGCCGAGGAGCCAGGTCATCGTGCGCGAGGTCTCGGTGGCGGCCTGGGCGAGCTCGACCTGACTGCGGACCGTGAAATCGGGTTCGCGGCCGGAACGGCGCTGCTGGAGGAGATCGGTGATCTGCTGCTGGATGTGCGGGATCTGCTCGGCCGTGGCGGCCTGGACGATGATGGAGTTGAGGTACTGCCGCCGGGTGACGCGGCGGAGGTGGCTCGTGTAGGGGATGATGACCGTGTCGTCCTGGTCCTGGCCGAAGAAGTTGAAGCCCTTCGACTCGAGGATGCCGAGGACCTTGAACGGGATGTTGCGGATGCGGATCGTGCCGCCGAGGGCGTCGCCATCGGGAAAGAGCTGGTCGGCGACGGTCCGGCCGATGACGGCGACCTTGGCGTAGCTGCGCACGTCCTGCTCGGTGAACATGCCGCCCTCGGCGAGGCCCCAGAGGCGGATGCCGAGATAATCGGGCGCCTCGCCCATGATCATCGTGTTCCAGTTGAGGCCGTTGGCGAGGACCTGGCTGCGGTCGCGCATCTCGGGGCTGACGGCGACGACGCCGGGGACCTCGCGCAGGATGGCGGCGGCGTCCTCGGGCGTCAGCGAACTCGCGGAGCCCCAGCCGCCGCGCATGCCGCCGGAGGTGGAGGTGCCGGGGAAGACGCTGATGATGTTCTGGCCGAGGCTGGCGATCTGGCCCTCGACCTGGGCCTTGGCGCCGTTGCCGATGCTGACCGTGGCGATGACAGCCGCGACGCCGATGATGATGCCGAGGGAGGTGAGCGTGGACCGCAGGATGTTGCGGCGCAGGGCCCGGAAGGAAATGATGAGGGTCGAGGTGAGGCGCATGGGGTCAGGTCTGCGCGTGCAGTTGGGCGGCGGATTCGGCCGCGACGATCCGCTGCATCTCGGTGCGGGCCTCGAGGCGGTTGGTCACGGCGGTGTCGCTGACGACGCGGCCGTCGCGCATGACGAGGTTGCGCTTGCAGTAGTGGGCGATGTCGAGCTCGTGGGTCACCATGAGGATGGTGATGCCGGAGTCATTGAGCTGCTGGAAAACGCCCATGACCTCGACGGAGGTCCTGCTGTCGAGGTTGCCGGTGGGCTCGTCGGCAAGGAGGACACGGGGCTCGTTGACGAGGGCCCGGGCGATGGCGACGCGCTGCTGCTGGCCGCCGGAGAGCTGGCTCGGGAAGTGGTCGGCGCGGTTGCCGAGGCCGACGATCTCGAGGGCGCGCAGGGCCCGGTCGCGCATCTCGCGGCGGGTGACGTGGTGCCGGCCGTAGAGCATGGGCAGCTCGACGTTCTCGAGGGCGGTGGTGCGGCTGAGGAGGTTGAAGCCCTGGAAGACGAAGCCGAGCTTGTGATTGCGGATGTCGGCCAGCTCGTCGCGCTCGAGTCCGGAGGCATCGATGCCGTCGAGCAGGTAGGTCCCGCGGGTCGGGCGGTCGAGGCAGCCGATGAGGTTCATCAGCGTGGATTTGCCCGAGCCGCTGGCGCCCATGATGGCGAGGAACTCGCCGCCGTGGATCTCGATCGAGACGCCGCGCACGGCGTGCACGGCGACCTCGCCGGAATCGTAGGTCTTGTGGATGTCCTGCAGGTGGACGACGGCGCTCATGGACGCGGGCGGCGGTTCAGAAGCGGCGAGGGCCGCCGAACGGGCTGCTGGAGGGCGTGTTGTTGGTGGTGGCGCCGGGAAGATAGACGCTGGAGATGAGGACATCGCCCGAGGCCAGGCCCTCGATGATCTCGGTGTGGGTGCCGTCGGTGATGCCGAGCTTCACCGTCACGGGCTCGGGCTGCGGCTGGGCGGGCGTGCCGCCGAGCTTGTAAACCGTGCGGGTCGTGATGGCGGGCTGTTCGGTGCGGCCACCGCGGCCGCGGCCGAACTCGGGGAGGGTGAGGCCGCGCGACTTGGCGAGGTCGGCGAGCTTGGTGCGGATTTCCGGGGACGGCGGGCCGGAACCCTGGACGAATCCGACCTCGGCGAGCATGGCCACCACCTGCTCGCGCGTGGCGGTGACGGGGGCGGCGCCGGCCGCGGGTGACGCGGCGGCGGTCGCGTCGGGCTTGGCGGCGGGCAGCAGTTGCTCGGGGATGCGGGCGCGGAGGGCGCCGTTGGGCAGGCGAAGGGTGTCGGGGCGCTCGGCGATGACGATGGAGACATTGGCGGTCATGCCGGGCTTGAGCTTCTGGTCGTCGTTCCGGACCTCGATGATCGTCTGGTACGTGACGACGTTCGACTCGGTCTTGGGCGAGTTGCGGATCTGGATCACGCGCCCGCGGAACTGGCGGGTCGGGAAGGCGTCGACGGTGAAATTGACGGGCTGCTCGAGGGCGACGGTGCCGATGTCCGCCTCGGAGATGGAGGCGTGGATCTGCATCCGCGTGAGGTCGTTGGCGATGATGAAGAGGGTCGGGGCGTTGAAGCTGGCGGCGACGGTCTTGCCGACGTCGGTCTGGCGGTCGATGACGATGCCGTCGATCGGCGAGAAGATGGAGCAGCGGCTGAGGTCCACCTTGGCGTTCTCGACCGCGGCCTCGCGCGTGAGGAGGGCGGCGTCAGCCTGGGACAACTGGGCCTCGGCTTGGTCGAGTTCCTGGGCGGAGACGAGGTTCTGGGTGCGCAGGGCGCGGGTGCGCTCGGTGTTGAGGCGGGTGAGGGTGTGGCTGGCCCTGCTGGAGGCGAGGTCGGCCTCGGCCTGGCGCAGGCGCTGCTCGTAGGTGGAGCTGTCGATCTTGGCGATGAGCTGTCCGGCCTTGACCGGGGAATTGTAGTCCACGAGCACCTCGGTGACCAGGCCGGAGACCTGGCTGCCGATCTCGACGGAGGTGACCGGCTGGAGTGAGCCCGTGGCGGTCACCACCTGGGAGATGCTGCCGCGATCGACCGTGACGGTGGTGTAGGCGGGCTTGGCGTCGGCGGTCCGGCCGAAGTAGTACCAGCCGCCTGCGGCGGCGGCGAGGAGGACGACGATGACGATGAGACCGGTGGAGCGGCGGGACTTGGCCATGATTAAGCGTTCAAGATGTGAAGGGAAAGTGACGGCGGGCAAACGAAACCGCCTGATTCCCAAGAGGACAGTCCGTGCCGCTAGCCAAGACGGCGGCGGGGGCCCGGCGGTGACACGGCGGGCGAAATTAATGTGCCGATCGGCAGGCCCCGGCCTCAGCGTCCGTAGGCGTGCTTGAGCGCGGCGGCGACGTTGGGCGGGACGAAGTGGCTGACGTCGCCGCCGTACTTGGCGACCTGCTTCACGAGCGTGGAGCTGGTGTAGCTGTACTGCTCGTTGGGCATGACGAAGATCGTCTCGATCTCGGGCTTCAGGTGCCGGTTCATCAGGGCCATGTTGAACTCGAGCTCGAAGTCGGTGAGGGCGCGGAGGCCGCGGATGATGGCCTGGGCCTTCTGGGAGATCACGAAATCGACGAGCAGGCCGTTGAACGTGGTGACGGTGACATTCTTGAACTGCGCCGCGTTGGGCTTCACCAGCTCGAGGCGGTGCTTGGCGCTGAAGTGGGGACCCTTGCCGGGATTCTCGGCAATGGCCACGGTGACGTGGTCAAAAAGCTTGGCGGCCCGCGCCAGGACGTCGAGGTGTCCGAACGTGATGGGATCGAAGGTCCCGGGATAGATGCAGTGGCGCATGAGTGGGTAGGCGGGGAGCGAAGTATTTTCGGCGGCGGAAGTCGAGGGCCGAGCGAGGGGTCGCGTCCTCTCCGCTATTGCCTTTGCCGGAGGCGCATGCGTGTCTGGCTGCCTGTGCGTTTCACCCTCCCCAACATCCTGACGATCTCCCGCGTGCCGGCGATGTTCGCGATCGTGGGCCTGATGTATTCGGACTTTCTGTGGGCGGCGACCATCGCGTTCTGGCTGTTCATCGCCGCCGCGCTGTCGGACTGGCTCGACGGCAAACTGGCGCGCGCGAGCGGGCAGGTGTCGAATTTCGGGCGGTTCATGGACGCGGTGATCGACAAGGTGATGGTCATCGGCCTGATGGTGGCGCTGGTCAACGGCGGCTACTTCATGGGTTACCGGATCACGGCCATGCTGCTGGTGCTGGCGATCATCGGCCGCGAGTTCATGATCTCGGGCCTGCGCATGGTGGCGGCGTCGAAGGGCGTCGTCGTCGAGGCCGACGCGGGCGGCAAGGTGAAGACCTTCCTGCAGCTGAACGCCATCGGCTGGCTGCTGGGCACCCGGATGATGACGAACGATTTTGGCGAGGTCTTCAATGGCCACGAGCACTGGCAGGTCGAGGTCGTGCACTGGGTCGGGCTGACGTTCTTCGCGCTTTCGGTGATCATGACGATCACGTCGGGCTACACGTATTTCCGCCGTCACGGCCATCTGGTGAGGGACTGAGCCCGATGCGATTGCCGCAACCGGTCTGGACACGTTTCCTGCCCACCGCGACCGTGCTGGGCTGCGCCACGCTGGGTCCGCTGGGCCGTCGGCTGCCGGCGCCGGGCACGTGGGGATCGGTCGCGGGGCTGCTCTACTTCACCGTGTTTTTCCATCCGCTCGGCTGGATCGGCAACCTGCTGCTGAGCGCGATCGGCGCGTACGTCGCGATCGCGATCTGTGGCGAGGCGGAGTTCCGGCTGGGCCGGCGTGATCCGGGCGAGGTGGTGCTCGACGAATTTGTGGCGATGCCGCTGTGCTTCCTGGGCTGGCCGGCGCTGACGGAGACGCTGCCGCCCTGGGCGGTGTTCCTGACGGGGTTTGCGCTGTTCCGGTTGTTCGACATTGCGAAGCCGTTTGGCATCCGCAAGCTGCAGGACCTCCCCGGCGGCTGGGGCGTGGTGGCCGACGACATCGCCGCGGCGCTCGTCACCTGCGCGACGATGCACCTCGGGCAGTGGGCGTGGGTGCGGTTTTCCTGAACTCAGGGCAGCGCCTCTAGATTCTCGACGGGCACCCGCACGAGGAGACCCTGACGGAGGACGTCGACGGAGATGACGATGCCGGCGGGATTCTTGGGGTCGTCGACGTAGCCTTCGAGACCGTGGAGCGGACCGCCCGTGACCTTCACGCGGCGACCCTTGGAAAGGAGCGGAAGCAGGCTGAGCTCGAAGCCGGAGTCGACGATGGCCTTCACGTCGGCGAGCTGGCGCAGGAAGGTCGCCTCGTCCTCCACGGGGATGGCCCGCGCCAGCAGGTCCTGCTGGTAGATGCGGGCCTTCTTCTCGAACGGCACGCGGGCGAACACGTAGCCGGGAAAGAGCGGCTTGGTGAAGCGCTTCGTCTGCTGGCGGTAGCGGCGGATGCTCTGCACGAGCGCGAGGTAGTGCTCGAAGCGCTCAGCGGCCATGAGCGCGGAGAACTTCTTCTCGCAGCGCGGCTTGGTGTGGCAGACGAACCAGACGAGGTCGGTGGGGGCGGGCGTGGCGGCGGTCAAGGGCGTCGGTCCGGGTTCAGAGTTTCTGCAGGAGCTGGAGCGCCTCGACGTAGCCGGGGAAGCCCTTGCCGCAGATCATCGCGCGGCAGGCACCGGCGGTCATCGAGGTGTGGCGGAATTTCTCGCGCTTCTTGATGTCGGAGATGTGCACCTCGATGGCGGGCTTGTCGGACGCGGCCAGCGCGTCGCGGAGAGCGATGCTCGTGTGCGAGTAGGCGCCGAAATTGACGATGAACGCATCGATCCCGCGGTCGGTGAGCGCGTGGATCTTGTCCACGAGCGCACCCTCGTGGGCCGACTGGAAGAACGTGGTGGTGAACCCCAGCCGGTTCGCCTCGGTGCGGATGAGGTGCTCGAGGTCCTTGAGCGTGGCGCGTCCGTAGATCTCGGGCTGGCGCTTGCCGAGACGGTCGAGGTTGGGCCCGTGGAGGATGGCGATGCGTTTCATGCAGAAAATCAGAGCGGGTTGCCGGTCGGGATGAATTCCCACGGCAGTTTGAACTTGGCGGCAAGCTCGGCGGCGAGGGCTTTCACGGCGTGGACCTCGGTGGCGTAGTGGCCGCAGAGGTAGAGGTTGAGACCGTTTTCCTGGGCGTAGTTGAAGTGTTCCTCGCGCAGTTCGCCGGTGACGAGCGTGTCGGCGCCGGCGGCGGCGAGGAGCGGGATCGCGCTGTTGCCGCTGCCGCTGCAGAAGGCGATCCGGCGGGGGCGGGCGGAGCCGCACTCGATGGCGATGACGCGTGGGTAAAGACCTTCCAGCCGGGTGCGCAAGACGGCGCGGGTCAGGCGGCTGGGCGCGGTGCAGCCGATGTCGCCGCCGGGGTTGGGGATGAAACCACGGTCGGCCTTGAGGCCGAGCTGGCGGGCGAGCAGCGCGTTGTTGCCGATCTGTGGGTGCGAATCCAGCGGCAGGTGGCTCGAGTAGAGGGCGCAGTTGCCGTGGATCAGGGTGGCGACGCGCGCGTAGGCCGGACCGGTCAGCGGCCGGGGCATGTCCCAGTACATCCCGTGATGCACGATGAGGAAATCGACACCGGCGGCGACCGCCTGCTTGAACGGCACGACGCCGGCATCGACCGCGGCGCCGATGCGGGTGACGCGGCCGTTGTTCGCCAACTGCAGGCCGTTGGCCGCCCCGGGGGCATCGTGGAAAGCGGTGCGGCGGGTGCGTCGGTCACAGTAGGCGACGAGGGCGTTGAGCGTGGGCATGACGACGGGACGTTGGGGGCTTTTGCGTTTCGAGGCCAGCGAAAGCCGGAAATCCACCTGGAACGAGCACCGATTCTCAGGCGCGGCCGAGGCGACAACTGTGGGCGCTGAAACCCGCGCCGAAACTGACCAACCAGTAGTCATCGCTGAGCCCGTTCGCTGGTGCTTCGGCCAGGGCATGCTGGAGCGCAAACAACACGGTAGGGCTGCTCATGTTGCCGAACCGCTCCAGCACGGCGGCGCTGGCCGCGAGGGAGTGGGGTGCGACGACGGGCGCCAGGGCATCGAGGACATCGCGGCCGCCCGGATGGGCGATGACCCGACCAACTGGCCGGTCGCCGCGGCGGCTCCACAGGCTTTCGACGGCGCCCGCGGCGAGGGCCGGCACGGCGCGATCGAGCAGGTTGCGCAATTTGCCGTCCCGCTGCTCGAACCGGAGCTTGTCGCGGTCCGCCGGTTGGTGATGGGTGTCGAAGGCGAAAGCCCGCAATCCCGTCGGACCGGGCTCGGACCGCCAGATCGTGGCCGCGGCACCGTCGCTGAAGAGGCAGGCGCTGATCAGCACGCCGGGATCGTCGTCGAGGTAAAACGCCGCCGAGCAGATCTCGACCGCCACGCAGGCCACCGTGGCCGCGGGTTGGGCGGCCAGCACGTGACTGGCTGCGCGCAGCGTCGGGATGGCGGCGCCGCAGCCGAGCCCGACCAGGTCCTGAAGAAAAGCATCGGTGCGCATCCCGAGTTCCTCGGCGACGTAGCTGGTGAGTCCGGGGCAGAGGTAGCCGGTGCAGGTGCAGATGAGCAGGGCGTCAAGCTGCCCGGGTCCGATGCCGGCGGTTGCCAGGGCGGCAGCGACGGCCTTCGCCGCGAGCGGCGGGGCCTGGGCGCGAAAATGCGCGTGCAGGGCGTCGGCATCGCGATCGAAGATGCGATCGATGTCCGGATCGGCGAAATGCCGGGTGCGAATGCCGTTCGAGCCGTGGAGGATTCCATGAAGCAGGAGCCGCGAGCGCTTGTGCAGCCGCCCTTTGGCGGAGGAAAGGTTCAGTTTATCCCAGCACTCGGGCTGGGTCAGGGCGAGGGGCGGAACCGCGGTGGCCAGGGCGTGGAGATACATGTCAGTGGAGCGCGGCGTAGAGTGGACGCAGGGGGAGCAGGTCGGCGCGCGTGCAGGCGACGAGCCAGCGTTGACCGGGAGGGTCGTAAAGGAAGGGATGCATCACGGCCGCCGCGGCCAGGCGCAGCCGGAATCGGCGACGCAGGCCGGATTGAATCGTTGCGACGGCCGCCGACCAATCCAGACGCCCGGCGGCATAGGCGACCAGCGGATCGACGGCGATGGCGGCGCCCTGGAAAGCCATGGCCATGCCGTTGCCGGTGAACGGTGGGATCAAGGCACCGGCATCGCCGATTCGGAGGCAAGCATCCGTGCGGAACCGGGCGTTGAAACCGACACCGGCGATGGCGCAGAACGATGTCTCATCGGTCGCGGTCGCGGCGAGGCGGTCCGCGAGCTCGGCCAGGCCGGCGGCCTGCAGGTAACCGAGGAGCAGCGTGCGACCCTGTCCGCGGACATCGCGCCGTCGGAAAAGTCCGCAAACGTTGACGCGGCCGGCCTCGATCCGGGCCAGGCCGACGTAAGCGTGGGTGCCGAGATGGAACTCGAGGTCGCGGATCAGCGGCAGCTCCAGCGCGTGGATCTTCAGGCCGAGCCACGGGGAACGGGTGGCGCGCTTGCCAGTGGCGATGACCGAGCCCTCGCGGGCCACGCCCGCGGCGGTGCGGCTGTGGGTGTGCAATTCGCCGCCGGCCGCGATGAAGGCCTCGGCGAGGCGGGCATCCAGGCGATGGCGGCTGATCCCGAGCGCGGGCTGGGGCAGCCGCTGGGTTCGCATCAGCTTCTGCCTGATGAACCAGCCGACTTCACGATGCTGCAGGGCATCGGCGAGGATCGGTGCGAGCCCGAGGCGTCCGATTGTGCCGGCATCAAGCCCGGTGATGAACTCGCCGCAGACCCGGTGGCGCGGATAGTCACCCGCCTCATGCACCGTGACGGCCACACCCGCCTGCCGCAATGCGAGGCCGAGCGACAGGCCCGCGAGGCCGCCGCCAGTGATCTCGATTGGCCGGTGCGGGTTCATGCGCGGCGTCGGGCGACCAAGCGGTAGGCACCGCCGAGGGTGTAGGTGACGGAGCAGATCCACGCGGATGCCGGCAGATCCAGTTGTCGGGCCAGTTCGTCGCCGCGAAAACCCGCAGCGATGCTGACCGTGGCGTCGTGCAGCGTGACCGGGTTGGCGCCGAGGAGAGGGCCGAGGCCGCTGATGAGGTGTTGCGAGAAGCGACGGCGGACCGGTTCGGAGAAAAGCAGGAGCCTCGCGTGTCGCCGCCACTGGCGACCGAGCTGACCGAGAGTTTCGTCGGCGAAATGGTGGAGGATCAGGTTGCCGATGACGACTGGGTAGTCCGCATAGCCGGCGAACGTGGTGAGGTCATGGCGAAGCCAGCGATGCGGCTCCGGCAGGTCGGCCGGGGGAGGGCAGAGGTCGAGGCCCGTGACGTCCGTCCCGCCCGTGGCGAGACGCTGCCTCAGCTCGCCGGTGCCCGCGCCCAGTTCCAGGACGCGCTCGCCGGGATGGAGCAGGGGCGGCAGCGTCCGTTCGAACCAACGGTAATTGCCCATCAAGCGGTTGATGACGCGCAGGTCGCGGCGACTGTGCCGGGCATCGGGATGGTCGGACGGAAGCGAATCGAGCAGCTCGGGGTGCAACCTGCGCGGTGACATGTGGAGGAAAGATTGCCCGCGGCGCTCCGGATGTCCAACGTCGCAGTGCGTTATCATGAAATCTGCCTCCGCCCATCCCGTGGACTTGATCGCCCAGGCGACGGAAAAATTTCCGCAGCGACCCTCGTGGGACGAGTACTTCATGGCCACGGCCGTGCTGATGTCCACGCGCTCGCCGTGCGAGCGTCTGCATGTCGGCTGCGTGATCGTGACCGGGGGCAATCGCCGCAACCGCCTTGTGGCGGCGGGTTACAATGGTTACCTGCCCGGTTCGGCGCATGTCTCGCACGTGCGGGAGGGACATGAGCAGGCGACCGTGCACGCGGAGCAGAACGCGATCGCCGATGCCGCGCGCCGCGGCAGCTCGGTCGAGGGCTGCGTCGCCTACGTGACCCATTATCCGTGCATCAACTGCGCCAAAATCCTCGCCTCGGCGGGCATCGCGGAGATCCGCTACCGGCGCAATTACCGCAATGATCCGCTGGTCGCGAAACTTCTGACCGACGCGGGGGTGAAGATCCTGAAGTTGTAGCCGCCGCCGCCGGCATCCCACCCCATGCGCGAGCGCAGCACCAAGTCGAAGGTCAGCCTGGCCGGCTCGCTCCTGCTGGCGCACCCGGCGATGCGCGATCCGAATTTCCGGCGCACGGTGATCTTGATGTCGGAGCACAATGCCGACGGCGCGATGGGCATCGTGCTCAACCGTCCGCTCGGCAAGCGACTCGGCGAGCTCAACGGCGAGTTCGCCCTCGGGCCGCTGGCCGGCGTGCCGATCTACCAGGGTGGACCGGTGCATTCCGAGCAGCTGCTCCTGGCCGCGTGGGAAACGCGGGACGACGGGTTCCGGCTCCATTTCGGCATCGAGCCGGCGAAGGCCGGCCAGCTCCTCAGCGAGCCGGGTGTCGTGGTCCGGGCGTTTCTCGGTTACTCGGGCTGGTCCGGGGGCCAGTTGGAGAAAGAGTTGAAGCACAACACCTGGGTGGTGGCTGACATCCCGGGCGATCTGCTGGAAGGCGCGCAGGACAACACCCTCTGGCGCGAGATTTTGGGCCGGGAGGGCGACGACTGGCGCCTGCTCGCGGGCGAGCCGGAGGACCCCGGTCGGAATTGAGCGGGAAACCGCGGACAATTCAGTTGACAGGGGCTGTCGCGCTCTCTGTTTTCCACGCTTTTATGAAAGTTGTCTCCTCCATCAAGTCCGCCAAGAAGCGTCACCCGGCCTGCCAGGTGGTGCGTCGCAAGGGCAAAATCTACGTGATCAACAAGGTCGAGCCGCGCTACAAGGCCCGCCAAGGCTGATATAACCCGTTCATTACCGCCGTGAAAGCCGAAGGTCATCCCACTCTCAACAACGTCTGCTTCCTCGATGTCGCCACGGGCAAGCGCTTCCTCACCCGCTCGACTCTCAAGTCGGCCCGCAAGGAGACCATTGATGGCGTCGAGTACCAGGTCGTCCTCCGCGACGTGACCATGGACTCCCATCCGGCCTACACCGGTGAGAAGCGCCTGGTCGACACCGCCGGCCGCGTGGAGAAGTTCACCACGAAGTTCAAGCGCTCCTCGAAGAAGTAAGGCGCCGCCTCCTTTTTCCCAGCCCTCCGCCGAAACGCGGAGGGCTTTTTTATTTGCGGAGTTCGGGGTTGCTGGCTCGTTGGGGGGCGTGTCCCCCGTGAAGCTCATCATCTTCGACTGCGACAGCACGCTCAGCGCCATCGAGGGCATCGATGAGCTCGCCCGCGTGCACGGTCCGGAGGTCTTCCGGCAGGTCGAAGCCATGACCCATGAGGCGATGGAGGGACGCATCCCGGTCGAGAGTGTCTTCAGCCGCCGCCTCGACATCATCCGCCCGACGCGCGCCGACGCGGCCGCCATCGGCGAGCGGTACATCGCGACCGTCGAGCCGAACGCCCGCGCCACGGTCGCGGCACTCAAGGAGCGCGGGTGGACCCCGGTCATCATCAGTGGGGGTTTCCGGCCCTGCATTCGGCCGCTCGCGCAGTTCCTGGGGATCGAGCGCGTCGAGGCGGTGGAGCTGAATTTCGATGCCGAGGGAAACTATGGCGGCTACGATCGCGACTTCCCCACGACCCGCTCCGGCGGCAAGCCGCTCGTGGTCGCCCGCCTGAAAGCGGAGTTGCAGCCGACGAGGGTGATCGCCGTGGGCGACGGCGTGAGCGACCTGGAAATGAAGCCGGAGGTTGACCTGTTCGCCGGCTTTGGCGGATATGTCGCCCGCCCGGCGGTGCGGAATAGCTGTGTGTGATATTTCACACTGTAACGA
>CAZGJB010000064.1:0-13637 GCA_964526145.1 uncultured Opitutaceae bacterium
CGCCAACAATCTCGAGACCGTGGCCTTCGCCAAGCACCTCGCTCTGCCGACCCTGCTCGGCCGGCTCCGCGCGCAGGGGGTGACGCCGCGGATGAGCGGCAGCGGCAGCGCCTGCTTCGCGCTCCTGCCCGCCGGCCACGACGCGGCACCGCTCGCCACCGCCGTGCGCACGGCCTGGGGTGCGAACTGCTTCGTCCTGGAAACGACGTTGGCATAAATCCGCATTGACCCGCGCCGGACCCGGCGCGTTATCGTCAAGCGCCGGCCGTGACCCAGCGGACGGTCCTGATGCCGCCGGAATCCAGCACCAAGCAGGAAGTGATCGTGCAAGGTATCCCCGCCTCGCAGGGCATCGCCTATGGGCAGGTTTTCGTCTATATCCAGAGCAACGTCGAGGTGCCCAGCTACGAGGTCGACCCGCAGAAGCGCCTCGAGGAGATCGCCCGTTTCGAGCGGGCGCTCGTCATCACCCGGCAGCAGATCACGAAGATCAAGAACGAGGTGGAAAAGAACATCGGCCCCGAGGAGGCGCTGATCTTCGACGCGCACCTCATGGTGCTCGAGGACCAGGCGCTGATCGGGGAGACCATCCGCGAGTTCGAGACCACCAGCCGCAACATCGAGACCTGCTTCAACAAGGTCTCCCTGCGGTACATCCAGGCCTTCTCCGAGATCGACGACGAGTACCTGCGCGAGCGCGCCGGCGACCTGCGCGACGTCGCCCAGCGCGTGCTCCAGAACCTCCTCGGCCAGGCCGAGAACAGCCTGAGCCGCCTCGCCGACCGGCGCGTCGTCGTCGCCAACGACATCTCGCCCTCCGACTCGGCCAGCATCGACCGCAGCGCCGCCCTCGGGATCGTCACCGACTCGGGCAGCAAGACCAGCCACGCCGTCATCGTGGCGCGCTCGATGAAGGTGCCCGCCGTCGTCGGCGTGCGCGACCTTTCCGCCCGCGTCCAGCCGGGCGACTGGGTGATCGTCGACGGCTACGACGGCCTCGTCATCCTCAATCCCTCCGAGAGCACGCTCTTCCGCTACGGGAAGATCCGCGAGCAGCGCCAGAGCGTCGAGACCCGCCTCCTCGAGGCCAACCGTCAGCCGGCCGTCACCCTCGACGGCGTGAAGGTCACCCTGATGGCCAACATCGAGAAGGTGGACGAGGTCCAGCTCGTGAAGGACTACAATGCCGCGGGCATCGGCCTGTTCCGCACGGAGTACCTTTACCTCAACAGCTCGCGGATCCCCTCCGAGGCCGAGCAGGCGGTCGCCTACCGCACCGTGGCGGAGTCGCTCGCGCCGCTGCCGGTGATCATCCGCACCCTCGACCTCGGCGGCGACAAGCCCATGGCCGGCAACCCGGGGCTCTTCCCGAAGGAGAGCAACCCGTTCATGGGTTTCCGGGCCATCCGCTTCTGCCTCGAGCACACGGACATCTTCAAGGACCAGCTCCGCGCCATCCTCGCGGCCAGCGCGCACGGCAAGGTGCTGATCATGTACCCGATGATCAGCGGTGCCGAGGAGCTGACCCGCGCCAATGCGGTGCTCGACGAGTGCAAGGCCGAGCTCAAGGCCAAGGGCACGCCGTTCGACCCGGAGCTCGAGGTCGGCACCATGATCGAGATCCCGAGCGCCGCGGCCACGGCCGACCTGCTGGCGAAGCAGTGCCATTTCTTCAGCATCGGCACCAACGACCTCATCCAGTACCTCCTCGCGATCGACCGCGTGAACGACCGCATCGCGCACCTGTACGAGCCCACCCACCCGGCGGTGCTGCGGACGCTGAAGCAGGTCGTCACCGAGGCGCACCGGCAGAAGATCGAAGTCAGCGTCTGCGGCGAGATGGCCGGCGATCCGGTCCTGGCCCCGCTGCTGCTCGGCCTCGGGGTGGATTCGCTGAGCATGACCCCGCCGCTCATTCCCGGGGTCCGCTTTCTCATCCGCGCGATGACGATGAAGGACGCCCGCGCCCTCGCCCAGGAGGCGCTCGGCATGGCGTCACCGAAGGAGATCTACGCGCGCTGCCTGGCCTTCTACAACGAACGCGCGAAGCTGGAATGACGACCGGCGCGGGATCTACCGTTTCCGCATGAGCGGCACGAGGCGGTCGTAGTCCCAGCAGAGCAGGAACACGGATCCGAGCAGCATCAGGCCGGTGATAAACGGCGTGCCCTGGAAATGCATCGAGACCGTGATCAGGAATATGTTCACGATGACGGGGAAATAGAGCACCGCGCCCAGCGTCGTCGTGCGCGGGATGAGGAGCAGCACCGCGGCGAGCAGTTGCACGGCGCCCAGGAACCGCCAGTAGAATCCCGTCTGGTAAAGGGCCTCGAAAAAGAAGCCGACCGGCGTGTCGGTCCCGAGCTGGGTGAACCGGTTGCCGACCAGCTTCGTCCAGCCGGACGGGGTGAAGCCGAGGGCCAGGAGCAGGCGCGTCACGATGGCGAGCCGGCCGAGCCAGACATTGCGCCGCGCGGCGGCATGGAGACGATCGAGGGCAGACATGGGTGTTGGGGGTGGTCGCAGGCAAACACGCCCCGGCCGGCGCGAAAAGCGCATTTTCGCCACGGCGCACCCCAAGTTCGGCGTTGAGCGGCCGACGGCGGGGTACATGCTTGGCCAACCTTGAAGCCCGAGCTACCGGTCATCGCCTATCTCTTCACGACGTTCCCCAAGTCCACCGAGACTTTCCTGCAGCGTGAGGTGATCGCCATGAAGGCCCACGGCGTCCGGCTCCGGCTCTACTCGCTCTGGGGCGGCGGCGGGACCTATCGCGGGCTGCCGGTCACGCGCTTCCCGAAGTGGAAGCTGCTGACGCTGCTCTGGATGATCCCGTACGAGGCCTGGCGCCGGCCCGAGGTGCTGAAACAGCTCCTCCACGGCCTCGCCACGCGGAAGGCGCCGTCCTGGCTCAATTTCTGGGAGAACATGCTCGGGGCCGGCTTCGCGTGCCTCTTTGCGGGCCAGTTCCGCCGCGACCCGCCGACCCTCATCCACGCGACCTGGGGTGGCGCGCCCGCGACGGCGGCCTGGCTGCTCTGGCGGCTCGACGGCCACAAGTTCAGCGCCGCGGCCCACGCCTACGACATCTACGAGCACGGCGGCGACTGGTGGCTCAAGGAGAAGCTCGAGCACGCGGCCTTCATCCACACCTCCACCCAGATGGGGCAGCTCGCCCTGATCGAGCGGGGTCTCGATTCCGAGCGCATCTTCTGCATCCGCCGCGGCCTCGACCGCATGCCGGTGATGAAAAAACTCCGGACCTCGCGCGAGCCCCTGCGCCTGCTGTGCGTCGCCCGGCTCGTCGAGAAAAAGGGCCTGCAGCACCAGCTGCGCATCTACGCCGCGCTGCAGGCGACGGGCCTGCCGTTCGAGGCGCGCATCGTCGGCGACGGCCCGCTGCGGCCCGAACTCGAGCGGCTCGCCGGCTCGCTCGGCGTGGCGGCCAACGTCACCTTCATCGGCCACATCCCGCACTACGAGGTCTGGGGCCAGCTCAACTGGGCCGACGTGCTCCTGCACACCGGCATCATCGCCGTGAGCGGCGACCGCGACGGGCTGCCCAACGTGATCCCGGAGGCGATGTCCATCGGCACCCTCGTCGTGACCTCGCCGGCGGCGGCCACGACCGAGGCGGTGACCGACATGGTCTCGGGCCTCGTGGCGCCGGTGACGTCGACCGGCGCCTGGGTGGACGCATTGCGCCGGCTCGCGCGCGACGACGCGCTGGCCGAGGCGCTGCGCCGCGAGGCACGCCGGTGGGTCGAGGAGAATTTTGATGCGCACAAGAACGCCGAGCGACTGATCGCGCATTTCGACCGGGCCATCGGAGGTGGCGGCGCATGATCGCGTTCGACGTCACCAAGGCGGGCCGCACGGGCCATCGCTCCGGCCTGCAGCGCGTGAGCGCGCGGCTCGGTGACGAGCTGGGCGCGGCGGTCACCCCGGTGCGCTGGACCGATGCCGGGTGGGTCGAGGCCGCGACGGGTCGGGGCGTGGCGCCCGGGCCGACCGACTGGCTGTTGACCGCGGAGTTGTTTTCCGAGGAGGAGCGCCCGGGTTTCGGCGCCTGGCTGGCGACGCGCTCGTGCCGGCGGGCGGCGATCTTCCACGACGCGATCCCGCTGCGATGGCCGCAGATCACCTGGCCGCAGAGCGTCGCGCGGCACCCGGGGTACCTGAAGCTCCTCGCGGACTTCGATCGGGTGTGGGCGGTGTCGGCCGCGAGCCGCGCGGACCTGATCGGTTACTGGCGCTGGCTCGGGCTGGAGGCGGTGCCGCCGGCGGACACGCTGGCACTCGGGGCGGATTTTGACGGGACGCCGCGGCGGCGTGTGACGGAGCCGCGGGGTCCGGAGCTGCTTTGCGTGGGCATCCTCGAGCCGCGCAAGAATCAGGAGATCCTGCTCGAGGCCTGCGAGGCCCTGTGGGGTGAGGGGCTGGCGTTCACCTTGCACCTGGTGGGGCGCGTGAATCCGCATTTTGGCCGGCCGATCGCCGAGCGGGTGCGGCGGCTGCAGCGGGCGGGGCGGAACGTGCGGCACCATGACCGGGCGGACGATGCGCACCTGGCCCGGCTGTATGCGTCAGCCCGGGCGACGGTGTTTCCCACGCGTGCCGAGGGCTGCGGGTTGCCGCTGCTGGAGTCGCTCTGGCGCGGCGTGCCGTGCGTGTGCAGCGATCTGCCGGTCCTGCGGGAAAACGCGGACGGCGGTGGGTGCGTGCCGGTGCCGGTCGGCGATGTCGGCGCGTGGCGCGAGACCCTGCGGCGCGCGCTGACCGATGACGCGTGGATCGCGGGTCTGGCCGAGGCGGCCGCGACACGTTCGCTGCCGACCTGGCGGGAGACCGCCGCGCGGGTGGCAGCGGATCTGGGTGGCTGAATCCGGGCAGCGCCCGACGACTTACCCGGTCTTCTTCACCGCGTACGCCATCGCCTCGGCGATGCGTTCGAGTTGCTCGTCGGTGTGGAGGGCGGAGATGGCGGTGCGGATCAGGTCCTTGCCGGCCGGGACGGCGGGGGCGATGGACATGACGGTGAACACGCCCTTCTCGAGGAGGGCGCGCCAGAAGGGGTAGACGCGTTCCTTCGAGCCGAGGACGATCGGGACGGCGGGGGTCTCGCTTTCCCAGGTGTCGAGGCCGAGGCCCTTGAGCATGGCGCGGTACTTCTTGGTGTTCCGCCAGAGCCGCTCGTGGTGCTCGGGCTCGGTCTGCATGATCTCGAGGGCGGCGGTGGCCACGGCGGTCTGGCTCGGGCTGAGGGCGGCGCTGAAGATCGTCTGCTTGGAATTGGTGCGCAGGTACTCGATCACCTCGCGCGTGGCGGCGACGAAGCCGCCGGTGCTGGCGAGGGACTTCGAGAGGCTGCCGCAGATGACGTCGACCTTTTCGTTGAGGCCGAAGTGGTCCACGGTGCCGCGGCCCTGCCGGCCGAGGACGCCGAAGCCGTGGGCGTCGTCGAGCACGGTGAAGCAGCCGTAGTCGTCCGCGATCTGCGAGATCTCGGGCAAACGGCAGATGTGGCCCTCCATCGAGTACACGCCCTCGACCACGAGGTGCTTGGGCGCGTCGGGATTGGAGGCGGCGGCGACCTCGCGGAGATCGTCGGGGCTGTTGTGCGAGAACCGCTCGACCGTGGCCATCGAGAGACGGATGCCGTCCCAGAGGCAGGAGTGCAGGTTCTTGTCGGCGAAGATCACGTCGCCCTTCTGGGCAAACGACGCGATGCCCGACATGCAGGAAAGGTAACCGGCGGCGTGGACGTGGCAGGCTTCGCGGCCTAGGAAGGCGGCCAGGCGAGCCTCCAGCTCGACGTGATAGGCACGGGAGCCATTGGACGTGCGGGCGCCGGTGGGGCTGGTGCCCCATTGGAGCAGGGCGGCGCGGCCGGCTTCGATCACCTTGGGGTGGAACGACAAGCCCAGGTAGTCGTTGCTCGACAGCATGATCATGTCGCGCCCGTCGAGCCGGATGCTGGTCCCCTGCTGCGCCTCCATGGCGTGGTAGTAGGGGGCGTATTTCAACCGCATCTTGGTCGCGTAATCATCGCGACAACGGTTGAGCACCGCCTTTTTGTGCTTGGAGAAGAAGGAAAGTGCCATGGGGACGTTCCAACTGTGTGCCCGGGTCGCCTGCTGGCAAACCGAAAGGCATGGGTTCCCGCGGAGGCGCGGAGGTTTGAACCACCGATTCCACGGATTATGCGCATGTGGCTGTGAGGGATAGCCACAGAAGGCACAAGAGGCACAAAAGGATCAGGGCTTTCTTGAGCCTTTTGCGCCTCTTGTGGCCATCCACCATCCAACCACTTCACATCCGCCGAGTCCGTGATTTATGGGCTCCGCGTCTCCGCGTGAGGAGGTTGGTTTATCGCTCAACCCTAGACAACGTTCGCATCCATTCCTTCAGTTCGGCGGCGTATTGCGGCCAGGTGCGGTAGGTGCGGGCGCGGGCGGCGGCGGTGAGGGCGGCGCGTTCGGCGGAATCTGCCAGGAGGCGGTCCATCGCGCCGGCCAAAGCCGCCGGGTCGTCCACGCGGTCGAGTGTGAGGCAGCCGCCGGCGCGGGCCGATTCGCCGAGCGCACCGCGGCCGGAGCAGATGCAGGGCTTGCCGCGGGCCAGGCTCTCCAGCACCGGCAGGCCGAAACCCTCAACGAGCGAGGGGTAGATCGTGAACGTGCAGCTGGCGTAGGCCCGTTCCAGCGCGGCGTCGTCCACGGGTCCGAGATATTCCAGCGGACGCCCGGCGGCCTGCAGCGCCTGCATCCGCTCCTGCGCCGCGCGCCCGGTCTGCGGATGGGTCAGCCCGACCACGTGCAGGCGGAATCTCCGCCCTTGCGCCCACAGGCGCTCGGCGGCCGCGAACAGCGTGACGTGATTCTTGCGGCCCTCGAGGCTTCCCACGGTGAGCACCACCGGCGCGCCGGCGGCATCGGCGGCTTCATGGATGGCGTGACCAGGCTCGAGCGCGAGCGGCAGGGCGATGACGGGCGGGTGGTCCTTGCGGCCGAGCCAGCGCCAGTAATTCAGGAGGGTGTCGCGCGAGTCGGCGGAGACGGCGGCGATGCCGTCGAAGACGAGGAGCTCCTGAAGGTACGCCGGAAAACGTGCGACTGTGCCCGTGGGGGTTAGTTCGGGAAACCGCAGCGCGAGGGCATCGTGGAAGATCGCGACCCTCGGACCCGCGACCGCCGCGAACAGCGCCGGCAGGGCCGCGCCCACGGCGGGGGAAAAGAGTTCGGGCACGATCACGCCCGTCGCGCTGGGCAGGGCCGGGGCCGCGGATCCCGTCAGACGCAGCCAACGGCCGCGCAGGCGGGCGGTCCACGGCCAGGATGCGCTGCGGCGCGCGGACGGCGCGGCGGCCGCCAGACACGCGTGCTCGGCGGATCCAAGCGGTCGCCAGCGGGCGGCGTAGGGATCCCAGGTCACCGCCGCCGCCTCCGCCCCCAGCGCCGCGTGCAGGTTCCGGCACACCCGCTGGATGCCGGTGCGCGCCTGCGTGTGGCTGGTGTGGGAAAGGTCGATGAGAAACATGGTCAGCGGGACGCCTCAGGCCGGAGTTCATGGACCTGCACGCCCCACCACACAGGGATGTCGGCCAAGCGCTGGGAAGGGAAGCGATCGAGCATGCGGCGAATGACATCCTGGTCGCGATGCCAGGGTTCGACCATGAGAAAAACCCGCCGCCCGCGCCGGTGTGCCTCGGCCACGAGATCGGGGGAGGCGGGGAAGGTCGAGAGGAAGGGTTGCAGGTCCGAATACAGCCGCAGCGCGCCGCCGAACTCGATGCTGCCGACGTAGCTGCCCGGCGGGGCGACGAGCCCGATGCGGTGAACCGCCTCGAGATATTCGACACCTTTCAGGCGGACCCAGACGTCGCCCTCGCGGCGGGTGAGCTTGAGGTAGGAGAGCGGGGTCAGGGCCAGTGCGCCAAGGAGGACCGCGGCCGCGGCCGGGCGCCACGCCGGATTGGGCAGGAGGCGCTGCACCGCGTCGCGGAGCCGGGCCAGACCGAGCGCGGCGAGGATGAAGACGGCACCGTAGGCGGGCAGGAGGAAACGGGTCCACCACCAGCGGTCGCCGCCGGCCCACCAGAAAGCGTAGAAGACCAGAAACGGCACGAACCACGCCACGCAGATCCAGCGGTCGCGGTGCCGTACTGTGAGACCCAGGGCGGCGAGGGCGATCAGGGGCCAGCCGCACTGGCGCAGGGTCTCGCGCAGGTAAAACATGAGGTGGGCCTGGAACACCTCGGGCTGGAGCTCGTTGCCCATGCCGGTGTAGCCGGTGCGCCAGGGTGCGCCGTACACGAAGTGGTTGTAGAGGGCGAACAGGACGCACGGCAAGGCGAGCCAGAGGCCGAAGCGCACGAGGCGGCGCTCCCGCCACAGCGGCCAGGCCAGGGCGAGGAGGAAGAGGACATTGGTCGGGCGCACGCCGAAGCTGAAACCCAGCGCCAGCGCCGAAAGCGCCACGCGGTCCCGCCGGTACAGCCACCAGGCGGCAAGGACGCCGGTCGCCGCAGCGAGGTCGCTCATCAGGTAGGTGCTCCCGTAGGCGACGATCGGGAAAAAGGCCCAGACCAGCGCGAAGACGGCGCCGGTCCACGGATCCGTCAGGTCCCGCACGATGCCATACAGGAGCAGGACGCTCGCCACCCCGATCAGCGCCGGCACGAGGAGCGGGCCGACCAAGAGACCGCCCAGGGCCAGCAGAAGTGGGAACCCCGGCGGGTATTGCGGCACGGCCTGGTCGCCCAAGGCCACGTAACCCATCGGTACCGACACCGGGTAGGCGGTTACCGGCAGTTCCACGGGCAGAGCGATGCGCCCCTGCTGCAGCAGGACGGCCTGCTGGTAGTAGCCATACCAATCGGTGGCACCGACGAACCGCTGCCGGAAGGTCGCGTAGGTGACAAAGGCCACGACCAGCACCGCGAACAGGAAGAGGTGCGCGGGTTGGCAACGTTGGAGATACGCGCGCATGCCGGAGCGGGATGGGTCAGGGCAGCTTCCGGTCCACCGCCTCGAAGAAGCCCCAGCCGGTGAAGTCGAACGCGATCTCGGTCCAGACCATCACCACGGCGTCGAAGTCGCGCAGATAGGGCTCCCATTCGATCTTCCGCAGGTCGCGGTCGAGCTTCCGCGGCCCCGGGATCGCGTAGGCGTTCTGGAAATAGTAGAGCGACTCGCTCGGCCGCATGGCGTTGGCCGGGTAGAGCAGGTCGATGAGCGCCCAGCCGAAACTGTCGTGCACCCAGAGGATGCGGGGCAGTTTTTCCGGCGGCACGGCCGTCTGCGGGACCAGGCGCGGGTAGGGCGACGGGTGGCTGTAGGGTTCGTCCACGAGCAGGTTCATCAGCGCGAGGAGATCCTCGTCGGTGCCGAGCGGATTGCGGCTGCGGAGCGAGCGCAGGCGGAACTCGGGCAGCGGCTGGCGCATGGCGGGGTTCAGGCGCTCCCGCAGGTCATTGAGCACGTGGAAGGCGGAGTAGTAGCTCCAGTGCGTGCCGGAGCGCGTGAAGAGATGGTCGGGCATCGAGCGCTTCCACTCCGCGAAGCGGGCCGGACCGTCGTAGAGGTTGATGCCGTATTCCTCGAACAGCGGGCGGCCGAGCTCGAAATTGGTGGTGACCTGCGTGTGGTCGCGCCCGCCCCAGTAGACCGTGGGCACCTTTTCGGGGTAGACCTCGACCTTGCTGGGCGCGACGACCAGCAGGAAAGGCACGCCGCGGGCGGCGAGCTTGTCCTGCACGCGGCGCATGAGCTCGAGGGACCGGCGCATCTCGGCTTCCTTCATGTGGCCCGGCTTCACGGCGTAGGTGATGTAGTGGTGCTCGTAAAGCCAGTCGTCCGGCCCGGCGACCACATGCGTGCCCACGGGGCGTCGCTGGGTCTCGCCGAAGAGGGAATAGTTGACCTGGTTGTCGAGACGCACCCACAGGTTGTAGAAACCGACGCGGGCGCTGAGGTTGTCCTCGACGGCGCGGAACGAGGCGCCGCGCTTGAGTGAATCCCAGTCCCACTCGGGCGCCGCCGGCGGGTTGGTGACACCGCGGAGGGTGGAGCCGGGCGGCAGGAACGGCCAGTAGGTCTGCAGGCCCACGACGCCCAGGAAGTAGGCGAAAAGGAAGACGAGCAGGAACTTGAAGTTGAGTCGCATGCGGGCCGGGCCTCAGAAGCGGAAATAGATGAACGGATTGTAGCTCTGGTTGGCCAGCGCGGCGCTGGCGAGGAGCAGGAACAGCGGGCCGAGGACCACGCGGAGGACGGCCTGGCTCGTGGTGGGCGGCAGGGCCTCGTCCCAGCCGTGGCGACGCCACCAGCGCTCGGGCATGAAGCTGAAGAAGGCGGCGAGGCCGAGGGCGGCCCAGGTGCGGTGGTTGATCAGGTCGGGCCAGAGCAGTTCCAAGTCGCGGGTCACGTCGCCCCAGCTCGACCACGCGAACAGGCGGCCGAAGAACGTGAGCGCGTCACCGAGCGTCGCGGCGCGGAACATCACCCACCCCGCGAGCACGAGCAGGAAGGTGAGCAGCGTGGCCGGCACCGCCGGGATGCGCGCGAGACGTTTCAGGCCCAGCATGCGCTCCAGCGAGAGCAGGGCGCCGTGGTAGGCGCCCCAGCTGACGAAGTTCCAGCTCGCGCCGTGCCAGAAACCGGAGACCAAAAACACGAACCACAGGTTGAAGCCGGTGCGGAAGCTGCCGCCGCGGTTGCCGCCGAGCGGGATGTAGAGGTAGTCCCGCATGAAGTTCGACAGCGAGATGTGCCAGCGGCGCCAGAACTCGGTGATCGAGCGGGAGGTGTAGGGCCGCTCGAAGTTCTCGATGAACTCGAAGCCCAGCATGCGGCCGAGGCCGATGGCCATGTCGGAGTAACCCGCGAAATCAAAATAGATCTGGAACGCGTAGCACAGGATGCCGACCCAGGCGTACGGCATCGGCAGCGTGTCGAGGTTCTGGCTGAACACCGTGTCGGCCACCGCCCCGAGCGGGTTGGCGATCAGGACCTTGCGGGCGAGGCCGAGGAGGAAGCGCCAGACGCCGGAGAGAAACTTGTCGACGTTGTGATCGCGGGCGACGATCTGCGCAGCCACGTCGTGGTAGCGGATGATCGGGCCGGCGATGAGCTGCGGAAACAACGCCACGAACAACAGGTAGTCGACGATGCTCCGCGCCGGCGGACTCGTGCCGCGGTACACGTCCACGAGGTAGCTGATCTTCTGGAACGTGAAGAACGAGATGCCGAGCGGCAGCACGACATGGGTCCACACGAAGCCGCCCTGCTGGAGCCAGCCGAGGACGCCGTTGAGCTGCTCGACGAAGAAATTGCTGTATTTGAAATACAGCAGCAGGCCGAGGTAGGCGGCCAGGCCGAGGGTCAGCACGGCGCGGCGCGCGGTCACGGCCGTCCGGGGCAACCGGGCGAGCCAGAGGCTGATGTAATAGCCGTAGAGCGAGATGCCGACCAGCAGGCCGACGAAGACCGGCTCGCCCCAGCCGTAGAAGACCAGGCTTCCCGCCAGCGCCACGACGTTCCGATACCGCTGCGGCACCAGGTAGTACAGACCTAGGAGGACCGGGAGGAACGTGTAGAGAAAGAGAAGCGAACTAAAGACCATGGACGAGGCGGGCCGGATTGGACCGCGGCGGACGGAAAAAGATGACTATCAGGACAAAACAAGGGGCCAAAGTTCCGAAATATACCAGTTCCGGCGAGGAAAATTTCGCCCGCCGGGCGAACCTCAGAAGCAGGCGATGCCTTCGAGGCGCCGGCGGTACCGGGCGCCGACGACGCCGGGGGAAAAGCGGGCGACGATCGTCGCGTGGGCGGCGGCGCCGAGGCGGGCGCAGAGGCCGGCATCGGCCTGCAGGCGGCACATCCAGTCGGCGGCGTGGTCGGGATCGGCCTCGGCCCACGTCTGGCCCTTGCCGTACGGGCCGTGATTGCGCTCGAGCGGCACGAGGCGGTAGCGCACCGGGCAGCCGTTGGTGGCGTCGAGGAACTCGGCCGTGGCCGACCAGTCGGTGGCGATGACCGGCTTGCCGAGGAGCATGCATTCCGCGACCGCGAGTCCGAAGCCCTCCGAGCGGTGCAGCGAGACGTAGCAATCGCAGGCGGCCTGCAGCCGGTAGACGTCCTCGCGGCTCAGCGTCTCGGTGATGATGACCGTGCCGGGCAGGTCGGCGATATCGGCCTGCAGGTGCGCGAGGTCGGCCTCGTTGCCGGCCACGTTGTGCACCTTGATGACAAGGGCGGCCCCCCGGCCGGCGAGGCCGGAGCGGCGGAAGGCCTCGATCGCCGCCTGGGGATTCTTGCGCGCGGTGTAGGAGTTGAGGTCGTAGAGGACGAGGAAGAGGAAGGTGTCGGCCGGCAGCCCGAAGTGCGCGCGGCCGTCGGCCGGCGGCGGCGCGAAGCCGATGGCATGCGGCATCGTGATCACCGGGAGCGGGACCTTGAGCGAGATGGCCTCGCGCACGAAATCGCTCGGGCACCAGATCTCGTCGAAATACGCGCACGCCGGCACCCACGAATCCGGAAACTCGGCGAGCTCCCACGCCCAGTAGGCGATGTTGTATTTGCCGGGGCGGAAGGTCGGGTGGTGGTGGTCGAGGTCGCGCGAGGCCGGGGGATCGAGATGGACGACGTTGACGCGGTGGGGGTTGGCCTCCTGCAGGCGCGCGGCGAAGGTCTGGTCGCCGAGCGGATTCTTGCAGTGCAGCTTGAGCGGGACGAGCGCGGTCGGAAGACCGGCGGCGTCGGCGGCGCGGACCATGCAGCGGGCGGATTCACCGACGCCGAGCTCGGCGGTGAGGAAACCGGCGACGTTGAGGCCGAGGCGGGCGTGGTGCCGGGCGAACTCGGCGGAGTAGGGGGCGTTGCGGTTGCCGAAGTCGAAGATGACCTCACCCTCCGTTGTCTCGAGGCGGGTGAAGCGCAGCTGGCGGTTCTTGTTTTGCGCGCGGAACCGCTGCCAGACTCCCAGGCCGGTGAGGCGGCCCAGCCAAGCGAGGATGTTGGTGAAACCGACGCCCTGGAGGCGGAGTTCGATCAGCGTGGTGTCGTCGGACGGCTTGGCGGCGACGGCAAAGGTCAGCTCGAACGGCCCCGGCGCCGGTGCGGTCACCGTCCCCACCGTCCGGCCGTCGAGGAGGCAGGCGAGGCCGGGCAGGGCGGTCTCGAGGCCGCGGGCCTGCGGGTGCGGCCGGTATTCGCCGTGGAGCACAAGCTGCAGTTCGCGGTCGAGCGGCGGCAGGCGGATGAGGCCGGTCTCGCGGATCCACACGGATTCGGGTGCGAACTCATCAGGGAAAAGGCCCTCCAAGGCATTGAAGCGGGAGCGGAAGGATCCGCCGGGTGGGACTTGGGCCGCGGGACGCATACGTGGGAAAGGCGATGAGCGAAATGCGCCCGTCGTCATTTGGCAAAGAATTACCGGCCCCGATGGCGGGTTCAGCGCCGTTCGCCACCGGCCGGCGCGATCTCGAGATTCTCGATGCGGAAACCGAGCTTGCGCGTGTCACCGCGGGGCGGGTACGTGGGTTCACCGCGGATCAACCACACCAGGCGGTTGCTGCCGGAGGTGAGATTGAGCGGTTGTTCCACCTCCCGGATCTCCCCTCGTCTCAACGG
>CAZGJB010000065.1:0-13612 GCA_964526145.1 uncultured Opitutaceae bacterium
CCCCCGGCAGCGAGATCGTGATCCAGGTCACCAAGGGCCCCATTGGCACCAAGGGCCCGCGCACCACGACCAACCTCTCCCTCCCCGGCCGCTACCTCATCCTCATGCCCTTCAGCGAGGGCTGCGGCATCTCCCGCAAGATCGAGGACCCGAACGAGCGCAAGCGCCTGAAGCAGATGCTCAACGAGCTCACCATCCCCGAGGGCATGGGCGTGATCGTGCGCACCGCCGGCGAGGGCAAGAAGACCCGGTACTTCGTCCGCGACCTCCACATCCTCCTCAAGAAGTGGGAGGAGATCAGCGCCAAGATGAAGAGCGAGCGCTCCCCCGCCTGCCTCTATCAGGAGCCCGACCTCGTCGAGCGCACCGTGCGCGACTTCCTCACCGAGGAGGTCGACCGCGTCCTGATCGACGACAAGGTCGGCCACGAGCGCATCCAGGACCTCGTCGGCCAGATCTCCAAGCGCTCCCGCGGCCGCATCGCCTTCTACAACGACAGCATCCCGATCTTCGAGCGCTTCAACATCGAGCGCCAGATCGAGCAGACCGGCCAGCGCAAGGTCGGCCTCCCCTCGGGCGGCGAGATCGTGATCGACGAGACCGAGGCCCTCATCTCGATCGACGTCAACACGGGCTCGCACAAGGCCCGCGGCGGCGACGAGAAGAACGTCATCTACGCCGTGAATCTCGAGGCTGCCGTCGAGGCCGCCCGCCAGATCCGCCTCCGCAACCTCGGCGGCCTGATCATCATCGACTTCATCGACATGAAGGAGCGGCGCCACCGCAACGCCATCTACGAGAAGATGGTCGAGGAGATGGCGCACGACAAAGCCAAGAACCACATCCTGCCCATCTCGACCCTCGGCATCCTCCAGATGACGCGCCAGCGCCAGCAGGAGTCCCTCTCGTCCAATCTTTACACGGACTGCCCCTACTGCCGCGGCCGCGGCATCGTGAAGAGCGCCACGACGATGTCGGTCGAGCTCCAGCGCAAGCTGAGCTCCGTCGTCCGCCGCCTCCACCTGCGCAAGGACGGCAAGGAGTATTCGCTCCGCGTCATGGTGCACCCGAGCATCCTCGAGCGCCTGCGCAGCGAGGACGCCGACCTGCTCGTCCGCATGGAGAAGCTCTACGGGGTGAAGCTGGCCTTCCGCGCCGACCTCAACTACCACGTCGAGAACTTCAAGATGATCAACGCCGTCACCGGCGAGGAGTACCGCTGAGCACCTGACCCATCACCCCATGAAGAAGGGCGCCGCGAGGCGCCCTTTTTCATGTCCGCCGGTTCACTTCACGCGGCGCAGGCGGACGTTCGTGTCGCGGCCGTCGACGATGAGGAGAAAGGAGCCGAGCCGGCCCTCCTGGACGGCGATCTCGCGGCCCAGCAGGTCGACGCGGATGAGGTCGATGCCGGCCCAGACCTGACCGTTGTCCAACTCGAAGCCGTTGGTGCCGCGCAGGGCCGTCACCCGGGCCTTCATCAGCTCGCGGGCCTCCGGGGCCTTCTCGGCCGCCTTGCCGAGGCCAAAGCGCGCCCAGCGGGAGGGTTTCTCCACCACGGCCGGCGCCGCGGGCTCAGCCGCGGCTGCGGGTGCAGCCGCCGGTGCCTTGCGATCCTGCAGGTACTGCGCAAACGCGGCGTCGATCAGGCGCAGGTCAGCGGCGTCGAGACGATCGAGGCGCGCCTGTTGCCAGGCTTCTGACGACATGATGGCCCGCAGGCCGGGAAACTCGGGCTCGGCGGCAAAAGTCGCGGCCGCAGCCAGCAGAGACAGGGAGAGGAGGCGGAGTGAAGGGGTCATGGGGAGGGGGCGAGACGGGTTGGAGGATGTGGCTGGTGTCCAGCGCAGGGCAAAGCCGAAAAATGCGCCACCCCGCGTCGCCGCCGCCCAACTCTCCGCCGCCATCCGTATCGACACGCGCCGCACGATTCACCATTTGTGCCCGCACCCCCATGGTCGCCACCGAGACTCCTTCCAACGCCGTCCGCCGCTCGCTCTTCGTCGATTCGACACCGTTGCTCGCCGATCCCGCCGCCCTCCGGGCCCGGGCCGAGACCGATGGCTATCTCTTTTTCAAGAGCCGCCTGCCGGCCGATGCCGTGCTCGCGCTCCGCGCCGAGCTGCTCGCGATCGTCGACAAGTATGGCTGGCGCCAGCCAGGCCAGGATGCCCTGGGTGGCCTGATCGACTACGACGCCATCAACCGGCTGACGGAAGAGGAGATGCACCGCACCGACGTGGGCGTGACGGCCGAGGCCTACCACGACGTGCAACGCCTCGAGAGTTTCCACCGCCTCCCCCATCACCCACGGCTCCTCGAGGTCTACCGCGCACTCTTCGGCCGCGACGTGCTGGTGCACCCGCGCCACATCGCGCGGATGGTCACGCCGCACACGTGCATGGTGCCGACGCCGCCGCACCAGGACTTCCCGTACATCCAGGGCACGGCCAACACGTGGACGGCCTGGTTCCCGCTCGGTGACTGCCCGCGGTCGCTGGGCGGCCTGACGGTGCTGCAGGGCTCGCACCGCCAGGGCTACCTGCCGGTGCAGCCGGCGAAGGGCGCGGGCGGCTTCGCCGTGCCGCTCTGCCCGACCGATGCGCACTGGGTCGAGGGCGACTACGCGACCGGCGACGTGCTCACCTTTCCCAGCCACACCGTGCACAAGGCATTGCGCTGCCAGTTCAAGGACCGCATCCGGCTCTCGCTCGACGTGCGGTACCAGCCCGCGGACGAACCCGTGGACCAGAGTTCGCTCAATCCACATTGCGCGCTCACGTGGGAGGAGATCTACGCGGGCTGGCAGAACGACGACCTCAAATATTACTGGCGCAAGCGGCCCCTGCAGATCAGCCCGTGGGACAACGGCTACCTCAAACCGCGCCGGCGGATCTGCTGAGCCCGGTAAAAACGGAATCCGCCGGTACCTTGCGGCACCGGCGGATTATTTTTTCTCCAAAAGTATAGCCGGCCGCTGCCCCCACACCAGGGCTGGCGACCGGCTTACTTATTGGGGTAACTGAGGATGAATATGCCCGAGATTCGTTTTCTGCGCTGCGCACGGTTTGGCTAGGATTGCGCAGCGATTGACCAATCGCGACGACCTCGTACCCCCAAAATACGGCCGGCCGCCACCCCCACACCGAGGTTGACGGCCGGCCTACTTATCAGGGTAACCAAATCCTAGGACTAGAAGGCGTGCTGGATGGACACGTAGGCGAGCGGTCCGCTGAAGTCCGCGAAACCGCCGAGCGTGGCGTTGTTGCTATCCATGTAGCCCAGCTTGGCGCAGACCACCGTCTTCTCGCTCAGCTTGTGCTTCACGCCGAAGCTGATGGTCGACTCCTTGGCGCTGGCGCCGAGGGGCATACCGACGGGTGCATAACCCACGTCGAAGTTGTTGGCGCGATAATACGTGGCTTGGATCATGCCGTCCGTCTTCTCGTTGATCGCGAAGCCAACCGTGGCATCGCTCGTGACGTAGTCGTTGTCGGCGTTGCGGAGATTGCGCTTCGCCACACCCTCGACCCACGGATACATCGTCTGCATCTGGTCGAAGACCACCGTGCCATTCACCTGGACGTAGGCCGCCTTGGAGACGCTCCACGTGATGCTCTCGGAGAAGCTGTGGCGGGTGGAGTCGTTGCCATCGACTGTGCCGTTGATGGCGCCCGTGGCGGTCAGGCCGCCGTGGTAGACCGCCGCCTTGCTCCGGCGGAGGATGTAGCGCGAAGTGAGACTGATTGCGCTGGTGGGCTTGACCACGGCGGTGAGCTTGGTGCCGTAGATATCGTAGTTCAGCACATAGTCGCGGCCCAGGACATCAGCGTAACCCGCGAAATCATTCTCGTGATCCTTGGTGTACAACTCGGCCCCGAGGTCCAGCGCCGCGTTGACCTTCCATTTGAGGCCGACCGTCGCGTTGGAATGGGTTTCCTCGATGTTCTTGCCGATCAGGTCGAGCTCGTTGGCTTTGGTCTGCCCGTTCAAGCCCTCGTAGCGCACATACTCATCCTGCTTCGAGGTGCGATATTCCCAGTTCGCGTAGAGCGCCACGTTCTTGATGCCGGTGTAGCGGACGTCCACGGTGGGCGTCCACGGCTTCTCGACGTTTTCCACGCCGTGCAGGCCTTGGGAGGCATACGCGGTGACGACGCCGGTGGCGAGCGCCACGCCCTGCGATGAGTAGTTGGCCAGGTTGCTGCCGGAATCCTCCCAACGTTCGCCGCGGAGCGCGGTCTCGATGGCGAGGTCTGGCATCGGCTTGAAGCGCGCGCCGACGTTGCCGGTGAGCACGGTGTACTCCATGTCACCCTTCGCCACGAGGTGATAGGGCGCACGGGCGCTGGATCCGGTGTTAACGAAACCACCGAGATAGTCTTTGACGCCCGTCGCGGAAGCGATGGTCGCCGTGAGCTGGCGCGAAGTCGCGATCTCGACGTCGGCCGTGTGATACTGCAGGCCGCCGAACACCGTGACTTGGTCGTTCAACACCGTTTCAAACGTGGCCGAGGCATGGTAGCCCTCTTCCTCTTGCCGCTGGGTCATCGTCGTGGTGCGCGGACTGCCCGCCCTGACGTTGTTCACCGTCGGCGTCGTGAAGACGGGCGCAGGATACACCGCGAGTTCGCCGTAGTTCTGTGCCATTTGGCGCACATTCAGGTCGTCGATGGAGTTGCCGCCAAACGATAGGACCGCTGTGGTGTTGCCCATCGTGTGGTGGACGCTGATCTCCCAGGCATCGTTGGTCTCATCGAGGTCCACGTAGGCCGGGAGCAGTTTCCGCGTGGCGGAGAGCGGATTCACGGAACCCGTGCCGGAGTAGATCGGGATGCCGGTCAGGTTGGTGTCGCCCAGGATCGTGCTGTCCTTGCGGCCTTCGCGGGTGGTTTGCGTGTATTTGAACGAGACCACGGGCGCATTCGGGAGGGCGATGGTGCCCTGCAGGGAGAACTGGCCGCGATCCACATAAAGATCACGGCTGAACACCGGCAGCCACGTATTCCCGATCGGGAAGAAACCGCCCGCGCCGTCGTAAAACGTGCGGAAGGTCTTGTACCCGACCTCGAACGAGCCGACCTCGTCCTTGGCCAGCTTGAAGTTGAGCAGATAGTCTTCCTGGCCGGCGAGGGCCCGGCCGGTGACCGTCAGCGTGGCGTCGTTCTTCAGGTCGTAATCGAAGCGCATGTCTTCGATGCCCAAAGCGCCAGTCTTGGCGTTGGCGGTCCTGGCCTGATAGGCAGCCTTGCTGCCATTGATATCGGCGCTACCCGCCGAGAACGTGATGTAGTTGGTCTCGAACGTCGGAAACGCATCGGTTTCCTTAGCGCCGACCGGAACAGACAGAAGCGCCAGACCTGCCGCCAGGCCGGTGGAGCGCAAAACAAAGGTGAGTGATTTCATTTGAGTGTCGGTTGTCGGGTTAGAAGCGCAGGGCGTGGCTGACGTTGGAGCCGTGGACCGCCTCATGGCAGCCGGCGACCCAGCAGGTGCCGTTGACCGGATTACCGGCGTGGTCGCGTCCACCCGCCATGAGTCGACCAGAGGTCGAGCCCGTGGCATGGCACTGCAGGCACAGATTCGAATCCGGCGCCGCGAGCATCTTCTCGTTCACCGAACCGTGCGGCTGGTGGCAGGCGACGCAGCCTTCCTTCATGGCGTTGTGCTTGAAGATGAACGGTCCTTTTTGCGCCGTGTGGCACTCGGTGCAGGACTCGGCCTGCGTGTGCAGGGAGGCGCCCTTGCCCTTGATGGCGTCGCCCATATGCGGGTCATGGCAGTCCGTGCAGGTCACGTGACCCGTCGACACGGGATGCGCGTGCGGCAGTTGGAACTCGGCGTGCTTGTCCAGGTGGCACTGGAAGCAGGACTCGGGCGACTTGTCCGGATTGACGATCGTGCCCTTGCTGCCGCCAGCCTTGACGTGCAGCGAGCCGGGGCCGTGGCAGGCCTCGCAGCTCGTGTCACCCAGCTTGGGATCGGCGACGGCGACCTTGGCATGCGTCGCGGATCCGAAATGCTTGGCTGTGTCCTCGTGACACTGCGCGCATTCCTTCGATCCGACGAATTCAGCGCCGGCAATCTTGGGCGGCGCCACGATGGTGCGGCTGGCCACCACACACGAAATAAGGAGCAGGCCCCAGATGGCCGTGCCTCCGAAGATAAGGATGTTTTTTGTCCAACGGGGTCGTGAGCTCATACGGTTGTAGATGTTAGGAGTCAGAGTTACAGTGTGATTCAGTTTCGGGGTTCCTGGCTGATGCTTGTCCAGCAGTATGCTTTATTGCCGAAATAGTGGCTGCGCATGGGTTGGCGAGATATGCGCAGGACTTGCGCTATCCGATAAGTATCTTTGGGCGGTGACCATATTAATTGTGGGTATTTGTGTTTCTTATGGGCCGGATTTCCGCCTATGAAAATGGCTGGGCGAAGGGCGGAAATCCGGGTAAGACGGGGGATGGTTCAGGGGGGTGCGCGATGCCTCAGTGGCCAAGGCGTGAGAGCATCGCGTAGACAATTAGTACCAGCAGCACGAGGCCGGTGCCGAAGAAGAAGAAGCCCATGGCCTTCGCCACCTTCTTGCGACCCTCCCACTCGTCCTTGACGGCGTAGTCCTCGAGGCGGCCCTCGGCGACCAGGCGGTCGTACCAGCGCTTCCGCTCGTGCAGCATCTCGGTCTTGGAGATGCGGCCGGAGAAGATGACGGTGTCCATCGGGAACTTCTCGATGCGGAAATGCGTGTTGAAGAAGTGGAAGGTGAAGATGAAGCCGGCGGCGAGCAGGGCCTCGTCCGAGTGGATCACGTGGGCGATGTTGATCACCCAGCCGGGCAGCACGATCGTGAACAGCTTCGGGAACCACAGGATCAGGCCCGAGATGCCGATCATGAAGATGCCCCAGAACACCGCGAAGTAGTCGAAGCGCTCCCAGTAGGTCCAGCGGTCGAACTGCGGCTTCGGGCCCTTGCCGAAGAACCATTTCTGGTGGGCGACGAAGTCGTGCCAGTCCTGGAACGAGGGCACCATCGAATCAGGGCCGAAGACCGCGCGGAAGAGGCGCATCGGCTCGATGCGGCCCGTCTGCGGGTTGCGGATCGCCTGGCGGCGCTGCCACAGCGAACCGATCACCTCGACCAGGTGCAGGAAGAAATACAGGAAGGTGATGATCGCGCCGAAGTGGTGCAGCGTGCGCGCGACGGCGGCGCCGCCGATGACGTTGAAGATCACTTTCGCCCACTCCGTGTAGTAGAACTTGAGCGGCATGCCCGTGATCACGAGGAGCAGGAAGCTGCTCACGACGAGCAGGTGCAGGAAGCGCTCGAAGGGCGTGAAGCGGGTGTACTGCACGTCGTCCTTGTGCTGCTGGACGATGGCCTCGCGGAAGGTCTTCGAATCGGTGAGATAGAGGTACACCGAGCGGAAGAGCCAGAAGACGGTGTGCAGGCCGAAGAAGCTGAAGGTGCCGATCAGCAGCGCGGTCATGAACAGGAAGACCTTGTTGAGGATCGGGTAGTTCGCGGAGTCGAGCGGGTTGGCGTGGGCCTGGAACTTGGTGAAGTTGACGTTGATGCCCTCATGGCACTGGCCGCAGGTGCCGACGATCTTGTCGGCGTGCAGGCGGGAGCGCGGGTCGCTCACCGGGTATACATCGTGATGGCCGTGGCAGTCATAACACGCGGCGACGTCGGTGGCCACGTTGAGCTGGCCGAGGGCCATGGCCTTGCCGTGGTAGGTGTCGCGGTAGTGGACGAGGCGGTCCTCGTGGCACTTGCCGCAGCTCTGGTCGCTCGTCTGCTTGAAGTGCGCGTTCGCGGGCTTCTCGATGTCATGCGCCGAGTGGCAATCCGTGCACACCGGGCCCTGCGGATCGCCCTTGGCGAGCAGCTGGCCGTGCACGCTGGCGTTGTAGGTCTCCTCGATGCCGAGGTGGCAGGTGCCGCAGGTGGTGGCGATGTTGGCGTGGTTGGAGCGCGAGTCCTTGTCGATGCTGCGCTTGATGTCGTGGACGCCGTGGCAGTCGTTGCAGGAGGGGGCGACCACGAGCCCCATCTTCACCAGGGCCTGACCGTGGATGCTGTCGAGATAGTGCGCGGCGGCGTCGGACTGGCCCATGCGGTAGTCCTTGGTCATCTTCGCGTCGTCGTGGCAGGTGCCGCAGGTTTTGGGCAGGTTGAGCTTGAAGACCGGCGAATCGAGTTGCTTGACCGGCACCATCTCGTGCGTGCCGTGGCAGCTCGCGCAGGAGGCGGCGTCGGAGGCGCCCATCTGGTGGCTCATGCCGTGGATGCTGTTCGCGTACTGCTTGACCGCGTCGGCATGGCAGGTGCCGCACTGGGCGGGCGGGAGCTTGGACGGATGATCGGGCTCGGTGATGGCGGCGTGGCAGTCCACGCAATTGAGCTTCCCGTGGACCGACTTGGCGAAGAGCTCCGGCCGCACGCCGACCCACTCCGGCTCCTGGCCCTTCTTGCGGGGGACGAATTCTGCCTCGTGGCAGTCGAGGCACTCGCTGTTGGGGACCGGCTCGGGGGCTTTCACCTCGGGGGTCTCGGGGGTGGCGGCCAGCGCCAGCCCGCATCCGGCCAGCCAGACGGCGAACCAGCGCGCCATCGGCGTAAACAGTATCCGGAAAGCTTTCATAGGGTGGCGCAAGTATGCAGATGTTGCGCAAGCGGGGCTACGCAGCGCTTGCGCAGTCTTGGCCGTTTCTTGCGCAGGGAAACGACAGGGCGAACGAGCCCCGATCAAAAAATGGGGAAATCAGGAATGCTGGAATCAGCCGGGAATGATCCCGGGATTCACAGTGTTCCTGAGTTCCACATTCAAACAGCTCTGACCTTTTTAGGTCGCCTCAGGATTTCGGCGGCTCTGCCGTGTCAGCCTTATCCGCCTTGGCGGCCTCGGCGGCCTTGATCTCGGCGAGCTGGAGCGGGTGCTCCTCGAGCATCTCCTTCTCGGACATGCGGCCGGTGAGCCAGGCGAGGTTCATCGGGTACACCTCGGGATTGAAGATCACGAAGTAGAAGTGCCAGACGATGATCGCGAGGGTGGCCAGGACCGCCTCGTAGAAGTGGATGACGCGGGCGATGTCGAAGCCGAGCTTCGTGATGTAGCCCATCGAGGTGTTGTCGAACCACAGGATCGCACCCGTCAGCGCCATCAGGATCGTGCCCCAGGCCATGGCCCAGTACTCGGCCTTCTCGATGTAGCAGAAGCGGCCGAAGGCGGGCTTGGTCGCCGAGAGGCCGAGGTTGTACTTGAGCACGTGCCACGGATCGGTGACATCGCGCCACTGCGGGAGCAGATCCTTGAGCAGCTTCCGGCCGTTGCCGGTGAAGGCGAGGTACCACAGGTGCCAGACGCCGCTGAGGACCATGGCGACGCCGGCGACGCGGTGCGCCAGGCTGCGCAGTTCGAAGGCGGAGTCGCTGAGCTGGCGGATGCCCACGACCCACCAGGCCTCGGGGTAGCGCAGCATGAAGCCGGTGACGACGAGGAGGACGAAGCTGACGACCAGCACGCCGTGCTGCAGGCGCTCGTGAAGCGTCATGCGCAGGTAGAGGCGGTGCGCCACATGCTCCTCGACGATCTCGCCCTTCTGGATGGCGAGCTTGCGCCGCGTCTTCTTCAGGAAGTCGAGCAGGTTGTGCACCGCCATGCCGCCCACGACGACGACGATGAGGACGACGTAGATGTTGGAAATCCAGTACAGCCAGGGTGAGGCGGCCCGGTCCTTTTCGTTGGCGTGGACCTGGCCCATCGCAAAGCGCGTGTTGGCGCCCGGGTGGCACTCGCCGCAGGTCTTGTAGAGGTTGTCCTTGTGGACGGTGGAGGTCGGGTCGAACTGCGATTTGATGGCGTGATCGCCATGGCAGCTCGCGCAGTTGACGACCTCGACGGCGCCGCCGCGGACGGCGAGGCCGTGGTAGCTGTCGGAGAAGGTGTTGAAGGTCTCGCTGGACAGGCCATAGCGCTGCGAGAGGCGGACCGAGGCGTGGCACTCGGCGCAGACCTGCTGCGCGAGGTTGGACTTGTGCACGCGCGCGGTCGGATCGGTGTGCTTGCGGATATCGTGCTCGCCGTGGCAGCTCGTGCAGTCGGCGGAGTCGCGGTTGCCCTTGGCCAGCGCGGTGGCGTGGACGCTCGAGGTGTAGTCCTCCGCCTGCTGGGCGTGGCACTTGGCGCAGGTCTCGGTGAGGTGGAGGCGGCTGACCTTGGCGTCGCTCACCGCCGCCTTGTTCATGGCGTGCGCCCCGTGGCAGTCGACGCAGCTGGCGGCATCGGCATTGCCACCCGCGAGGGCGGCTCCGTGCACGGACTGGTCGAAGGAGGAGACGAACTTGGCCCCCAGCTGGGTCTTGCCGGCGACCTCGGCGTTGCCGACGTGGCACGATTCGCACAGCTTGGCCTGCGCGATCTTGAGGCTGCTCGCCGGAAGGTTCGGATCGGCGGAGGTGATGTTTTCCTGGTGGCACTCCATGCAATCCGGCGTGACGCGCTCGCCCGTCGTGGCGCGGAAGACGTGGGCGGAATTTCGGTAGTCGGCGGTCTCCTGCTCGTGGCACGCGCCGCAGGCCGCGACCTGGCGGGCCGGCGCAAAGGGGAAGTCGGCGTGTTTCGCGCCGAGCGTCTCGTGCGTGCCGTGGCAGGCGGTGCAACTGGTGTCCTTGCCCCCGGGAACCGGATCGAGGGCGAGGCGGGGGTGGAAGGCGTGCTTGGCGGCGGTGTCGGCGGGCTTGTGGCACGAGGCGCACTGCACCGCGGCGAGCTTGGAGTCGTGGGGCGTCTCGGTGATGTCGGCGTGGCACTCGACGCAGGCGAGTTTCCCGTGCACGGAAGCTTCGTAAGCCTCGATCCGGACGCCGATCCACTCCTTCGGTCCGCCCTTGGTCCGCGCCTTGAACTCGGCTTCGTGACAATCCATGCACTCATCGTTGGGCACGGCCGGCGGCGGTTTGACAGGCGTTTCCGCCCGGGCCGGGACCGTCACCAGCGCGGCAATCGCCACACCGAGAATGGCCATCCGCTGGATGAACCGAGGAGACGTCGCTTTCATGGGACTTCGACGCCAATCATGCCCCGAAGTCCAGCCAGCCGCTGCGCACAGCTTGCGCGTTGTTGCGCAGTTTTTGATCAAACCACCGGATCGGCCGCCCGATCCGGTAGGCGCATTTATTGCTGAATGCCGCCGTTATGGCAGTCCGCGCAGGTGAGCTCTGGGTCGAGCTCGCCGCCCGGGTGCTCGAAATCGAGGCCCTTGGCGGAAAGCATCTCCAGCTCGGCGCCAGCGCCCTGCGAAAGGATCGAGTGGCAGGAGGTGCAGTCGCTGCCGCTCACCGTCCGGCCGTTCTCCGACTTGTGCTTGCTGTCGTGGCAACGGAAGCAGCCCGGCCAATCCTTGTGGCCGATGTTGTTCGGATAGACGCGCCAGTCCGCCTTGCGGTCGGCGAAGATCGAGATGCTGAAGATGCGCTGGACCTCGGCGATGGCCGCGTCGACTTCGCCGGCCAGCGCGGGATCCTTGTACTTGCCGCGCATGAAATCCGCGATGAGCTGCGGCGCCGCGACATCAGTCGTGATCGCCTCCTGGGTCATGGCCTGCACGGCCACGCGCTTGATGTTGGGCAGCTTGGTGCTGAGCGTGCCGGCGGCCATGGAGCGCTCGATGGCGTCGTTGGCCGTCGGGAAGACGTGGGCCGGACGGTTGTGGCAGTCCATGCAATCCATGACGCGGACCTTGTCCATCGGGGGTTCGCCCTCGAATTCGTCGGTCTTGAAGATGCGCACGCTGTTGTCGCGCAGGTCGGTCACGCGCATCCAGGGGATGTCCTGCCGCTTGTCGTCGGTCGCGTAGTATTCGACCTTTTCGTTCTCGTTGACGTGCCAGTGGATGCCGCCCGGGTGGCCGCCCGGCCGGCTCGTGTTCACGTGCATGAGCATGCGGGCCGTGTAGGGCGTGTTCTTCCGGTCGGACATGAAATGCTCGAAGACCATCTCGACATTGCCGTGGAACTTCTCGGGCCAGTGGCACTTTTCGCAGATGTCCTGGGCGGGGCGCAGGTTCTTGAGCGGCGTGGCGATCGGGCGTTCGTAGTCGGTGATCGTGTAGGCGATGAGCTGGTGGGCACCGTTGATCTTGGCCTTCACGAACCAGACCGCGCCGGAGCCGATGTGGCAGTCCACACAGTCGACCCGCGCGTGCGAGCCGCGCTGGTAGGTCTGGTACTCGGGGTTCATCGCCTTGTGGCAGACCTCGCCGCAGAAGGCGTTGGATTCGGCGACGTGGTAGGATTGGTAGCTGCCGAAGGCGCTCAGCATGATGAAGCCGATGGCGGCGATGCTGAAGAGAATGACCCGGCGGCGCTGCTTGGTGTTCGTGAAATCCAGCCGCCATTTGTCGGGCATGCTGGTGTGCTTGAGCGCCCAGCGGCGCTGGGCCCACGCGCCGAAAAACATGGTGACCAGGCCCGCGATCAGGAAGACCGGGGCCACGACGTAGGTGAAGATGCCCAGGTAGGGATTGTTGCCCTTGCCCGTCAGGTCCATCCAGGCGAGGAACAGGAAGGAGAACAGGGCGCCGACCGCCAAGACCGCACCGATGGCGCTGATCCAGTTGTTGTAGTTGGAGCGCGGATTCGTGGGAACGGGCTCGGGCGCGGGCGGGACGTGGTCAGGCATGGCGGGGTGGTGTGAGGGTGAGGATTAAAAAGCCCGGGGGGAAATGGATTCCGCCCGGGCTGGTTTGAAACGGTTGGCCGGTGCGGGGATCAGGCCTTGAACGCGCGGATGAAGGCGACGAAGTCCTTGATCTCGTCGGCGGAGAGCTCGTCCTTGAAGGCTTTCATCTTCTCCTTGCCGTCGACCATGACGCCCTCGGTCGTGACCTTGATGATTTCCTCATCGGTCATCTTGGCCTGCACGGCGGCGTCCGTGTAGTCCTTGAGCTTCAGCTTCTTGCCGACCTTCGTCTGGCCCTTGCCGTCGGCGCCGTGGCACTTGGCGCAGTGGTTATCCCAGTTTTCGGCGGCGGGAGCGGCGAAGCCGAGCGCGGAGGCGAGGAGAAAAGTGACGCTGGCGGCGATGATCTTTGTCTGCGTTTTCATGGTGAGATGAGGTTTTGGGTTATGCTTCGGGAGAATGGACAGCCACGTGGGGGATGTCACGCCCAGTATGACCGCCAATCCGGCAATCGGCTCCGCATGCCTTGCCGAGGAATGTGCAATCCTTGCCGGTCGGGATAGGCGCGGATCTTGCCGGAATTACTGTGCGTTTCTTGCCCAGCACAAGGTTTGGGTAATGCTCCGCAATAAATGCGCAGCGGAATATACTCGCCGCATCCATAGTATGAGCACCCTTCGGCTCCGGCACCACACCCGGGTTCGGCCGCCGGTGGGGATTGCCACACCGCCATTCGTTCCTCCCACTTGAAACCCATGAGTCCACTAGCCCGCCGCCTCTGGCCCCTGCTCCTGCCCCTGGCCCTCGCCGCCTGCCGCGATCCCAAGATCGAGGTCTACCAGATTCCAAAGGAGTCGACGCCGCCCCCGGCGCAACTGGCCGGGGGGGGGGGGGGGGGGGGGGGGGGGGGGGGGGGGGGGGGGGGGGGGGGG
>CAZGJB010000066.1:0-13450 GCA_964526145.1 uncultured Opitutaceae bacterium
ACGGCGCGGTGAGTTGGGTAGCGCCCGGCCTCCGGACGGGCGGTTTGGCGTGCGCATAACCAACGCGGCCCGTCCGGAGGCCGGGCCCTACCCACTGCAACACGCCACCTGCGCTTGCGTCGGTCGGTGCGACGGAACTGAATCCGCCACCCTCCGGCATGGAACCCGCGGCAAAACTTGGGCGTAGGCATTTCGCGCTTTGGCTCGCGTTGATCGTCGTCGTCTCCGCTGCGGTGCGGTGGGTCGGGATGACGTGCGACCTGTGGCTCGACGAGATCTGGTCACTGGGGCTCGTGCGGGACGTGAAGGCGCCGTGGGAAATCCTCACGCGGGTGCTGCACGACAACAATCATCCGCTGAATTCGCTCTGGCTCTGGTCGCTGCCGCCCACGGGTGCGGCGTGGACGTTCCGGCTGCTGTCCTGGGTGGCGGGCGCGCTGACCGTGTTACTCGCGGGCCTGGTCGGCCGGTGGCTGTTCGCGCGCTTGCATCCCGAGAACGGTGACGCCGCGGCCGACGCGGCGGGACTGATCACGGCGGTGCTCGCGGGCGGGTGCCACCTGCTCGGGCAGTATGCGTCGGAGGCGCGCGGTTATGCGCCGGCGGTGGCGGCGGCGTTGCTGGCAATCTATGCGTTGATGCACCGCGAGACGCTGACCTGGGGGCGCTGGGCGGTCGTCTATGGCGTCGCGTGTGTTCTGGGCCTGTTGTCGCATCTGGTGATGGCGCCGGTCATGGCGGCGGGTCTGCTTTGGTCGGCGGGCGATGTGTTGGCCGCGCGCGGACGCCGAAAGGCTGAGCTCGGGCGGCTGCTGGCGTGGCACGCGGGGCCGTGGCTGGTTTTCGCGGCGTATTATTACGGTTTCGTGCGCCGCTTGAGCATCGGCGGCGGGCCGGACAATCCATTGGCGGGTGTGTTGGGCGATGCGGTCGCGTTTACCCTCGGGTTGCCGGCAGAAGCAGGCCGGTGGCTGGCGTTGCCGGTGCTGGTCGTGGTGGTGGTTGTCGCCCTCGGGTTGCTGTGGCGCCGGGAACGCGGGCTGGCGGGTTTCTATTTATTGGCGCTGGGCGTGCTGCCGTTGCTCGGCTCGGGGCTGGGGCGGTTCCAACTGTTGTTTCCGCGGTATTTCATCGTGAGCGCGGCACTCGCGGTGCTGCTGCTGGGTTACGTGCTCGCGCGGCTGTGGCTGCGCGGGACGCGGGCGCGGGTGGGAGTGCTGGTAGTGGTGGCGCTGTTCCTCGCGGGCAACGCGCGCCATGGGGTCCGACTGGGGCACGACGGACGCGGACAGTACCGCGCGACGCTGCATTACCTCGCCGACGAGACCGCGGCGCCAGTGGTCACGGTCACGGCGGACGCGGATTTCCGCAACCGGCCGGTGATCGGTTATCATGCGGCGACGTCTGGCCTCGGTCGCCGCATCCGCTACGTGCCGGAAGATCGCGTGCCGCAAACGGGCGTGGAGTGGTATTTGGTCCACCGTCTCGATGGTGGCCTGCCGCCGACCGACGGCGTGACCGACCGCTGGGGCAACGCGTATCGGCTGGCAAAGGTCTTCCCGCACGCGCCGTTGTCGGGCTGGGATTGGGCCGCCTACCGGCGGCTAAGGTGACGGCAGGTATTGCTGCAGGTATTCCCGGATGTCGTCGGGCACCGTGGAATTGATGTGGGGCACGACCCAGAGGAACAGGCGTTTGATCTCCTCGCGCTGGTCGCCGGCGCGCTTGAGGGCGGGGACGCTGTAGCCCTGCTTCTGTTCATGCTCCTGCTCCTCGCAGGTGTAGATCTCGAGCACCTTGGGCTTGGTGCTGCTGCGCACGAAGTAGTCGTGCATGCGGAACTCAAAGCTGTGGATCGCCTGACCGGCGAAATTCCGCCAGACGGTCAGCAGGGCGTCGTTGGGGCCGTGGTACTGCTTGGTCAGCAGGCCGGCTTCCTTCTGGCGCACCAGCTTGGGGTTGCCGGGCTTGAGCGAGGCGCCGATGGCCACGGGTTCGAGCAATTGGAGGTAGCTTTTCTGCTCCTCGAGATTCGCGAACTGGAACTGGACGCCGACCTTGGTGCGGGTCGTCTCGGCGAGCCGGTGGGCGACGTGGCCGTCGAGGCGCAGGGCATGTTTGCCGAGCTCCAGGCGGACCTGGCAGTCCTCGCCGCGGCGAAAATCCATCGACCGGTCCAGCTGCACGGCGGCACCGCCGCTGGAGAGGTTGAGCAGGCGCACCGTCTGGTCGTGGGCCCCCATGCGCACGGTGGTGTGGAGGGGCGTGCCGGGCTCAACCGGGTAGCGCACGGCGCTGCGCTGCTCCCGCTGGGCCACCTCCTTCTTGTCGAAATTCAGGATGCGCTTGAAGAAGAGCACGAGGGTACGCTGCGCTTGGAACACTCAACGCTCAACGTTTAACTTTTAACGCCCAATCTATAACGGTCGCCCGCGAGCGGGCTGCCTACCTCCACTGAGCCAGGTCCGTCACTTGAGCGTTAAACGTTGAAAGTTAAGCGTTGAGCGTTCCGCCCCCCGGCGCGGCCACTCCGCATAAATGCGCATAGACTCAGCCGGCGATTCCGGGCAATTTCCCTGCATGTCTGCCAAGCCCCCGTCGGTCACCCAAGGTGACATCCTCCATGGTTGAGTCGCGTCTTCGGCTGCTCCTTTGCTGGCTCGGGCTGATGGCGGTGGCCGCGGCTGCGCCCCAGCCGTTGCGCGTCGGCGTCGAATTGTCGTCCCCGCCCATGGCCTATGTCGACGAACAGGGCGTGCCGCGGGGCTTCACGCCGGAGCTGCTGGCGGCGATGGAGGCGACGGGGCTGGTCGATATCGAGATCGTCCCCAACTACTGGACCAATCACCTGAAAAACCTGCAGGCCGGCACCCTCGATGCGCTGGCCAACGTGGTTTACCGGCCCGAACGGGTGCCGGCTCTGGACTACAGCATCGGCCACGCGAAGGTGCACGGCGTCGTTTACCGCCGGGTCGACCAGCGGGCGTTCCAGACCACGCGCGATTTTTCCGGCAAGATCCTCGGTTCGCTGCTGGGGACGGTGGCGCACAGCCACGTCACGGCGCACCCGGAGTGGGGCGCGGAGCTGCGGGACTATCGGAGCTGGGAGGCCGCGCTCGACGCGACCGCGCGCGGCGAGACCGATGCCACCATCATGCTCAGCCCGCTCTCGAGCCAGATGGGCAACCCGCACGGCCTGAAGGCTGACTTCATCGACGACATCATCCACCAGTATCACTTCGCGGTGCGCCCCGGCGACCGGGTGACGCTGGCCCGGCTCAACGAGGCGCTCGCCACGGTGCGGCACAACGGCGACTTCGATCGCATCTACGCGAAGTGGATCGGGCCGATCGAGCCGCGCTCCCTCCGCCTGGCCGACCTGCGCCCGTACTCGATCCCGGTCCTCACCTTCCTCCTCGCCGTGGGCGTGCTCTTCTGGTGGCAGCGGCGCATGTTCCGGCGTCTCGCCCGCCAGGCGGACGCGCTGCGGGAGAGCGAGGAGCGCTGGAAATTCGCGGTCGAGGGCTCGGGCGACGGGGTCTGGGACTACGATTGTGTCACCGGCCGCGTCCTGCGCTCGGGTCGCTGGAAGGAGATGCTCGGGTACGAAGAGTCGGAGATCGGCACCAGCCTCAAGGACTGGAATGACCTCATCCACTCCGAGGACCGGGCGGCGGTCGAGCAGGCCATGCAGGCGCTCGAGCGGAACGGCGGCAACACCTTCGTCGTCGAGCACCGCCTGCGCTGCAAGGACGGCTCCTGGAAATGGCTGCTCAACCGCGGCATGGTCATGAGCCGGATGCCCGACGGCCGTCCGCGGCGCATCATCGGCACGCACACCGACCTCACCGCGCGCAAGCAGGCCGAGGAGGACCGGCTCGTCCTCGGCAAGCTCGAGTCCACCGGCGTCCTCGCCGGCGGCATCGCCCACGATTTCAACAACCTGCTCACGGCGATCCTGCTCAATCTCGAACTCGCGCAACTCACGCACGGAACGCCGGCCGATGTCCTGGTGCGACTCGAGGGCGCGCAAAAGGCGGCCCTCTCGGCCCGCGGGCTCACCCAGCAGCTCATCACTTTCGCCCGCGGCGATGCCGCGCTGCCGCGCATGACGGACATCGGCGAGCTCCTACGCGAGTCGGTGCCGCTGGCGCTGACCGGTTCCAGTGTGCGCGGCGACGTGCATGCCCCCTCGGAATTGTGGCCGGCGCTCGTGGATTCCGGCCAGATCGGCCAGGTCGTCCGCAACCTCGTGCTCAACGCCCGCGAGGCCATGCCCAAGGGCGGGGTGATCACGCTGCGGGCCGAGAACGTCGTCCTCGGCGCCGGCGACCGCCACCACCTCGAGCCGGGCGAGTACGTGCACATTGCCATAACGGACGCGGGCGAGGGGATCCGTCCCGAGGTCCTGCCGAAGATCTTCGATCCGTATTACTCGACCAAGCAGCGCGGACCGCAGCGCGGCATGGGGCTCGGGCTCACCATCTGCCATTCGATCATCCAGAAGCACAAGGGCACGATCACGGTCGAGTCGGTCCTGCACCATGGCACCACCTTCCACATCCACCTGCCGGCGGCCCCGCGCGCCGTGGTCGAGCCGGTGGTCCCGGGCCACGAGGCGCCGGCCCGCAGCGCGCGGCCGGGCCGGATCCTGGTGATGGACGACGAGCCGGCCATCCAGCAGTCCGTCGCGCGCGCGCTGGAGCAGATGGGCCACACCGTCGAAATCGCCGGCGACGGGCGCATGGCGGTCAATCTCCACGCCATCGGTCGCGCCACGGGTCGCCCGTTTGCGGCCGCCATCCTCGACCTCACCGTCCCGGGCGGCATGGGCGGATTGGAGGCCATCAAGGCCATGCGCGCCTCCGAGCCGGGCCTCAAGGCGGTCGTCATGAGCGGCTACGCCAACGATGCCGTCATGCAGGACTGGACCACCCACGGCTTCGACGCCGCGCTCAAGAAGCCCTTCGACATCGCCACCCTCCGTGAGGCCCTCGAACCGCTGCTGGTGCGGTAGGGCGCGGCCGTGCCGCCGGAGGCGGGTTCAGCGGGCCTGCGCGCAGCGCCGCCCGATCTCCGCGAGGCGGGCGAGGTTGGCGTCCGGCGGGACGTTGTCGGAGACGCCGAGGATCAGGCGGCTGCCCTGGGCGGACTCGCGCATGACCGCGTCGAGGTAACGGTCGAAAGCGGCCTCGTCCATCTCGGTGTCAAGCAGGACGACGGACGGAATGCCGCCCCACACCGTCGTGTGCGGGCCGAAGCCCCGCCGCAACTCCGCCAGCGTGCAGCGCGTCATGGGCGCGGGGCAGACCGACTCGGCGATGTCGAAGCCGCAGGCCGGATACAGCGGCAGCAGCCGCTGGTTCTCGCCGTCGCAGTGCGTGAGCAGCAGCTTGCCGGCGGCGTGCAGGTCGCGGGCGACGCGTTGCAGCCACGGGGTGATCTCCTCCGCGAAGAACGGCGGCCAGGTCAGGTCCTGGTCGTAATTGGCCCCCCAGAACACCGCCTCCGCGTCGCACTGCCGCACCGCGGCGAGCAGCGCCTCATAGAACGGTTCAAGGCGCCGGGCCAGGTCGAGCAGCCGGCCGCGCTCGTCTGCGTAGAGGTAGAAAAACTGCTCCATCGGCATCAGCTCGTGCAGCAGCAGGTGCAGCGGGGAGGCGGCGATCGGCCCGTTGGCGATGGCGAGACCGCGGTCGCCGATGCGGCGCCGGAAATCCGCATAGGCCCCGGGCGTCGGCGTCACGACGAGGTGCTCGAACACCTGCGCGACGGCCTCGAGGTCATCCGGGGTGCGCACCGCATACGAGTGCACGAAGGGGATCGAGATGCCGTTGCGGGCCATCTCCCGCGTGAGCTCCAGATGAAGCACCACGTCGCCGGCCGGGGTGGTGATGCGCGTGCGCACGTTCTCGGCGTCGTGGTCGAAAGTGACGGGCAACCCGCGCAGCTCGACGCGGAAGGGATAGTCGGGATGGTTGTCGAACCCGAGCCCGCGCAGCATCAGCTCGCGCCGGTCGCGCGGCCGGGTGAAGTCTGCCCGCACCGCGTGGCAGCCGGTCCCCAGGGCATCGGCAAGGCCGGCGGTGTCGAGGCCGGCGAGCGCCGGTGGCAGCGTGCCGCGCGCCTGTTGCGCAATCGCCCAGAGATCGAGGCGCGGCACCCAAGGCAGCTGGTCGGTGGACTCGCCGCGGATCGCCGCCAGCATGCGGGCGCGATGGGTCATGGCCATGGTCTTGGCTACCGGCGGGCCTCCGGTGTGACAATCCGAACTCCTGCGCGTTTCTTGCCGAGGCCCGGACTTTGCGGCGATCGCGCGGCGCCGACTATCCGCTGGCATTCACCGGTGTTTGGGTGTACCTTTCAGGCGTGGCCACGGGGCCACACGAAAGAGAAAGGTTAGGTAGCAGTCCAAAAGCTAAAAACTCAGTAGACTCCGCCAAACCAAGACGAAGATAAGCGCCATTGCCGCGCCAGCGGGTGCGCCCCGCATCGTAATGAGCCTCCCCGATTTATTTCGAGGAGGCTCAATGCGTTTTTGGGGTTTGGGTCGGCCCTGCGTGCCGGGACGATGATGGCTTGTTACCGGGCGCCTGCGGGTGTAGAAGCGTCGTCTGCGCGGACACTTCACGGCGCCCCTTTCGACGACTGATCGCATCGCAACCCCTCTGTCAGGATAACGCAGACACCGCCAGTCACGGCAAGAAACCCGCCATGAACACGATCAGAATCACCATCATGAATGCAGACGGCATGGTGCTCGACAGCGTGAGGCTGTCCACCGCCGACGAAACCACCGCGATCGCCTACCGGGTGATCAAGGGCGAGGTCGAGGCACGACCCGAGGAATCGGTGCTCATGATCGGCCCCTGCCAGCGGAAGTTCGAGGAGCACGTGCCCGCCGCACTGACCAGCGCCCGCTGAGCGGCGCATGCCCAAACCGGCCCTGCGCAAGCGCAGGCCCTACCTAAGGCGCGCCTCAGGCCGTCCGCTGGCGCTGCCGGCGGGACTGCACCGATTGCGCGGCGCGGCGGTCGAGCCAGCGTAGGAACGCGAAGCGCGGCACGGGGCTGACGAACTCCGCCGGCGGGGCGGTCTCGCCATGGCGGTAGAGAGTCTCCGGATCCACGTACGTGCCGAAAAGCCAGTCGGGCACCGGCAGGGCGAAGAAGCCCGAGATCGCCTCGTTGCAGCGGATGTCGGCGTGGTGCCGCAGGTGGAAGGCGTAGGCCTTGCGCCAGAAACGCCCCTGCCACGGATGCGCCACGAGCCGGTCCCAGGTCGACTGCGGCCAGTGCTCGACGGCGTGGATCGTCTCGTAGAGCACGAGCGACAGGAAGGTGGCGAAGAGCCCGCCCAGCATGACCGGCGCCGCCGGGAACAGGAACTGCAGCGGCACGAGCACCGGGCAGGCGACCAGTGTGAACACGATCAGCGAATACCACGGGAAGTAGGAGGCCTCGAACTGCTTCTCCTCGACGATCGGGTAGCGGTTCTCGACCAGGCAGGGGATGGACTCACCGGTGTGGCGGCCCTTCTGATAACCGACGCGGGTCAACGCGTGGTGCAGGGTGTGCTGCCGGTAGAAGTAGGCGAGGAAGGGGACCAGCGGCGCGTGCAGCACGTAGCGGTGGAAGAAGAACTCCACGAACGCCGCCGCGAGGTGCACGGCCAGCATGACGCCGACGATGGCGGCCCAGCCGGCGGATAATTGCGCCTGCCAGACGCCCGGGGCGAGCAGGGCCAGCACGAGGCAAAGCCCGGCGAGGGAGATGACGTTGACGAGCAGGAAGCGCCAAAGGGAGAACTTGGGCTCCACTTTGCCACCAAGGGTGTGTTCAGACATGAGACGGGGATTGTGCCGAGCCAGGGAGGCAGAGCTGGGGATAATCTCGCACGTCTGAACGGCACCGCCAGCGTTTTCTGGGCGCGCACGGCAAATATTCACTGCCGGCCTCGACACGCCGGGGCGGGACGTGGTCAACTCCTTGCCCTTCAGCCCTCAAACCTCATGCGTATGGCAACTCGCGCCGGTCTCGTCGTCATGTCCCTGGGAATGGCTCCCGCCGCCTCGGCGGAGCCCCTGGCGTTTGCGGTGCCACCGCAAGTCGCCGATCGGCAGGTGCCGGCCGAGCCGGCCCAGGTCCACCTCGAGGGTTTCCTCGGGCGCCGGATCACGGCCAACGCCGCCAACCGCCTCCTCGCGGTCGACGAGGACCGGCTCCTCGCCAGCTACCGGTCGCGCCCCGGCCTCCAGGCCTGGGACGGCGAGCACGTCGGCAAGTGGCTCCACGCCGCCACGCTGGCCTGGGCCAACACCGGCGACCCGGCCCTGCGCTCGAAGCTCGACCGCGTCGTCGCCGGCCTGCTCGCCTGCCAGCAGCCGGACGGCTACCTCGGCACGTACCTGCCGGAGAAACGCTGGATCTCGTGGGACGTGTGGGCGCACAAGTACAACCTGATTGGCCTGCTCACCTACATCCGCTACACCGGCGACACCACGCCGCTGCCCGCCTGCCGGCGCATGGCCGACCTGCTCGTCCACGACCTCGGCGACGCCCCCGGCCAGCGCAGCATCCTCGAGGGCAGCCCGCACGTCGGCATGGCCCACAGCAGCGTGCTCGAGCCGATGGTCTGGCTCTACCGCCTGACAGGCGAGCCGCGCTACCTCGAGTTCTGCCGCATGATCCTCCGCGCCTGGGACGGGCCGAAGGGGCCGCGCCTCATCTCCGACCTCAACGCCGGCAAGGGCGTCCACCAGGTCGCCAACGCCAAGGCCTACGAAATGATGTCCTGCCTCAACGGCGTCTTGGAGCTGTACCGCGTCACCGGCGAACCGCAGATCCTCCAGGCCGTGCGACACGCGTGGACCGACATCACCGCCCGCCGCCTCTACCTGACCGGCACGTGCAGCCACCACGAGCACTTCCACGCCGACCACGAGCTGCCCAACGCGCGGCAGAACGTCGCGGAGACGTGCGTCACCGTCACGTGGCTGCAGCTCAACGCCCACCTGCTCCGCCTGACCGGCGAGGCGGCGTTCGCCGACGAGCTCGAGCGCACCGCCTACAACCAGCTCCTCGCGGCGCAGCGGCCGGACGGACGCAGCTGGGGCTACTACGTCGAGCTCGAGGACAACCGGAAGCCGTTCTCGGAGGATTTCGCCGGCCATTGCTGCCTTTCCAGCGGCCCCCGCGGCGTGGCGCTGCTGCCGACGGTGGCCGCCGGCGCCGATGCCGACGGCGCGATCGTCAACTTCTACGAGCGCGGCGAATACCGGTTCGCGCTGCCGGACGGCCGCCGCGCCACCCTGCGCGCGGAGACCGACTACCCGCTGGGCGAATCGATCCGCCTCACGCTGGCCGAGCTTGACCGACCTGGCCCGTTCACGCTGAAGCTGCGCATCCCCGGCTGGGCGCGCGGGGCCACGGTGACTGCCGCGGGCGCGACGACGGCCGCGACCGCGGGCTCCTATCATGCGATCCGGCGCGAATGGCAGGCCGGTGACGTCGTGGAGCTGACGATCCCGGCGCGCCCGCGCCTCGTCCTCGGCACCCACGGCAACGTGGGCCTGGCCGCCGTGCTTTACGGTCCGCTCGTGCTGGCGGCGGACGACCGGGTCAACCCCCGGTGGAAGGTCGGCACCTTCCAGCTCTTCGAGCGCGACATCGCCGCGGTCAAATTCGCGCCCGTGCCGGCAGCGGAGACGGCAACCACGCTGCCGGGTGTCGCGGTCTTCGAGGTCCGCGCCGCCTCCATCCCCGAGGTGGCCAAGGGCCCGCGCGAGCAGGACATCCCTGTCCGCCTCGTGCCGTTCGCCGATGCCGGCTGGAACGCGCCCTACAAAGTCTGGTTGCCGGTGTGGCTCTGGACCGTCCCGCCTGAGGCCGCCTTGGGCGCCCCCACGGTCGTGGTGGATTGATCCCGCCCGCTCAGCCCTTCATCGCGTCGAGCACGGTCGAGGGCGTCAGAAGCTCCGGCAACAGGATCGGTTCGCTCTTACCCGGGAGCCAGATGACGTTGAAGGGCACGGCGCTGCGCTGGTACTTGGCCAGCTCGGCGGTGATCTTCGGGTCCTTGTTGGTCCAGTCACCCTTGAGGGCCACGACCTTCTGGTCGGCGAAATACTTCAGAACCTCCGACGATGCGAAAACCAGCTTCTTGTTGGCCTGGCAGGTCGCGCACCAGCGCGCGGTGAAATCGACATACACGGGGCGGCCCTCGGCGCGGTACTTGGCGACGGCCTCCTCGCTCCACTTCTCCCAGACGATCTCGGTCGGCGCGGGCGGCTGCGGCCAGCCGGTCCACAGGCCCGCGGCGCAGGCGAGCGCGCCCGCGACGATGCCGAAACGCGCGCGGCCGGCGGAGGCGCCGGGGGCGTTCCAGCGGCCGTAGAACCAGACGCCGAGGGCGACGAGCACGAGGCCGAAGAGCGCCATCAGCATGCCGCCCTCGCTGGTCTGCCCGGCCAGCACCCACACGAGGTAGGCGACGGTGGCGTACAGCGGGAACGCCATGAACTGCTTGAAGGTCTCCATCCACGCGCCCGGCCGCGGCAGGACCTTGATGGCCTGCGGGAAGATCGAGAGCAGCAGGTACGGCGCGGAAAGGCCGATCGCGATCGCCGTGAAGATGAGGAACGACTCAAACACCGGCAGCGCCAGCGCCGCGCCGAGCGCGGGCGCGAGGAAGGGCGCGGAGCAAGGCGTCGCGACGACGGTCGCGAGGATGCCCGTGAAGAACGAGCCGCCGTAGCCCTGCTTCATCTGCAGGCCGGCGCCGACGCCCGTCGCGCTCAGGCCGAACTCGAACACGCCGCTCATGTTCATCGCGAAGACGAGCATCAGGATCGTCAGCGCAAAGACGAAGGCGGGCGACTGCAGCTGGAAGCCCCAGCCCAGCTCGGCACCGCCGGTGCGCAGCACCGCCAGCACGCCGGCCAGCGCCCAGAACGAGAGCAGCACGCCGAGCGTGAACACGAGGCCGTGCATCACGACCTTGCTGCGCTCGCTGCCGGCCTGGTTGACGAAGCCGAGGATCTTGATGCCGAGCACCGGGAAGACGCAGGGCATGAGGTTGAGGATGAGGCCGCCGACGAAGGCGAGGGCGAGCGTGCCCAGCAGGCCCGTGGGAGCGGCAGGCGGCGTGGCAGCGGAAGCGGACGGGGCCCCGCCCGCCGTAGGCTGGGCGGAGGCGGGCTTGGTGAACGGGACCTCGACGCGCAGCGCCGGCAGCGTGCCATCGGCGCGCCAGCCGTTGTCCGCAGTGAGGACGCCGACGAGCTGGGTCGCATCCGCCGGGCCGTCGGGCGAGACGGGGAGCGTCAGCACGAAACCGCCGGCGCCGTCGGACGCGATGGTCTGGGGTAATTCGTAGGCGACGAGGTTGTCGTCAGCGAAAAAACGCAGGCCGGCCGGCACGTGGGCGCCGGGTTGGGCGGATTTCACGGTGAGGGTGATCGTGTTGCCGTCGCGCGTGGCGCTCGGGGTCCAGGCGGCGTCAGCGCGCGGGAGGCTGGCGAGGACGGCGGCGAGGCGCGGGCCGAAGGTCGGATGCGGTGCGGCCGCCTCGGCGGTGACGGGCAGCGTGAGCTGCAGGTCGGCGCTGCCGGGCATGCATGAATCCTCGCACATCAGCCACTCGGCGGCGACCTTGAGGGTGAGCCTGCTGCCGGGGGCCAGGGTGGCGGGCGGCGTGATGGTGACGGGGAGGAGCAGGTCGCCCTCGTAGCCGTTGCCGACGATCGTGCCGGTGTGATCCTTCAGGGCCTTCGGCGCGGGCCACTGGATGTCGCCGGCGGTCACGCCGTCGGGGAGGGTCCACGCGAGGGTGGTCACGAGGCCGGTGCCGGGATTGATCCAGTACGTGTGCCAATGCGGCGTGTGCTCGAGCCGCAGCGCGACGGTGAAGGGCTGGCCCGGCTGGACGCTGGTGACATCGGCCACGAGCGACGCCTTGACCTGGGCGGAGGCGGCGGCGGGCCAGAGGGCGGACAGGGCAAGGAGGGCGAACAGGATCGGGCGGAGAAACTTCATGGCGGAGAGGGTAGTGAGGATCGGAGTGGGAGCAACCGGGGAGGGGAATTCTTCCCCGGGGAAGGCGGGTTTGTTGAATGTGGAAATCAGGTAATCAGGAAAGAAAGCCAGCGATCGGTTCCTGCTTTCCTGATTTCTACATAAATCCCGGTTCGTTCTGTCAGTGCTTAAAGAGCTTGGTGGAGTAGTAGCGCTCGGCGCGGTCGCAGAGGATCGTGACCACGCGGGCGGCGGGGTCGAGGTCGCGGGCGATGCGGAGGGCGGCGGCGACGTTGGCGCCGCTGGAGGTGCCGACGAGGAGGCCGAACTCGCGGTTGAGGCGGCGGGTCATGTCGAGCGCCTCCTCGCTGCTGACCTTGATGACCTGGTCGATGTGCGCGTCGCGCAGGAGCGGCGGCACGTAGCCGCCGGCGATACCCTCGATGGAGTGGCAGCAGGGCATCTCGCCCGAGAGCATCGCGGCCTCGGCGGGCTCCATCGCGTAGATCTTCACCTCCGGGTGCGCGGCGCGCAGGGCCCGGCCGCAGCCGGTGATGGTGCCGCCGGTGCCGTAGCCGGAGACGAAGGCGGCGATCGGCCCGGGCAGTTGGGCGATGATCTCGCGCCCCGTGTACTGCTCATGGTCGTGGGCGTTGAGGGGGTTCTCGAACTGGCAGGGCAGGAAATAGCGGTCATCCTTGGCCGCCATCTCCTTGGCCATCGCGATGCCGGTGCCGTAGCCGCCGGTGGCCTTGAAGAGCTGCACCTCGCCGCCGAACTGCTCGATCAGGTAGCGGCGCTCCACGCTGGCGGTGTCGCTCATCAGGATCTTCACCCGGTAGCCCTTGGCGGCGCCGACCATCGCCAGTGAGATGCCGGTGTTGCCGCTCGTGCATTCGAGGATGATGGAGTCCGGCCGCAGCAGGCCGCGGCGCTCGGCATCCTCGATGATGCACAACGCGAGCCGGTCCTTGACCGAGCCGCTGGGATTGAGGAACTCGGCCTTCACGTGGATCGTGCGATCATCGGCGGCGAACCGCAGCGGCAGCAGGGGAGTGCGGCCGATGAGCGAGAGCACGGGAGGACGCGGGCGCAAGGTGGCGACGGACATGATGGGAAAGACTCTACCGGGCATTGCCGCAGGCGTCATGAGCCGAAAGGACTAAAGGGGGCGCAGCCGCCCTCAATGCCGCCTCGCCGTCAGGTGCGCAACCAGGAGCGTATAGAAGCACAACACCAGATTTTGCAGCGGGAGCTGCAGGGCGGTGGGGAGGGCGTAGATGATGAAGACGGCCGGGGTCCACACGACGGTGCTCGAGACGAGCACGCTCAGGCCGCGGCGCCAGTACCAGCCGCCGGCGCGGATGTCGGCGATGACCGCGGTCCCGTTGAAGCGGGCGGCGATCCATTCGTACGCCAGCACGGTGACCGGGATG
>CAZGJB010000067.1:0-13410 GCA_964526145.1 uncultured Opitutaceae bacterium
AGCCGGCTTCGCCTGGGTCAGCGCGGTCAGCCGGTCGCGGATCTGGCCAGCCCGGGCCGGGCCGAAAAAGCCGCCATCGCCCAGGGCCTCGAGCCCGGGTCCGCCGACGTGACGGTGATTGGCGCTCCAGAGTCGCCCGGCGATCGACCCCGTCCCGGCAGTCGCAGTGCCATCGGCCGCAAAACGGATCATCGGGATCTCGGCCGGGGGCAGGAATCCGTCCCAGTAACGATCGCCGTAGGTCCAGGCCACCGGATAGCGGCCCGTGTAGCCGACGCGCCTGGGCAGGCGACCGGCGACGGTCCAGGCGATATTGCCGGTGTCGTCGGCGACTACGAAATTCTGGGCCGGGATGCCGGCGATGTGGGCGAGGGCGACCGCAGCGCCGACGTCGGTCGCGGTCTCGAGTCCCATCAGGTTGTAGTTGGCCGCGCCGGGCTCGTGCATGATCCAACGCAGGGCGAGGGGCCGGTTCTTCTCGCCGAGGCCGATGACCGGACCCCAGACGGTGGTCTCGACCTCGAGGGTGACGGGGTCGCCGCCCTTCACTTGGATAACCTCGGGCCGGCGGCCGAATTCGACGTTCTCCGTGCCGCGTTTGTAGAGCGACCGGTCGATGATGTTGGGTTCGACGACGACCACATCGCTCGTGTCGACCAATGCGTCGGTGAAGCTCCAGGCGATGCGGCCGTTGCTTCCGACCACGACGGCCGGGGCGCCGGGCAGGGTGAAGCCCGTGACCCGGTGCGAGCTGCCGTCCCCGGCATCCCAGATCAGCGCGGCGCGATACCAGGTGTTGGGCACGCCGAGACGGAGGTGCATGTCGCCGGCGAGCAAGGCGCCGCCGGTTGCGGTGCGGCTGGCCGCGAGGGCAAAGGCATTGCTGCCGGCCGGGTAGGGGTCGAAGCCTGCGTCGGTCGCGGCCGACGTCACCGCCCGGCGGCGCAGGTCGATCCGCGACGGCGGCGGGACCGGCGGCAGCGGTTCGGAGCTGGCGTCCAGCGCGGCGTCCGCGGGGGTCTGCAGCGGCGTGAAGAAATCCGCGACGCTCTGGTCGTAGACGTCACGCACCAGCGTGAGGGCGCGTTCGTGGGCGCCTTTTGAGTCCTGCAGCTCGAGCGCCATCGCGTGGATGACGAGATAGCTGTCCTCGGGCCGCCAAGGCTGCGGGTCGGTGCGGAGGATGATGTATTCGAAGGGCACCTCGCCAAGCGCGGCTAGGCCGGCGTTCACGCCGGCGGTGTATGCCTCGACCACCGCGCGATGCTCCGGGGTGTCGGCCGCGAGGGCGGCGTGCGCCACCGCGCGGAAGCCGTGGATCCGCACCGCCTGGTCGGCTGGGAGGGCGCGGCGGCCGACGAGTTCGGCCAGCTCACCCGCGGCGCGGCGCCGCAGGAGGTCCATCTGGAAAAAGCGTTCCTGCGCATGCAGGTAGCCCAAAGTCCGGGCCGTGTCGGCGCGGTTGGCCGCGTAGATCGTCGGGATGCCCAGCGCGTCGCGCTCGACGCGCACCGCGGCGGCCAAGCCGGCCAGGGAAGCGGTGCCGTCGAGCTGCGGCCGGCTGGCGCGCAGCTGGAGATAGAACCAGGCGCCGACGAGCACCGCCAGGAGCAGGAGCACGCTGGCCAGCGCGGCCAGGACGCGCAGGGCGCGGAGAGCCTTCACGTCAGCCCTCCCAGGCGCGGGTCGACACCGAGTCGCGACCCTCGTCGAAATCGAGGTAATCGAACATCGTCTCGATGGGCTTGCCCTCGAGCTTGGACTCGCCAATGCGGCGTTCGAGCACCTTGCGGCCCTCGTCGCGCCAGCCGCGCTTCATCATGAATCCGCTCCAGACCTCGCACTGCTCATCGGTGCGGGCGCCGCCCTTTTCGTGGCACCAGGCGAGGGCCTCTTCGTCGGTCAGGTCGCCGGCGAGGACACGAGCCTTGAGTTCCTCGTAGTTCACGCCGAGGAAACTGCAGCAGCGGGCGTCGAAGCCCTTGCCGAGGTTGGCGCCGTATTCCTCGAGCGGCAGTCGCCCGGCGGCCTGGAGGCGGATCTTGTCGAGCATGCGGCCGAAATAGACGAGGCGACCGACGCGGATGTAGGGACTGCGGAGACCGGGGACGTTGGGCATGGGAGGTATCTTCTGCCGGCGGGAACCGCCCGGCGGCGAGCGGAAAATCCGCTCAGGTCCGGCGCCAATAGACTCCGGTGGCGAGCAGCCCCAGCGCAAACGTGGGGGCGTTGATCCAGAGCTGGTGGAAGGGCACCGGCCAATGGAGACAGGCGTAGATCACCGCCACGTGCTTGATCGCGATGGCCACCCAGCAGATGAGCAGGAAGCGCAGCATGCGCGGGTCGGGCGGCAGGCGGCGGATTACCTGCACCTCGGTCACAAACCCGCGCTCGTAGTCGACGGGAACCGTCTGGCCGGAAAAGCGGGGGAGGGCGGGGAGCATGGCAGCGGCACGGTAGCGGGATCGGGCCAAATGAAAAGTCGATGCGCAGATTTTGTTCTTTCAGCCGGACCCGGCATTGTGTCTGGACAAACCCGGCCCGGGGCGCGTGAACTGGGGATTGCTCCCCCAACCGCCGACCCCCGGCGGTCCCGCCGCAGTCGTCCGACGACATGAACCACACCCAGGCTCCATCCATGCCCCCCGGCACGCACGCGTTGCGCGCCGACGTCGAATCGTTTTACCACCTGGCCCATGGCGGCCACGCCGGCAAGGCCTGCCAGGGCACGGCGTGTTTCGCCGCCCGGCACCTCAATCCGGCGCGCTGGGCCGAGGCCCAATTGAACGACCCTCGGGTCTACTGCCTCGGCGAATGCTTCGCCGCCCCCGCCAAGGGCCAGACCCAGCCGCGTCCGCCCGTGACCGTGGTTGCACCGCATGGCATCGTCCTCGGTCGCCTCGCCACCGGCTCCGTGCGCAGCGTCGCCGCTTACCGGGCGCAGGGTGGTTACGCTGCCCTGGCCAAAGCGCTGCAGGCGGCGCCCGAACAGGTGCTCGCCGCGGTTGACCAGTCCGGCCTGCGCGGCCGCGGTGGTGCCGGCTTTCCCACCGGCCGCAAGTGGCGCGCCGTCGCCTCGCAGCCGGCCGGGCAGAAATACGTGGTGGCCAACGCCGACGAGGGCGACGCCGGCGCCTACATCGACCGCTACCTCATGGAGGACGATCCCCACAGCCTCATCGAGGGCATGATCCTCGCGGGTTTTGCCGTGGGCGCTTCGAAGGGCTACATCTACCTCCGCACCGAGTATCCCCTGTCCGGCACCATTCTCCGCTCTGCGATCGCGGAGGCCCGGGCGGCGGGCTGGCTCGGGCCGCAGGTCGGCGGTTCCGCGTTTGCCTTCGAACTCGAGGTCTACGCCGGCCACGGCAGCTACGTCTGCGGCGAGGAAACCTCGCTCCTGCGCTCCATCGAGGGCGAGCGGCCCGAGGTCATGGCGCGTCCGCCGTACCCGACCGAGCGCGGACTCTTCGGCCGGCCGACCCTGCTCAACAACGTCGAAACCCTCGCCAACATCCCGTGGATCGTGAACCACGGCGGCGCCGCTTACGCCGCGCTCGGCTTTTCGAAGAGCCGCGGCACCAAGGCTCTCTCGCTCAACTCCCTCTTCAATCGCCCCGGCCTCTACGAGGTCGAGTTTGGCCTCACCGTGCGCCGCATCGTCGAGGAACTCGGCGGCGGCCTGAAGAACGGCGGCAAGCTCAAGGGCGTCATCATCGGCGGCCCGATCATCGGCGTCATCCCGCCGCACCTGCTCGACACGCCGCTGGGCTTCGAGGAACTCGGCGCCATCGGCGCGGGTGTCGGCCACGGCGGCGTGGTCGCCTTCGACGAGCACACGTCCATCCCCGACCTCGTCGAACACGTCTTTTCCTTCGGCGCCTACGAGTCCTGCGGCAAGTGCACGCCGTGTCGCAGCGGCAGCGGCCGCGTCGAGGAGATCTTTGCCAACGCGATTGCGGGCGACGCGACCAAGGCCGACCTGCAGGAATGCCGCAGCCTCGTCACCGCGCTCAAGCTCGCCAGCCTCTGCGGCCACGGCACGGGCCTCGCCCGCTTCGCGGAATCCATCCTGCGCTACTACCCCACGGAGATCGAGCCATGCTTCAAGTAACCATCAACGGCCGGGCGCATTCCTTCCCCGAGGGCCTCACCATCAACGAGGCGCTCCGGCAGATCGACCTCGAGGTCCCGACCCTCTGCCACGACGACCGCCTCGAGCCCTACGGCTCCTGCCGCCTCTGCACCGTCGAGGTCAAGGGCTTCAACGCCCTCGTCACCGCCTGTAACACCCAGCTGCGCGATGGCATGGAGATCCAGACGCACTCACCCGCGGTCGAGGACGTGCGCAAGACCCTGCTCGGTCTCATCGCGAAGAACTATCCCGCCGAGGCCGTCGCGGAGTATCCCGACAAGCAGTTCCACCGCTACCTGCGGCAGTACGACGTCAAGGCCGGCGGCTCCCGCACCGCGCCCCAGCCCGAGGTGCCTTACCTGAAGGATGCTTCGCACCCGTACATCAACATCGACATGTCGCAGTGCGTCACGTGCTACCGCTGCGTGCGCATCTGCGACGAGGTGCAGGGCCAGTTTGTCTGGAAGGCGTGGAACCGCGGCGGCGAGACCCGCATCTACCCCGTGCGCGGCGAGACCTTGCTCGACGGTGGCTGCGTCAGCTGCGGCGCCTGCGTCGACACCTGCCCCTCCGGCGCGCTCGAGGACCTCACCGTCCTCGCCCGCGGCATCCCCACGGAGTGGACCAAGACCATCTGCTCGTACTGCGGCACGGGCTGCGAGGTGAACGTCGGCACGCGCGACGGCATGATCACCACCATCCGCCCGTCCGATGGTCCCAGCAACCACGGCCACACCTGCGTCAAGGGCCGCTACGCCTTCGACTACGTCTACGCCGAGGAGCGCATCACCCAGCCGATGATCCGCCGCGACGGCAAATGGCAGGACGTCACCTGGGACGAGGTCATCCCCTACATCGCCGAGCGCTTTGCCGCCATTGCCAAGGCACACGGTCCCGACAGCATCGGCGTCCTCAGCTCCGCCCGCGGCACCAACGAGGAAAATTACGTCGCCCAGAAGTTCGCCCGCGTCGCGCTCGGCACCAACAACATCGACTGCTGCGCCCGCGTCTGCCACTCGCCGACCGCCGCCGCGATGAAGATGACCCTCGGCACCGGCGCGGCGACCAACTCGCTCGACGAGATCGAGCTCGCCAAGACCATCCTCGTCTGCGGCGCCAACCCCACCGAGGGCCACCCTGTCACCGGCGCCCGCATCAAGCAGGCTGCCCGCCGCGGCGCCAACCTCATCATCGTCGACCCGCGCGAGATCGAGCTCACCGAGTTCGCCACGCTGCACCTGCAGCTGCGCCCGGGCACCAACGTCGTCCTGTTCAACGCCATGGGCGCGGCCATCCTTGACGAGGGTCTCGTCGACGAGGCGTTCGTGCGCGGTCGGCTCACCGAGTTCGACGAGTACCGCGACTTCATCCGCGAGTTCATGCCCGAGAAGGCCGAGGCGATCTGCGGCGTCCCCGCCGCCAAGATCCGCCAGGCTGCGCGGCTTTACGCCGGTGCCAAGCCGTCCCTCAGCGTCCACGGCCTCGGCATGACCGAGCACGTGCAGGGCACCGAGGGCATCATGGCCCTCGTCAACCTCGCCCTCCTCACCGGCAACGTCGGCAAGCCCGGCACGGGCATCAACCCGCTCCGCGGCCAGAACAACGTGCAGGGCGCCCCGCACATGGGCTGCGAGCCCAAGCTCCTCGCCGGCTACGTGCCGCTCACCGAGGACCGCGCGCGCTTCGAGGCCGCTTGGCGCACGCCGCTGCCAACCCACCCCGGCCTCAACATGATCGACATGCTCGAGGCCGCCACCGCCGGGCGTTTCAAGGCGCTCTGGGCCATCGGCTACGATATCCTGATGACCAACCCCAACGCGCACGAGACGCGGCGGGCGCTGGAGCAGGTGGACCTCGTCATCGTCCAGGATCTCTTCCTCAACGCCACTGCGCGCGAGTTCGGCGACGTGTTCCTGCCGGCGGCCTCGTCCTTCGAGAAGGACGGCACCTTCATGAACGGCGAGCGCCGCATCCAGCGCGTCCGCGGTGCGGCCAAGCCGCGCGGCCAGGCCCGCTCCGACTGGGAGATCGTCTGCGCCGTGGCCAAGGCCATGGGCAAGGGCGAGCACTTCGCCTACCGCTCGGCTGAGGAGATCTGGGACGAGGTGCGCTCCCTCTGGCCCGAGGGTGCCGGCATCAGCTACGCGCGCCTCGACCAGCTCGGCGGCCTCCAATGGCCCTGCTTCGACGAGGATGATCCGGGCACGCCGATCCTCCACGCCGAGCACTTCACCCACGGCCTCACCACTGCGCTCCGGCGCATCGAGTTCCTGCCGGTGCCGGACGTCACCAGCCCCGAGTTCCCGTTCGTCCTCACCACCGGTCGCAACCTCTTCCAGTACAACGCGGCCACGCAGACCGGCCAGACGCCCAACCAGCGCATGGCCACGACGGACTTCCTCCAACTCGCGCCGGGCGATGCCGAACGCCTCGGCATCGCCGACGGCGAGATCGTGCGCCTGTCCAGCAAGCAGGGCTCGGCCGACCTGCCCGTCCGCATCAGCGGCACGGTCAAGCCCGGCGAGGTCTATACGACCTTCCATTGCGCCCGGGTCTTCCTGAACCAGATCACGACCTCCCAACGCGATCGGTACACCAAGACCCCCGAGTACAAGGTCACCGCCGTGAAGATCGCCAAGATTGCGGTACCTGTCAGTGGGTAGGGCCCGACCTCCCGCCTTCGCCAAGGCTTCGGCGGGCAGGCCGGGCGGGCCGTTCGGCGTGCGCAGGCCAAACCGTCCGTCCGGAGGCCGGACGCTACCCAATATCATAGCTTACCTCCGCTCCGCGTCGCGGTTGCACATGAAACCTTTTTGCATAGTCTATGTCGGAGTGAGCACCATGAAAGCCCATCGCATTATTCTATCCCTCGCCGCGGGTCTCCTGGCCGCCCTGCCGGCGTTCGCGGCCGAGGCCGCCAAGGCCCCCGGCAAGGTCGAAGTCCTCTTCGCCAAGGCCCCAAGCAAGTACGTTGACGTGCGCGACGGTTTCTCCGCCTCCGAGAAGGGTCAGGCCGCCAACCTCGACAGCCTGAAGCAGTATCTGGAAGAGCGCGGCAACCAGCTCGTGCCCGAAGGCCAGAAGCTCACGGTCACCCTCACCGAGGTCGACCTCGCCGGCGACTTCGAGCCGTGGCGCGATCCCGCGATGAACGATGTCCGCATCGTGAAGGACATCTACCCGCCGCGCATCGACCTCGAGTTCAAGCTCACCGGCGGCGACGGCAAGGTCATCAAGGAAGGCAAGCGCGAGCTCCGCGACCTCGCCTTCATGATGAAGCTCAGCATCCAGCGCGACGACCCGTTCCGCCACGAGAAGCAGCTGCTCAACGAGTGGCTGACCCGCGAGCTGAAGCCCGCGAAGTAATTCCCGACAGTTCCCATTTGCCCGCGGCCGCGAGTGTCCTACGCTCGCGGCCGTGTCGTTTTCCGAACCCGAGGATCGTGCCCGCCTCGACAAGTGGCTCTGGAGCGTTCGCGTCTTCAAGACCCGCGGCGAGGCCGCCGCCGCCTGCCGGGCCGGCCTGGTCAAGGTCAACGATGTTGCCGCGAAACCGGCGCGCGCCGTGCACGCCGGCGAGACCATCACCTTCCGCCAGGGCATCGTTTACCGCACCCTGCGCGTCCTCGCCGTGCCCGATTCGCGCCTCGGCGCCAAGCTGGTCCCCGAGTACTGCACGGACCTCACCCCGCCTGAGGAATACGAGAAGGCCAAGGAGCAGCGCATCCAGCACCTCCTCGCCGGCGCCCCCGGCCAAGGCCGCCCCACCAAGCGCGACCGGCGCCGGATCGAGCGCCTGTGGGAATGAGGCTTATCCATGGAAACCAGCGTCTACACGAAATTCGAAACCGAGCTCGCCGTCCGCCCCGACGACATCGACCTGTATCAGCACGTGCACAGCACGCGTTACCTCGACTACGTGCTCGCGGCGCGCTTCGAGCAGATGGACCGGTACTACAAGATGTCCATGCAGGATTTCGCGAAGCTCGGTCTCGGTTGGTTCATGGCCTCGGCCACGATCAACTTCAAACGCCCGCTGGGGTGGGGCGACCGCATGGTGGTGCGGACGTGGATCATGCACTTCACCGACACGGGGTGCCGCGTGGCCTTCGAGATCGACAAGCTGCCGACCGGCAAGCGCTCGTGCGATGGCCACGCCGACTACACCCTCGTCACCCTCGCGACCGGCCGCGCCACGCCGCTGCCGGCCGACATCAAGGCGCGGTATTCGATCTGAAAGCGCGTCCCATCGTCCGCGCGGACCAATGTGTTGCAGATCGGTGTTCCCGAATAGGCTTGCTTAAATACCGCGCAGGTATGTCCTACCGCGAATCGTTAGTGATAGCGTTAGGTGACAGTATCTGGTGAGTCGTAGGCTGAGCGAGTGCTCAAGTGATGATTTCGAAACCCACGGTGGGAACGGACCTGGCAGCGGACGAAGGATCTACGAGATATCACATGAGTAACTCCAAACTGTACGTCGGTAACCTGTCGTTCAAAACCACCGAAGACGAGCTCCGCTCCGCTTTCGGCCAGTTCGGCTCCGTCACCGACGTTTACGTCGCCATGGACAAGATGACCGGCCGCCCCCGCGGCTTCGCGTTCGTCACCATGGGCACGGCCGAAGAGGCCAAGGCCGCGGCTGAGAAGATGAATGGCACCGATCTCGGTGGCCGTCAGCTCACCGTCAATGAGGCCCGTCCGAAGGAAGAGCGTCCCGCTGGCGGTTTCGGCGGCGGTGGCGGTCGTGGCTTCGGCGGCGGCGGCGGCGGTGGCCGCGGTGGTTTCGGTGGTGGCCGCGATCGCGGCGAGCGCCGTTACTAAGCCTTCAGTCCTAACCAACTGATTTTCGAGGGACGGAGCTCCTTTGGGGCTCCGTCCTTTTTCTTTGCGGCGGGGATTGATCCCCGTAGGGCTCGCGCTTGCGCGAGGCCGCGAGCGTCCGCGCGGGTGCCAGGTTGCGATTTTCCGACCGGCCCTGCGCAAGCGCAGGCCCTACGTCCCAATCCATCCGTCATTCGTTTCATCCACATGCCTTTCAAAGCTCTCAATCTCTCCGAACCCGTGCTCCGCGGCGTCCAAGCCGCCGGCTATTCCGATCCCACGCCCATCCAGCTGCGCGCCATTCCCATCGTGCTCGGCGGCGGCGACGTCATCGGCTCCGCCCAGACCGGCACCGGCAAGACCGCGGCCTTCGCGCTGCCCATCCTGACCCGGCTCGCCGCCCACGGCAAAACCCGGGTCCTCGTCCTCGAGCCCACGCGCGAGCTCGCCGCCCAGGTCGAGACCGCCTTCCGCGACTTCGCCCGCTTCACCGACCTGCGCACCGTCGCCATCTTCGGCGGCGTCGGCTACGGCAACCAGCGCGCCGAGATGCGCCGCGGGGTCGACATCATCGTCGCCACGCCCGGCCGCCTCATGGATTACCTGAAGGAGGGCACGCTCAGCCTCCGCGACATCAACACGCTCGTCCTCGACGAGGTGGACCACATGCTCGACATGGGCTTCCTGCCCGTCGTGAAGGACATCATCGGCCGCTGCCCGCGCGAGCGCCAGACCCTGCTCTTCTCCGCGACCGTGCCGCCCGAGATCCAGGCCATCGCCTCCTTCGCCCTGCGCAACCCGACCCGCATCGAGGTCGGCGTCGCCCGCACCGTCAACGAGTCCGTCAAGCACGCCCTCTATCCCGTCGGTTACGCGCAGAAGTTCGACCTCCTGCTCGCGCTGCTGGAGAAGACCGACTTCGACAGCGTGCTGGTGTTCTCCCGCACCAAGCACGGCGCCGACAAGATCGCCCGCCGCCTCAAGGCCGCCAACCACTCCGTCGCCGTCCTCCACGCCAACCGTTCCCAGAACCAGCGCATGGAGGCCCTCGCCGGCTTCAAGTCCGGCAAGTACGAAGTCATGGTCGCGACCGACATCGCCGCCCGCGGCATCGACGTCGCCGGTGTCTCGCACGTCATCAACTACGACGTGCCCGAGAAGCCCGAGGACTACGTGCACCGCATCGGCCGCACCGGCCGCGCGCAGGCCGTGGGTGACGCCTTCACCCTCGTCACGCCGGAGAATGCCGGCGACATCCGCGACATCCAGCGCTTCATCGGCGCGAAGATTCCCGAGCTCAAGCTCGAGGGCTTCCCCTACGGTCCCTTCACGCCCCGCCCCGATCAGCCGCCGCAGCAGCGCGAAAGCCGGCAGCAGGCCGCGCAGCACCCGCGCGACGGCGACCGTCGCGGTGGCTGGAACCGTTTCGGCGGCCGCGGCCGCCGGTGATTCCCGCCGGGGCGCATGCCGCGTGCGTCCCTGCATTTTCTGATTCCCTTGGATGGTATCCGTGCCATCCGTGGAATCCGTGGCTTCGCCCCGTCCCTCCGTCTCCGCCGTCGAAAAGCACCTCGCCGCCCTGCGCGCCTGCGACCTGTGTCCGCTGATGCACAAGCCCGTGGTGGTCGGCCGCCCGGTCGCGAGCCGCGTGCTCCTCGTCGGGCAGGCGCCGGGTGACAAGGAGCCGAAGTTCGGCCGGCCCTTCGCGTGGACCGCGGGCAAGACCCTCTTCAAGTGGTTCCACGCCGCGTTCGGCTGGACCGAGGATGAGGTGCGGGACCGCATCTATTTTGCCGCCGTCTGCCGCTGCTTTCCGGGCAAAAAGCCGGAGGGCGGCGACCGCGTGCCGGCGCCCGACGAGATCGCCCACTGCGCGACCTGGCTGCAGCGCGAATTCGCCCTGCTCCGGCCCGAGCTCGTCCTGCCGGTGGGCAAACTCGCCATCACCCAGTTCCTGCCGGCGGCTCCGCTCAACGACACGATCGGCCGCTCGTTCCGCATCACTTACCACGGACACGAGGCGGACTGCATTCCGCTGCCCCATCCCTCCGGCGCCTCGCCCTGGCACCGCATGGAGCCGGGCAAGACCCTGCTGCACCGGGCGCTGAAACTGGCCGCCGATCACCCTGCGCTGCGGGCCTGATGCACCCGGCGCGGAAAAAATCCGTGCCAACGGCCCCGCGCCGGTTCTAGTCTCCGCTCATGCTTCGCCGTTTCCTCCTCCTCCTTGCCGCGGGCCTTGGCCTGCTGCCGTTGGCGCTCCAAGCCCAGCGTGAAAAACTGCCGCCCGAGGACCTGGCCTGGGTGGAGCAGAACTTCCCCAACGCCAAGAAGACCAACACTGGCATCCGTTACGACATCCTGGCATCCGGCTCGGGCGAAAAGGCCAAATCCGGTGACATGGTCTCGGTGCTCTACGTCGGCCGGCTCCTCAACGGGCAGACCTTCGACCAGGTGAACGATCGCGAGAAGCCCTTCCGTTTTCGCCTCGGCCGCGGCCACGTCATCCAGGGTTGGGATCAGGTCCTGCAGCTCATGCGCCCGGGCGACAAATGGGTTGTCATCATCCCGTCGGAGCTCGCCTACGGCTCGCGTGGCACCGGCCGCATCCCGCGCGATGCCACGCTGGTCTTCATGATGGAGCTGCTGGCGACGGGGCCGAACTGAGCATCCCCGCGGCCCGGTGCCGCTGCGTCCAGAGCGTGTCGGCCGTATAGAGCGCCAACCCCGCCCAGATGAAGGCAAACGACTGGGCGCGGGCCCGGTCGAAAGCCTCGTGATACACCCACAGGCCGAGGGCGAATTGCACCGTGGGTGCGACGTATTGCAGCAGCCCGAGGGTGGTCAGCCGCAGGCGGCGGGCACCGTAGGCGAACAGCAGGAGCGGGATGGAAGTGACCACGCCAGCGCAGAGGATCATTCCCTGGGCCAGCGCGGGCGCGTGACCCAGCGCCCCCGTGCCGGCCTGGGCCCGCCAGGCCAGCAGACCGGCGGCGAGCGGAAACAGCAGCATCGTCTCGAGCGTGAGCCCCGCCAGGGGTCCGAGGGGCGAGCGTTTGCGCAGCAGGCCGTAGACCCCGAAGGTACCCGCCAGCGTGAGGGCGATCCACGGCAGCCGGCCGAGGTGCACCAACTGCAGCCCCACGCCACCTGCGGCCAGCGCGATGGCGACCCATTGGGCCGGCCGCAGCTTCTCGTGCAGCACGAGCCGGCCGAGCGCGACGTTGACGAGAGGCACCAGGAAATACCCGAGGCTGGATTCGATCACGTGGCCGGCGTTCACGGCCCAGACATAGACCAGCCAGTTGATCGTCAGCAGCACGCTGCTGGCGAGGTTCAGGCCGGCGGACCGCCAGGTGCCGAGCGCGGCGAAGACCTCGCGGAATCCGCCGAGCCACCACAGCAGCGGTGCCGTGAAGACAAAAGACCACACCAACCGGTGGGCGATCAGCTCATGGGCATCGACCGCCGCCAGAGGCCGCCAGTAAAGCGGAACGAGACCCCAGATGAAATAGCATCCCAGCGCAGCCAGTACGCCGCGCCCGGGAGCGCGGCCCGGCGCGCTGCTCATTTGCCGGCCGCGGTCGTGTAGCTGTAGTTGAGGCGGAACTCCTCGATCGCCTGGCCGCGGGCGATGTCAGGTGCGACGCCACGGGTCATCAGCTCGGCCGCGCGCTTCTCGATCCAGCGCTGCTTGAACTCCTCCTCCACCTGACCCGCGATGGCCTTGCTCTCCTTCGGCTTCTTGGGCCCTTTGGAAAACACGTTGCAGCCGGTCAGAAACAGGGAGGAGACGGAAAGGGCGACGACGAGGGTGCGGTTGAAAGCGGTCATGATGGGTGGTTATTGAGGACGTTGGGACTGGGACCGCGAGCGAATCTTTTTGGTTTCGCGCCCCGGCAAATTTTCGTTACGGTCGCCGCATGAGTGAGGACACACCTCCGCCCGCACTGCGCCTGAAACCCCGCTTGCGCCCCAACGAGGAGCCTGCTGCCGGTGGTGCCCAACCTGCCTCGCCCCCGCCCGACGCACCCCCGGCGAGCCCGGCCACCCCGGCTCCGGCGGAGCCCGCCCCCGCGGAGTCGGCTGCCCCGCGTCTGCGCCTCAAGCCCAAGCTTGCGGCCGATCCGGCCGCTGCCCAGCCCGCTCAAGCTGTTGCCGCCGAAGCGCCTGCCGCCGCTCCGGTTCCATCCCCGGAACCCGCACCGGCCGCACCGGCGCCTGAGGCCGCCCAGCCGGAACGCCCCCGGCTCAAGCCCCGTCTCACGGCGGAACCCGCCGCCGCCACCACTCAAACCACCGAGCCTGCCCCGGCGACGCCCGCTCCGGAACCTGTGGCTGCCGCCCCGACTCCGCCGCCGGCTGCACCCGCGCCAACTCCTGCCCCCGAGCCACCGCCCGCGCCGAAACCGGCCGAAGCTCCGGCGTCGGAAGGCTCGAAATTCAAGCTG
>CAZGJB010000068.1:0-13317 GCA_964526145.1 uncultured Opitutaceae bacterium
GAAGTGGCCCGCCCAACGCTTCTTTCCAATCCTTTCGGTCGCGGCGGTTTTCCTCGCGGCAAAGCTGCTGGCGTCCCTTCGGGAAAGGCACACCCGCCTCGTCCGAGATATAATCGTGATCCTTGCAGTTGGTTGCGGATGGAGCGGGTTCGAAGCGGTCAAATTCGTTCAGCGCGGTTACCGCATCAATCATGGCGCCAGCGCATCGGCCCAGCTTATGGTGCCGGGCAATGCCGTGATGTCTCGCTACGCCTACGAGTATTATGGCAGACTTCCCCGCTATTTTTCCAACGGCGCAGTTGATCCGCAAAACCGAAGTCGGTTCCTTGACTGGGACACGCTTGAGCCGTTCCTGACTAATTCCATCGCGGTTCATGGGCGAAGTGCGTCTGACAGCCCGCCGCTTCGCTTCGAATCGACTGACTATGGCGGTCGATACCAGCCACCTTTGCGACTGGCGCCGTCCTCGCGCCACCTGCTACATTTTGATTTCAAAGGGCAAGAGCCTGTGGGTGTGATCCAAATTGCCGGCAATCTGGTAATACGTGAATACAATCTTCCGGGATCGGGCGAGGAGCGTGCATTCGGAGCGGGGTCCAATCGCGATCCCAACCTCATGCTTTGGCATGGCGGCATCCAACCGGATCAGGTGGAGGTCAGGTTCGTCCGCGATCCCGCTGTCCGCGATTCCGCCGAGGCTCCCGATATCCGAGTCCTGCCCTTGGCCGGAGTCAGGTTGCCGATCGAGTTGAAAAGCCTGGTACCGCTGCGCTTGAACCTCGATGTACCGCGCCCAGCCTGGCTTGAAACACCGCGGCTGTACCTTCCCGGGTATAGGGCAAAGCTCGAGGGCGAGTCTGTGCATTTGGCCCGGTCACCCGATGGGCTGGTGATGGTGCCGGTACCGGCTGGCCTTGTCGAACTCGAGCTGGATTATCCCGGGCCTTTCGGATTGCGCGCGGCGTTTTGGCTCGGGGCTGCCGGTTGGGGTGCACTGACGCTGTTTACCTTGATCCGTCGATTCAATCGTTGGTCCCCGTTCGCCGAGGACCCGGAATACCCGCTGCTTTGTCTCGGCCGGATGTTGCCTGTGTTGGCCATCTTCGGATTGGGAACCTGGCTAACCGCAAGCGTTCAACAGTCCGACGAACCATCGCCGGTGGAGTCCGGCAAGTCCCTTCTGCACGCGTTGGTCTTTGAGCTCCCCTACGGTCGCCCGCCCGGAGCAGTCGAGCCTCTGGCGCCAGTTTCGATCGGAACCGCGAAACTCGAGTTCGCGATCACGTATGTCGACGGCAAGCAGGCGCGGATCGGATGCACCCTGCCGGGCAACCGGACATTCATCAGTGATCCCTTCCCCATCAATTACCTGTTGCGCCAACATCTCGTCGTGCGGCAGGCCCCTGCACCCATGCAGGCCTGGGAAGTGCGCCTGAATCACCGGTTGGTCCTTACCTTGCCGGTCCCCTGACGGGTTCGCCGCATCCCGGGGACGCTGCGAGCTGGCCCCTTGCTGAACAGTGCCTCGGCGACCAACTCGACGCTTGCCGCAACCCGGCGCCATGCCTTCTTGTCTAGCTTGGCCCAAACATGACCGATGACATTGCCATTTCCGCCCGGGACCTCGCGAAGACCTACCGTTTGTGGCAACATCCGTCCTCCCGGCTGAAGGCACTTTGTTGCAGCGCGGTCGGTCGGATGTTTCCGGTCGGATCCGGGCCGCGCCAAGCGCTGAGCCGCGCCGCTTCCGGTTACCGCGATTTCCACGCGCTGCATGGCCTGAGTTTCAACGTCCGCCGGGGCGAGGCCCTCGGCATCATCGGGCGCAACGGCTCCGGCAAGAGCACGTTGCTTCAGCTGATTGCCGGCATTCTCGAGCCGACATCCGGGAGCATCGCCACCCGCGGCCGCATCTCTGCGCTCCTGGAACTCGGATCGGGATTCAACCCAGAATTCACCGGCAAGGAGAACGTCTACCTCAACGGTTCCATCCTCGGCCTCTCCGCCCGCCAGATGGATTCCCGGTACGACCAGATCGAGGCCTTTGCCGACATCGGCGATTTCATCAACGAACCAGTCAAGACATACTCGAGCGGGATGATGATGCGGCTGGCGTTCGCCGTGGCGGTCAGCGTGCAGCCCGACATCCTCATCGTGGACGAGGCCCTGAGCGTGGGCGACGTGTTCTTCACCCAGAAGTGCTTCGAGCGCATCCGCGAGATCCTCGCCGGCGGCACCACCCTCATCTTCGTCTCCCACGATACCGCCGCCGTGCAAAACCTCTGCAACCGCGGCCTGCTCCTGCACGAGGGCCGCCTGCTGCATGACGGCTCGCCCGAGGAATGCGTCACCCGGTACTTCGCCCTGGGCGGACGCAAGACCGCCACCGGTCCCGTCGCCGCGGGCACGCACCCCACCGTCGACGCCGAGCAGCGCCGCGAGGTGATGAGCCACGACCTCCTCGCCCGCGCCCGGTCGCGGCACGGTGATCGCCTGCTCGAGTACGCCGCCGCCACGTTCCTCAACGACCGCGGCACCCATGACCCGGAGGTCGCCCTCGGCAGCCGCGGCACGCTCCGGGTGCTCGTGCGGGCCCGGGAAGCGGTCGCCCACCCGGCGCTCGGGCTCCAGTTGTTCGACCGTATGGCGAATCTCATCTTTTCGGCCGGCACCCCGCAGCTCCACTTCGCCCTGCCGCCGCTGGCCGCCGGCGAGGAGATCCTGGTGGATTTCCGCCTCGGCTTCGACGTGCAGCCGGGCGAGTACACGCTCGGCCTCGACGCCGGGGCCCTGGGACCCGACGGGCCGAACCATGGCGTTTTCCACGACCGCGTCACCGGCCTCGGCCCCATCACTGTCACTTTCGATTCACAGGCACCGCAGCCCTTCTTCGGTGCGGCCCGCCTCCCTCTGGAAATCAGCTATGCCTGACCGCCTCTCCGCCACCCGAACCTGCTGGTGTGGGGAAAACTCGCTTTCCCCGTATTCGCCCGAGTTTCACGTCTGCAAGGCGTGCGGCACGCTTGTCACCGCCGCCGAGGTCAAGCCCGCCGACCTCGAGGTCACGCGGGACAACGGCGAACTCTACAGCAAGGACTATTGGCTCAAGCGCCAGTCCGAGCGCTACGGCCTGCCGCCGCTCGACCAACGGGCCCGCCTCGACCTGCCCGAGCGCTGCGTGCATTGGCTGAACCTCCTCCTGAAGCGCCGCCTGCCCCCGGCCAAGGTGCTCGAGATCGGCTGCGCGCACGGCGGCTACGTCGCGCTCCTGCGGTGGGCCAGCTACGACGCCAGCGGGACGGAGATGAGCCCGTGGATCGTTCAGTTCGCCCGCGACACGTTCGGCGTACCCGTGCAAGCCGGCCGGATCGAGGAACTGGACTTTGCGCCGCACAGTCTCGACGTCGTCATCCTTAACGACGTCATCGAGCACCTGCCCGATCCCGCCGCCACGCTGGGGCATTGCGCGCGCCTGCTGAAACCCGACGGCTTTTTCATCATCCAGACACCCGAGTACAAGGAGCACCTGAGCTACGCCGACGTCATCGCGACGAAGGACGTCTTCTTGAATCACATGCACGGCAAGAACGAGGAGCACCTGTACCTGTTCAGCCGGCGCTCGACCCAGCAGCTGTGGACCCGCCTGGGCTTCCCGGTCGTAGCCTTCGAGAATCCGATCTTCCCCTACGACCTGTTCTACACCGCCAGCCGTTCGCCGCTGCCGGAGCATACCCCTGAGCAGATCGCCGCGGCCCTGGCCACCCAGCCGACCGGGCGCCTCGTTCAGGCGTTGCTCGACAAGGCCTTCGAGTCGAACGACCGCTGGTGGGCCATCCAGCGACTCGACAAGCGTTTGTCCCCGTCGAACTGAGGCCGCAAATCTTGCTCGCCACCCCCCGGCGAAGACCTTTGCCTAGCCGGTTTCCGTGCCCGTAGCGCCCAAAAACATCCTCTACGTCCGTCCCGATACCTTCGGCGACCTTGTGCTGTTCGAGCCGGCCCTGCGGGAACTGATGGCCGCCTGGCCCGGGGCCCGCCACACGCTCCTGGTCCGGCCCGGCTACGATAGCCTTGCCCCCCTCTTTCCCAGCAACTTGCGCTGGCGGGTGAGGCCGCTCAATCCGTTCAGCCAGAGCCCGGCGGAAGGGCGCGCCGCCTTCGATGGGCTGTTGGCCGACCTGCAGAAGAATCCGCCCGACCTGATCGTCGGCGCGACCCTCAACCGCACCTGGCTCGAGGTCGCCCTCGCCGCCCGCCTGCCCAAGGCCCGCAGCGTCGCCCTTGGGACGGGCCGCGTGGATCCTCTTTTCACCACGGCGCTCGCCCTCGAGTTCGGCGCCACGACCGCGGATTCGCTTCGCGAGCAGGTCGAGATTGATCCCAACGCGCGCGAATGGGAAAACAACCTCCGCCTCGTCGATCACCTCCTCGGACGCAAGGTCGCCCGGACCGCCCCCAGCCTGGCCGTGCCCGCCGCCCGCCAAGCCGCCGCCGACCAATGGCTCGCACAGCACAAGCTGCCGGCCAACAGCTGGGTCGCTCTCTTCCCCGCCGGTGTCGCCAACGTGAAGATCAAGGCCTGGTCGCCGGCGGGTTTCGCCGAGACCGCCGCCTGGCTGCAGCGCGAGCACCAGATGCCCGTCGCATTGCTCGGCCACGTCAGCGAGGCCGCGATCCTCGAGGAGGTCGCCGCCGGCATCGCGCGGCTCGGTCAACCCAAGCCACCCATCTGGCTCGGCCGCGACGGCGAGATCGACCTGCTCGCCGCCCTCCTCCGCACCGCCCGGCTCTATTTCGGCCACGACACGGGTGCCATGCACATCGCCGCCGCCCTCGGCCGGCCCATCGCCGCCATTTTCGGCGGCGGACACTGGCCGCGGTTCCAGCCGGTGGCCCGGCAGGCCGTCTCGGTGATCCAGCCCCTCCCCTGTTTCGGCTGCAATTGGGACTGCCACTTCGGCGATGCCCCCTGCGTCAAGACCCTGCAGGTCGCCGACGCCCAGGCCGCCCTGACCAAGCTGCTCGCCGCCGGCGACCGCCCGCTCGAGGCGGTGCACGAGGCGAACAACATCCCCGCCGGCACCCTCCAGCTCATCGCCGCCGCCACGCCCCGCTACCGCCGCCTGCAGCAGGACCGGCTCGACCGGCAGTACAAGATCGAGGAACTCACCCACCTCGGTCGCGAGAAGGACGTCGAGATCGCCGACCTCAAGCGCGCCGCCGAGGAGCGCAAGCAGGAGATGGAATCCATCAAGGCCGAACTCGAGGCCGAGTGCGCCCAGAAGGACACCGAGATCGGCGAGCTGAAGGCCGAGGCCGATACCAAGGACACCGAGATCAACGCCCTCAAGGCCGAGACCGACACCAAGGACACCGAGATCGCCTCCCTCAAGGCCGAGGCCGATACCAAGGACACCGAGATTGGGTCCCTCAAGGCCGAGGCCAACACCAAGGACACCGAGATTGAGCAGCTGAAGGCCACGTGCAACGAGCGCGAGACGCTGATCTTCAAGCTGACCGACATCGTGAAGGATTTCCAGCGGCAGGTCGCCGAGTTGAACGCGACGCTGCAGCAGCGCGAGGCCGCGCTGGCCACCACGGCGGCCGAGCTCGCCGCGCTCCAGGCCCGATTCGCGGTCCTGCCGCCCGAGGCCGGCCAGTACGCCCAGTGGCTCCAGGACCGCAACGGGCGCATCGCCGAGCTCGAACAGGGCATCACGGACCGCGAGCGCGAGATCCGCGACCTGCGGTCCTCCGTCGACAACCTGAACCGCGGCTACTGCGAGCTGGAGCAGATCAAGCGCTACGGCAAATGGCTCCACGAGAAGGAGGCCGTCATCCAGCAGCTCAAGCGCGCCTGCGACGAGCGCGAGGCCCTCATCCGCCAGCTCGCCGCCCAGGCCGCGGGCCTCGGCCGGGTGCATCAGGCGACCCTCGCGGTCTCATCCTATTTCCGCCAGAAATGGTGGCAGCCACTCAAGGATTGGACCTTCAAGAAGGTCGTCGACGACTACTGGATGCAGCTCGGCGTCCTGCGCCACTACGAGCCGCGGCCGATCCAGTGGGACCTGCGGCTGCCGAACCGGGGGCGCCTCCCCGAGGCCCGGCTGCCGGCGATCGTCATCGTCACGCCCTCCTACAACCAGGACAAGTTCCTCGAGAGCACCATCCTCAGCGTCCTCAACCAGAACTACCCGAGGCTGCGCTACCGCGTGCAGGACGGCGGCTCGAAGGACCGGAGCGTCGAGATCGTCCAGCGCTACGCCGACCGCCTCGCCGGCTGGCATTCCGGCAAGGACCGGGGCCAGTCCGACGCCATCCGCCAGGGCTTCGATGCGCTGCCCGGCGACGACAACGACATCATGGCGTGGCTGAACTCCGACGACTTCATCGCCCCGCGGGTCCTGCGGTTCGTCGCGGAGTATTTCGTCCGCCACCCGCACGTCGACGTCATCTACGGCCACCGGATCATCATCGACGACCACGACCGCGAGGTCGGCCGCTGGATCATGCCGCCGCACGATCGCCGGTCGCTCGAGTGGATCGACTACGTGCCGCAGGAGACCCTGTTCTTCCGCCGCCGGATCTGGAACGCGGTAGGGGGCCTCGATCCCACCTTCCAGTTCGCGCTCGACTGGGACCTGATCGCCCGTTTCCAGCAGGCCGGCGCCCGGATCGTGCGCCTGCCCTATTTCTTGGGTTGTTTTCGCGTGCACACTGAGCAGAAGACCAGTGCGCACATTCACACCACCGGTCACGAAGAAATGAACCGCATCCGCTCCCGGATCCACGGCCCCCACCCCGATCCCACCCGCATCGAGCACTACGCGCGCAAGTCCCGCTTCCGGGCGGCGCTCCATGCGCGCCTGCACGGGCTCGGCCTCCGGTTCTAGCCCCCCGACTTTCACGACATGCTTCCGTTCCTGCTCATCCTCTCGCTGTTCACCTTCCTCACGGTCGTCGGCCAGGCCGTGATCAGCCTGCTCCGCCCGCGCCTCGGCGTCCTCTGGGGCTGGTTCCTCTCGCCGGCCGCCGGTCTCGCGCTGCTCATCGTGCTGACGACCCGCCTCAACATCTGGGGCCTGCCGGTCAAAACCTTCGGGCCCTGGCTCGCGGTTGGTCTGCTCGTCGCGTCCGCGGCGCTCCTCTGGTGGCGGCGGCCGGTCTTCCCTTGGCGCCAGTTGCGCCCGTACGCCCTGCTGGTCCTGATGTTCGTGGTCTACGCGGGCTGGCCGATGTTCCGCTTCGGCTTCGACTGGATCTCGTACGGCAACGACGACATGGCCAACTACTGCCTGGCCGCCGACCGGTTCCTGCACCACGGCTACTACGACCTGCCGCAGCAGACCGAGCTCGAGGGCCGCGATTACGGGCAGCACTACTGGTTCATGCACAGCCTGCAGCAGATCCGGCCGGGCTCGGAACTGGTGCTCTCCTTCGCCGCGTCGATCACGGGCCTGAATCCGCACGAGGTGTTCATGCCGGTGATCATCATGTTCAGCATGATCCAGATCACCGCCATGGGCGCCGTGGCGATGTACCGGGGCCGCTACCGCAAGATCGCCCTCCTCGCCTTCCTCCTCTTCGCCACCAGCCCGCTCTTCGGCCTCGGCACGCTCTACCAGCTGATCGCCCAGCAGGGCGGCATCGCGATCCTGCTCGCGGCCTGCGCCGTCCTGCTGAACACCCGCGAGTGCACCTGGCGCCGCATCCTGCTCGCGGCGCTCTTCACCACCTGCCTCGGCATCTTCTATCCCGAGGTCGCGCCCTTCGTCGCCATCTCGATCATCCTCTACTGGCTGCACCTGCGCTACACCGAGCCGACCGCCATCAAGCGCTTCAGCGTGGTCGTGCTCGGGGCGGCGGTCCTCACCTTCCTCTTCCTCGGCACCAGCACCTACCAATTCATCAACACGCTGGTCATGCAGTCGGTCGGCTCCGCCGGCCTCGGCGCCATGGCCGAGATCAATGACCAGAGCGGCGGCCTCGTGCTCTTCCCCTGGACCCTCGTGCCGTCGTTCGTGCCGATGCTCTTCGGCCTCCATGCGTTCGGCGTGGTGGGCGTGGATCCCCTCATCTCGATCCAGATCGGGGTCGGCCTCCTGTTCCTCGTCTTCTTCATCTGGATGGCGCTGAACCAGCTCCTCCGCCGCGAACCCGCCGGCTACATCGCGACGATCATGATCGGGCTCGGTTTCTTCCTCTTCGTGAAGGGCCAGGACTTCGGCTTGTTCAAGCTCGCGATGTTCGCGCAGCCGGTGATCACGCTGCTGCTGGCCCATGAGTTCTACCGGTTGCTCGACGCGCCGCGCACCCGCCGGATCGGCCGCTGGATCGTCGCGATCTTCGTCGCCTGCACGATCCCGAGCCACGTCTACTACAGCTACGCCTCGCTCGGCACGTACGGCGGCGGTCTCTCCGAAATCGTCGGCGCCTCCGAGCTGGGGGTGCAATTCGACCCGCCGAAGGACGTCCCGTTCGAGGCCATCGAGTCGGACATCAGCAACGTGGTCAGCGCCAAGATGCTGGCCCAGTACACCAAGGGCATCGACACCCGCTTCCTCAGCCGCAGCTATATGGACAACATCGCGAACATCGCGGTGCTGAAGTTCCTCCGCACGCCCGACCCGGACCTCGGGCCGCAGGCGCGCCTGATCGAGAAGCTGAGCCTCCTCCGCGCCTTCCTGCCCCCCGAGCTCATGGAGGGCGACGTCGCCGACTACCGGGTGATGACCATCAACAAGCTCGACAACAACTGGACCGAGACGGGCTCGCGTCACCTCGACTACGCCAACCGCCTCTTCGTCGGCATCCGCAACCACCTCGACCATTTCAACAAGGCCAATCAGGACACGGGCTGGACGTTCCAGAACATGTACCAGTACAAGCTGGAGAAGGACCTGAAGAACCGCCTCGTCTTCATCCACTCCGAGCTGGGCCCGCACTATTACTCGTCCGCCCGCTTCAAGGCCGCGTTCTTCCAGCGCGAGCCCGAGCCGGTCACCGGCGGCAACGTCTACTTCCACGGCACCGGCCGGTACAACATGTTCAAGGTGATCAACCCGACGGAAGACATCCGGGTGATGATCGACTTCACCCGCACCCCGCTTGGCGGCGAGCGCTACGGGCTTCCGCGCCAGGCGATCGTGATCGGCGAGGAGGACTACAAGCTGGGCTTCGTCGGCAGCGGCTCGGCCCGCGTCGTCTCGCCCATTGTCAAGCCCGAGGTGTTTGAGCAGCAGGCCTACATCACCATCGACTTCGCGGAACCCGCCCTGCCCATCGCCAAGCGCAAGACCGGCCTGATGGCCCTCTGGGGCGTGAAATTCAACCTCGACGACCGCCGGCTCGTCGGCTTCACCCGCGACATCTCGATCATCACCGACGAGCAGTACCGGAAGCTCGAGCGCCCGTCGCGGATCTCCCAGTTTCCGCAGGACCTATCCCGCTATCCCGGCTTGGAATATTCCGGCCTGTTCGAGGACGGCTGGGTCGGGCCTGAGTCGTTCTTCAAGCTCGCCGGCTCCCACCCCGGCCAGGTGTTGACCTTCCGCGGCTACGTGCCCGACACGCCGGAGTACCGGACCAAGGGCCTGGACCTGACCATCTCCCTCAACGAGCGGCCGACCGAGATCGTGAACCTGCGCTCCGGCGAGTTCACCCTCACCCGCCTGATCCGCGAGGCGGCAGCGGTCACCACGGTGCGCCTGAATTTCTCCGGGTCCATGCCCTACGGCGAGCGGGACACGCGCTACCTCTCGGCCTTCGTGCGCGAGATCTCCCTCGGCGACCTGCCCGACCTCGTGTCGTTCCGCAGCATCACGAACCGCCAGGGCGAGGGTTTCGCGCTCGAGGGCGTCGACGAGGACGGCTGGATCGGCCGCGAGGCGCACTTCGACGCCCCGGTGTTCGAGGAATTCAAGGTGCTCAAGATCGATCTCGAGATGCCGGGCTGGTCCAACCTTGCGGACAACGCCCTCGAGGTCCTGGTCAACGGCCGCACCGTCAGCACCCAAGTCGTGCCGCGCGGCTCCTACCCGAGCATCTTCGTGCCGGTCCTGCCGCAGGTCACCAACCAGGTCACGCTTAAATCGGGTGCCACTTTCGCCATCCCCGACAGCGACCGCGAGCGCTCCTTCCTGATCAAGAACATCACCTTCGAGAACCACAGCCGCACCGACCTCTTCACCCGCGGCTGGCATCAGTCCGGCTACCTTTTCGCGCTCACAGGAGTGGATCAGGACGGCTGGGCGGGGCGCAAAACCGAGCTTCGCTTCCCGGCCACCGCCAAGCACACGTCGGCCTCGATCGAGGTCATCCGTTACCCGGCGCGCACCGACCTACCGTTGACGATCACCGTCAATGGCCAAGCCACGACGGCCGAGCTGCCGCTCGAGCAACCCCACCGCATCAGCGTGCCGCTCTCCGCCACCGTCGAGACCGTGGTGGAGCTGGTGGCCGATCGCGTCTACGAGCTTTCCGCAGCCGATCCGCGCCCGCGGTCATTCCGCATCGTCAACATCGGGATCGAATAATACCGGCCGCGTTTTCCCTTTCCCCGGCCGGGCGCCTCCGGTAACTGTCACCGCCATGCTCCTCAGCCTCGTCGTCCCGGTCTACCGGGAAGAGAAGAACATCCCAGAATTCCTCCGTCGGCTGCGCCCAATCCTTGCGGCTGTCACCGAGGATTACGAAATCATCTTCTCCCTCGACCCGTCGCCGGACCGCACCGAGGACGTGATCCTCGAGCACCGCGCGGCCGACCAGCGGATCAAACTCCTCAAGTTCTCGCGCCGCTTCGGCCAGCCCATGGCCACGCTCGCGGGCCTGCAGTATTCGCGAGGCGACGCCGTCATCGTGATGGACGTGGACCTCCAGGATCCCCCGGAGCTCGTTCAGACGATGATGGCCAAGTGGCGCGAGGGCTTCGACGTGGTCCTGCCCCAGCGGCGTGAGCGGACGGGAGAGCCCTGGCTCAAGAAGCTCGTCGCCGGCACCGGCTACAAAGTGATCAACAAGATCGCCGACGTGCGGATCCCGCCCAACACGGGGGATTTCCGCCTCATGAGCCGCCGGGTCGTCGAAGAGGTCGTGCGCCTCAAGGAGTCGCACGGGTTCCTGCGCGGCATGGTGGCGGTCGTGGGTTTTAAGCAGTGCCTGATCCCGTTCGACCGGCCGGCGCGCTTCGCCGGCGAGACGAACTACAACCGCTTCCTGGGCTCGTTGCGTATCGGGTTTAACGGCATCTTCTGTTTCTCGACCTATGCGCTGACGCTGAGTACGATGGCCGGCTTCGCGATCGCCGGGGCCTCGTTCCTGATCGCGCTGGCCTACCTGGCCATGAAGCTCGCCGGCTTCCCGTTCCCCATCGGCAATCCAACCGTCGTGATCCTCATCCTCTTCCTCGGCGGGATCCAGTTGATCTCGGTCGGCATTCTCGGCGAATACATCGGCCGCATCTACGAGGAGGTCCGCAGCCGCCCGAAGTACATCGTGGACCGCGCCGAGGGGTTCTGAGCCGCACCGGGCTTCGCCTGTGACTCCGCGCCGCATCGCTGACCAATACCTGCCCCGTCCCAGATGATCTTCACCACCTACTGGTACCTGTATTTCGCGGTGGTGACCGTCGCATGTTACTGGCTGATCCCCTGGGCCGGCACCCGGCTTTGGCTGCTGGCGGCGGCCTGCGCCATCTTCCACGGGCATTTCGCCGGCCCGGCCGGCGTGATACCCATCGTCGTTCTGATGATCGTGACCTTCGCCGCCGGGCTGACCCGACACCGCGGCTGGTGCCTGACCGCGATGATCACCTGCGCGCTCACGCTGTGCTTCTACAAGTACGCTCTCTTTCTCATCGGCGCCACGATCCAGCCATGGGATGCCGTTCTGGCCGCCAAGCTTTCGACCCAGACGCACGCCATCCTGCCGGGTGCCCCCCCGCTGGGCATCAGCTTCTTCGTCTTCGAATTCGTCCACTACCTGTTCGAGGTGCGCCGCGGCGCCGAGCCGATCCGATCGCCACTCCGGTTCCTCCTGTTTTCCATCTTCTTCCCCTCGCTCGTCGCGGGCCCGATCAAGCGATACACCCAGTTCCTACCTTCGCTCGAGGCGGGTTCGCAGCGCTTTTCGCCCGATCATTTTGCGGCCGGTCTGCGCCGCATCGGCATCGGCTTCTTCAAGAAGGTCGTCATCGCCGACAACCTGACCTTCTTCATCGACCAGCACCAACCGCAGTTTGAGGCGCTGGGGCTGGGCGGACGCTGGCTCCTGGTGATAGCGATCGCCCTGCGCATCCTGATGGATTTCTCCGGGTACAGTGACATCGCCATCGGGTTTGCTCGCCTGCTCGGCATCGAGCTGCCCGAAAACTTCAACTGGCCCTACCTCGCCCGCAACCTTCAGGATTTCTGGCAGCGCTGGCACATCTCGCTGAGCTCTTGGATCCGCGATTACATCTACATCCCGCTTGGCGGCAGCCGCCATGGCACCGCCCGCCGTGTGCTCAATGGCCTGGTTGCCTTTGGCCTTTGCGGTCTGTGGCACGGCGCAGCCTGGAACTTCGTCGTGTGGGGCATTTTCCATGGCGTCGGCCTGGCCTTGTGCGCCACTTACCGGCAGATTCCCGGCGGCATCGGGAGAGGCATTGGCCGGCTGCTCGACAAGGAGCCCCTCAGCGGACTCGTTCTCACCCAGGCTTACGCCTGGGTCGGATGGCTCTTTTTCTTTTACCCGTTACCGGAGGCCTGGCGAATGCTCCGGCTGCTTTTCAGCGTATGAGCGATCTGCAATCCGCCGCCCCGCCCCGATTTTTCCAACCGCTCTCGCTGTTGCTCGGCGTGCTGGTGGGTCTCCTGCTGCTCACCTGGGCAGGGCGCACCGTTTCCCGCGAGAACTGGCACCGGAACTTCGTGCGTTTCCATCCCCTCATCGCCGGCGAGTCCCACTACCAGCCCACGGTTGCGGAAATGGCGGCAATTGTCCGCTCCCGCTGCCACCCGGACCAGATCCTCGTGATCGTCGGCGGCAACTCCATTTTCCAAGGAGTTGGCCAGCCGGTAGAAAAACTCTGGACGCGTCGCCTGCAAGATCTGCTCGGCGAGCGTTACGCCGTCGTCAACCTTGCTTTCCGGGGCTCCAGCCCGTCCGACGGCGGCGCCCTGGCGGCCGAGGCGCTGCGCCGTGAATTCCCGCGCCAGATATACCTCGCCAACGTCGCTCCCTTCACCGCCGCTTCACCCGCCGGCAACCTCGATTACCGGTACATGGTACTGGACGCCACCCACAAGAATCTGCTGCTGGACCACCGGGCGCGGGCCG
>CAZGJB010000069.1:0-13307 GCA_964526145.1 uncultured Opitutaceae bacterium
AAGGTGGCTGGTTTTGACCCGGCCCTAACTGGCTGGTTTTGCCCGGCCGCTGACAACGAAGTGACCGTTTTTCGGGGCTTTGGCCGACCTGAGGGCGTAAAAGGGCTCTGTTGGACCCTAGATTTTGCTATGGCCACGCGGTTTGCCGACCTGGCATGTAGTCCGCGTCGACACGCACTTGCGCCCGGTTGGGGCGGCAAGCGCCAGTTCGTGGCCAGGGCAACTTGCCGAAAAGTCGGCATCTTGGCGCACTTCACTGAGCGCCAGGAGTCCGAGATCGTCGTAGCGCCCCAAGCACTCCGCGACATCACCCTGATCCTTGACGCCTAATCGCGTCGTTTCCTGCCGAAAGGATGGAAGCGCGTCCGGCTAAAACGATGGCGAATTCGCCAAGAACAATCGAACCGAGATACTCAATGCTTAAGAAACCGCGCGCGACCGAGCATTGACTCAGCGCACGGATTGCATACCGAAGTTCATCGTCTGGAGCGCCGTGGGCCGCGGCACCGACCGACAAAATGGTAAACCATTATTTCTCTACCTTCGGTCCCACGTTGAGCGCCGTCAGGGCAAATTCGGTGCGCAGCTCCAGACTGGGTGCCTCGGCGAACCTTTGCGATCGAAAGGCGACTCACGGACCCGGTGGCCTAACGCAATCATCCGGACGGCCTCTCGCACGATGACAACGAGGTAACGTGCGTTTCCCGTGCAGAAAGTGACGATGATCTTCTTCGATATGATGCCCGCAGCGACGAAGGAGTGGTGCGGATAGATTAGCACTCCTCTCTTGCAGCTAGCTTACGCAATCCCTCTCTTGAATCTCGCCATGAAGCTCAACCGTGAAGGGCATCCGAACCGCCATTCCGAAGAAAATCAAGAGTGTGTCCGAGCACAGCTGCTGAAACCGGGTTCAAAGGTCAGGCCAGTGGATATGCTGTCCTTGCCTCATGCAATTTGGGAGGGTGATGTTGAGAACTTCCTTAAGGGGATTCCGTCTGAACCGAGGTTCAACCTAATCATCACATCGCCGCCTTACAATATTGGAAAGGAGTATGAGGCCCGCATTGGACTGGACAGGTATCTGGAGTGGCAGGCGCGGATAATCGCTGAGCTAGTTCCCCGACTAAAAATGGGCGGGAGTATTTGCTGGCAGGTTGGAAACTACATCGAGGAGAACGAGATATTCCCGCTAGATATCGAATTTGCCCCAATTTTTAAGCAATACGGACTCCATCTTCGCAACCGGATCGTATGGCAGTTCGGGCACGGGCTCCACACTCAGAGGAGGTTCTCCGGGCGCTACGAGGTCGTGATGTGGTATACAAAAACGGAGTCACGAAAGGACGACTACACGTTCAATCTGGATGCAGTGCGAACGCCGGCGAAGTATCCTGGAAAAAAACACTTCAAGGGACCCAAAGCGGGGCAGATATCCGGTAACCCGTTGGGCAAGAATCCTGAAGATGTTTGGAATATTCCAAATGTAAAAAGCAATCATGTCGAGAAGACGGGACATCCATGCCAGTTCCCCGTCGGTTTGATCGAGCGGCTGGTGCTTGCCCTGTCCAATCCGGGTGATCTCGTCTTCGATCCATTTGCCGGCGTCGCTTCGGCAGGAGTCGCATCGGCAATTCATGGTCGGAGATTCTGGGGCTGCGAGATTGTCGCAAAATATGCTGCAATAGGAAGGGCCCGCATAAATGATGCCTTGGCGGGTAAGGCGGTCTATCGTCCGCACGACAGGCCAATTTACGACCACACCCAAAGCAATCTTTCCATACCCCCAGCGGGGTTCAAGGTGGCTAAATAATATGAAATTCACGCTACATAGCCACTGTGGAGGAGACCAAGTCCTCTCCATGGCCATTCAAAGAGAGATCGAAGCCGCAATTAGTGGGATTGAGGTCAAGCCGGCAAAAGGGGCTGCCACCAAACTGCGCAACGCGTTCCTCACCCACCTCAAAGGGGCTGGGTGGCCTAGTGAAGTTTCTGTTTCAGTGGGGTCCGACATGACGATAACCTCGCTGAAGGGATGTGTCGGCCTCTGCCTTCAAACGGGAAACATGGCTCGTATGTATGCCGACTTGATAAAGTTGCAGGCCATGTATCTCGATAGCGCGATTAAGGCAGCGGTAATTGTTCTGCCATCGCAGCCGATAGCTGCACGGCTCGGAAGCAATATTGCGCAAGCGACACGACTGGAGCGCGAACTCGTCATATTCAAGAAAGCATACCATGTCCCAACGTTAATCTACGCCCTCGAATAGTCTATGAACACCAACGCATCGACATCCGTCCCCACAAGCTCTCGGTTTGGTTGGCCCAAACCGGCGAGAGTGGAGGAGTTCAAGAAGCTTCTTAGGCATCCTACCGGAGCGACAACGCGAGTAGTGTTCCAGGGCAAGACGCAGGATATTTATATTATTCGCGTTCCGATTGAGCTCCCAAAATACCGGATGGCGAATGGACGAACCGCTTCCTTGCAGGCAGAATACGTGGCGAAAAATCCATCAAAGAAGAAAGACCTCTTTTCTGGTGATGCGGAGCTATGGGAGGCCCAAGAGGCCCAACATTCATTGCTTCTGCAATTAGCCAGGCAGGCGGACTTGCAACAATACTTTGAGGATACAAACAACAAGCAGATCGATCCGATTCTCCTGGATGAAAGCGGATTTGTTGTGAATGGGAATCGCCGCCTCGCGACGTGGCGTGAACTGCTTTTCAGGCATCCGGAAAAACATGGCCACTTTCGGCATATCGATGTGGCGGTGCTTCCGCATAGCGACGAGAGGGAGATTGATCGTTTGGAGGCGAGTTTGCAGATCGAGAAGGATATCAAAGCTGACTATAGCTGGGATGCCCAAGCTAATATGATGCTCGCGAAACAGAAGCGTGACGGCTTCTCGAATAAGGAGCTAGCGGATCTCTATAAAATGAAAGAAGGGGATGTGCAGGAGCTCCTGGACATGCGTGCTTACGCCGAAGAATATCTTCGCACGCGCGGCAAGGCCAACATGTGGTCGCAGGTTTCAGAGCACGAGTTTGCGTTTCGGAAAATCGTCACGACCCGCCCCAAAATTTCCGGCATTGGAAGCCAGGAGGTATTTAAGCAGGCGGCGTTCACCCTCATCGAGAAACCGGAAGAAGCGGGTGGACGACTGTATGAGGCTATCCCGGCGATTATGGAGAGCCTCGATCATGTGAAGGAGAAGTTGCAGGACGAATTTGCGGTGAAGCCTGCGGCGGCCAACATCAAACTTGACGGCCTTTTCGGTGGAGCCGTAGTCGAGGGTGCCACGTCTATTGACATGCCCCTGGCGCAGGAGATCCAAAAACCAGAAAACGCGGACAAGGCGCGAAAGATCATTGTCGAGGAGCTTAGGGTTCAAAAGGAGCTCAAGAGGGACGCCAAGAGCGCCAGTTACCTTTTAGACTCCTGCGCCAAAGCGCAGGCTCTGCTCGCCGCCGCAGTTAAGGACGGATTGCGACCGGAATCCAAGCGGGCTGGAGTTGAAAAGCAGCTTGTCCAAATCGCTGAACATTCGGCCAAGATATCTAGGTATCTAAAAGAGCATGCTAAGGATTGACTATCGCGAGATCGATCGGCGCGCGCTGATCTCTTGGGGCGAAAGTGAAGCTCAGGCTCCTTGGCTAGATATCGTCAGGCGTCTGGTTTTCGATCAAACAGACGACGCGAGGCAGGAAGATGCCTATCACATATCCATTCCTTGGTGGAATTTTGTTTCCCTCCGCAACCGGCTGTTGGAGATTTTCCAGGGTTACGGAATGTCCCTTGGAACCGAACTGGAGCTTTCCGAGGCCGCGATCAACCTGCTGGGCCAATCGAAGCGATCGGCGGATGGATACAGATTGGCGGTCCAAGCTGTCGCGCTGAGCCCGACAGACCTCGATAGTAGGCTAGGTGCGATGGGATTCCGCAAGGGTGTCCCACCGCTATCTCCGGAACAGGTCAGAAATGTCTGCCGGATGGCTGTTCTCCCATCTGCGGCGACTTTTTCCGTTCCGGGTGCAGGCAAGACCGTTGAAGCGTTAGCCTATTTTTTCTACCGGGCTAAGCCTGAAGAGCGCTTGTTGGTCGTGGCACCGAAAAATGCCTTCGCAGCATGGGAGGAACAAATCCAAGATTGCATGCCACACCTTGGGGCCACCTTTGCCAGGTTGCGTGGTGGAAAGGAAAAGATTCCATCCATATTGGCGGGTGACCCCCGCTTCATGCTGATAACTTATCAGCAGCTTGCGCGGGTGCCTGATATGATTGCGGCCCATTGTGCACGTTACAGCACCTTCGTTTTCTTGGATGAGAGCCACAGGATTAAGAGCGGCGTTGACAAACAGACGGCACGGGCGGCTTTGGGCTTAGCTCATTTGCCTGTGGGTAAGCTGATAATGTCCGGAACGCCGATGCCCCAAGCGACCGACGACTTGATTCCGCAATTGGCATTCCTTTACCCCGAGATACCAGCAACCGCTGTTAACGTCGTGGAGTTGATGCGTCCAGTGTATGTGCGAACAAACAAGAAGGAGCTGGGTCTTCCTCCGGTGACGCGCATTGTGGCTAAGTTGCCTTTGGCGCCCATGCAGCAGGAGCTCTACCGTCTCATGAAATATGAGGTGGCTCGGGAAGCCATGGTTGCGCTGAGCATACGAAACAAGCAGGTGTTCCGTTCCCTGGGGCGTTCGGTCGCTAGACTGCTACAGTTCGTTTCCAACCCAGCACTTCTTTCAGCCGATCTTGGTTTCGCGCACCCCGACCTGCTGGCGGCGGTTTTGGCCGAAGGCGAAGGTCCCAAGCTAAAATACGTTTTGAAAAAGGCCCGCCAATTGGCGCGTGGCGGAGAAAAAGTTCTCATCTGGTCTTCCTTCGTTCGTAACGTCGAATACATGGCGGACCGACTTCGAGATATGGGTGCCGTCTACATCCATGGTGGCGTCGATGCCGGCGACGAGGACGATGACGAGACGCGGGAAGGGAAGATTAAGCTCTTTCATGATGATCCGAATGTGCGGGTAATGGTTGCCAACCCGGCCGCGGCCAGTGAGGGGGTTAGTCTCCACCGCATCTGCCACCATGCGCTGTATCTCGATAGGACCTTCAACGCTGCTCACTACCTGCAATCGGAAGACCGCATTCATCGGTTCGGCTTGGCGCCCAACCAGAAGACCACGATTGAGATAGTTGAGTGCATCGACAGCGTCGACGAAACGGTTCGGCAGCGACTCAACTTCAAGATTGGTCAGATGGCTGCGGCTCTGGAGGACTCGTCTCTGCATCCTGACCCGATTCCAATCGATCCAAACGACATCGAGGATTACGACGAATACAGCACGGGCCTTTCTCTGGATGACATCCAAGCCTTATTTAAGGCGCTCTCAACGGAGGGGGCATGATAACCTTTTCTCCAGGTCTGGCCCAGGGATGCTTCGACCTGCTCGGCATTGTTTCGCGGAATTCACTCACGTTCCAGGAGATTCATACCTCGTTTGCCTTCTTCGGTAGTATTCCGGCGGGGAAAGTTGTCGAAGTCTCACAGGGGCTCGGATGGATCCGTGCGTCCGACGACGGGATAGCCGCCGTCACTGCCGAAGGCGCTAAGTTGCTGGGGATATCCAGTTACGAGGCGATGCTTCAGCAGGCGCTCTTGGATTACATCGACGTCGTGCGTCCTCCGTGGGTGCAAAACGCCGCGTTCGGGCGGGCAAGAGTTCTTTCGTTCGCTGGCAGCGAGATCGCTCAGGTGTTTGTTGAGGCGGGATTGGCATACGGCACGGGCGAAGGTGTGGTCGCCTTTTGGGATGAGCTTTCGGCCAGGGCGCGGGGGCAAAAGGACATTCGCAATACCGCCATCGGCCGCCAAGGGGAACGGTTAACGCTTATCCACGAAAATAAGCGCACCGGTCGACGTCCGAAGTGGATTTCAATAGAAGACAATGCTGATGGGTATGACATCCTCTCCGTCGTGAGTGCAGACGATGCGACCCAACTATCGATCGAGGTAAAGACTTCGACGATGGGGATCGCCGGCACGTTATTCCTCACTCGCAACGAATGGGATCGAGCGGTCGAAACCGCCCATCACGTATTTCACTTGTGGGACACTCGTGCAGGCGCACCACCGCAGCTTGCCATTATTGAGCCAAAAGAGATGGAATCCCACATCCCCAAAGATTGTGGTGACGGAATTTGGGGGCAGGTGTCAGTTCCATTTGCGGCGTTTGCTGGACGTTTCATAGCGATGCAGATTGCCGCTCCGAATTCATCATGAAACACGTAGCCATCGATCAAGTTCTTGCGCGGACCGAACGAGCGAAATCCGATTCCGACTACACATACTTTTTCTCGCTATTATTTGCTGCGGAGGCTCTGGCAAAAACTATTGTGCTCGGGATAGTCGCATCGATTGCTGATGATAAAGCGCGAAATCGCTATCGCTTAGAGCACCAGCTAGTTCGATCTGATGGATTGGGCGATTGGGGCAAAGTGATCGAGGATGCACTTATCGGGCCGGCCTCCCAGTATCTCTTAAGCGAAGCGCGGGAGGAGCAGAGAGAGCTAACACAATCCTGCATTGAAGGAGAATGGCAATACGATGCTACGATGGCCCTAAAGGCAGCGTTGCAGCACCTCGGAATCGAAGCTGAGGAGGTTCCGCTAAAGACCGACATGAAGCGTTGGTTTCGCCTTTTTGCGACGCTTCGGAATAAAACACGGGCGCATGGAGCCACGCAGCCAGAAAAAACAACAAAAGCAGCGGAGCATATCGCAAAAAGTATCGAACTTGTATACCACCACTTTCGTATATTCCGTCGCCCGTGGGCGCACCTTTACCGGAACATGAACGGCAAATATCGTGTATCTGGTATCACCGATAACATCGCCGATTTCGATTTCCTTAAAAAGCCACACGACAAGCATTTCGCGAACGGAATATACTTGTTTATGGGTAGCCCCCGCCGTGTTGGACTGATGCACACCGAATCCGAACTGAGAGACTTCTACTTCGCGAATGGCGGACTGACCGCTAAAAAATATGAGATGCTTTCTTACTATTCGGACGACAAGGTAGATGGTGATGCGGCAGCGTTTCTAACTCCGCCGGGAGTCTTGCCACCTAGTGAAACGCAAGGGCACGGCGAATTGATGCCTCGGGGGCGTTGCTTCTCCAACGTTCCTGATTTGGCAACTGACTATGTCAGTCGGCCAAAACTCGAAGCGGATCTGTTTAAGCTTTTGTTGGATGACAAGCGTTCGATCGTGACGTTGGTCGGTCGGGGTGGAATTGGGAAAACATCGCTGGCTCTGAAGGTAATTATGGAACTCTATCGCGAGTCGCGATACGAAGGAATTGTATGGCTAAGCGCTCGGGATGTCGACTTGCAGTTTACAGGACCAAAACCTGTGCGACCCTTGGTTCTCTCTCCTGAAGATATGGGTAAGTTTTACGCAGGCCTTGTTTTGCCTCAGGAGAAAATCTCAGCAAAAGGCTTCAATGCACGTGTCTATTTTGAACAGCAGCTTCAAGAGTGTGACCTTGGTGCGTGCCTTTTTGTGTTCGACAATTTTGAGACCACCCAGAATCCGGTGGAAATGTATAATTGGATCGATTCGTATATACGGCTTCCGAATAAAGCTCTTATTACAACTCGTCTTCGCGAATTTAAGGGGGACTATCCGGTAGAGGTATCAGGCATGGAGGAGGTGGAGGCTCGGACACTTGTTGCGCAAACGGCGACATCCTTGGGCGTCGCAGAGCTGATTGATTCCGACTATATCAGCAAGCTGATCGGTCAATCAGAGGGTCACCCATACGTTATTAAGATTTTGCTAGGCGAAGTGGCTAAGCTGCGTCGTGCGGCACACATTCCACAGCTGATAGCAGGGACAGAGGATATATTGACAGCACTCTTCGAGCGAACCTATGTGGCGCTATCGCCTTGTTCGCAGCGGGCTTTCCTTACACTTTCTGCGTGGAATTCACCGGTTCCTAGGCTAGCACTAGAAGCGGTGCTTTTTCGTTCTACTGATGAGCGTAACGAGGTTGAGAGAGGAATTGAATCGTTAATTCAGTATTCAATGGCCGAAATCCACATCGCCCCCGCAGATATGCAGGAGTTCATTAGCCTGCCACTTGTTGCAAGCGTGTTCGGGAAAAAGAAGCTAAATATTAGTCCATTCAAGAGTGCCATTCAATCTGATGTCGAAATTCTCCAGATGCTTGGCCCAAGTCGACGTGACGATATTCATCTGGGGTTGGCCCGAAGGCTTGAAAGTTTTCTTGGCAATATTTCAAGGCGCATTGAAGCAGGTGCAGCTTACGATTCTTTTGTCCCGGTATTTGAGGCGATCTGCCGCGCATACAATCCAGGTTGGTTGCTGTTAGCGCGGTGGCACATGGAAGAGCGCACGCCAATTGGCTACGAACGCGCAAAGGAGGAGTTACGACGGTTCTTGGAAAACGGTCCACCTAGTCCCGACGCCGCTGAGGCATGGCGCCTACTTGGCCACGCCTGCTACCAGACCGGTGATGCCCTTGGAGAAGTTCATGCCTTCATCGAGCGTGCGCAGGTTTCTGAGGTTTCTTTTCACGACCTCTCGAACACAGCTAACCGGCTGAATCAGTTTTTTTCGGAACACGGTTTCGAGATTGAAAAGGAACAAAAGCGTGACCTCGCAACCCGAATACTATCAGTTCTGGTTGCAAGAAGAAGTGAGGCGGAGGCTGACGATCTTTCGAGGATGGCATGGTTAGCTATTCATTCGGGCCAAGAGGCATTGGCGAGAGACCTCGTCGAGTTAGGGCTCGTGAATGATCCCGATAATCACCACCTTATCCGGCTTGCGCAGCGGCTCGGAATGCTGCGCTGAGCCACGAGCCTGATTGAATCCGTATTCGACACGCTCGAATCGTCCTGTGAGATGGGTCTCGCAGTTTGCTTTGGTCGGCATTTGCCGCCAGTCGAATCAGCGTCGGGTGATATTCGTTTTTCTGGGTGTTGCTGAGCTGCGGTGACGGTCGGCCGTGGGCACTTCGTGTTTTTCCCAAGCCGCCTTTTAGTTTCGGCTGCGAATAAGGATTTTAGTCAAGCGCTACGCCAGTGCCGTGAAATTGCTTCCGCAATCTCCGGCGAAAGACGAATTTCGCTCCCCTTGCCGAAGGGACGGCGATAGCCGATTCTCTTCATCAATCTCTGGAACGCGCCCCAACTGATTTCTGGTTTTCGGCCCGTTGGCTCCCTCATGAAAACAAATGTGCTACCATGAATCCTTTTCCGGAGCAAAATGGGAGTTTCACGCAGCACGACTGACGGCCGCTTGTGCTCCCCTGATTTCCGCCAGATTTGGATCACGCGATCCCCGTGTTTTGCGCGGGTGGCAAATGAACCGTTTCCTGACCAGCGGATCCATGTGAACGAATCCTCGTCAGCACCGTGCGATTTGGCCAAAGTCTTCTGCGCATCTTCAGTCGCTTTCTTCTCAGGCTTGTTCAGGACGCGATCAAATTCCACAACGCCAACCAGCCAGGTGCTTTTGCCAAGCGGAGCGACCTTAGCCTTGCGCTTCCGGCTGGAAGGTTGCCCTGGGACAAAACCACGGCGCTGCACTTTGATTTGTGCAAGACTACGCAGAGCATCCAACTTAAGCTCAATTGATTGCTGGCATAGTTGCTCGATGAACGAGGCCACGCCACTAACGGCGGAGAACGAATCGGTCAGGATAGCGGCTTCCACAAGTCGGTCACGGGAAGACACAGACAGATTACTTGATCCCACCAAAGCGGTATCGCCTAGCAAAAGCGCCTTAGCGTGGAGGTTCGGACAACTCATTACCTTGACGCCTCGCTTGTGCAGTTTCAGTAGGAGTTTTGCATCTGTGGTCCCTGACCGAACCACTGGTTCGGAGGCGTCAGTAATGAGCAAGTCACCTGCTTTGAACCCAATTAGGTCGCTAGTGACAAATGCTATGGCCGCTTTTCGTTGCGGCGCTCGGCTAGCTATGGCTCGCGCCTTTTTCCAGAGTCCATCGCTGAGAATTTCAATCATGGGGGTAGGCTTTCATTAGCCTCTTGTGACCAATACAGGGTTTGCAGCACGGTTGCCGTTTCTAGCTTAATTTCTTGTCGCGAAAGGCCTCGACCGAAAGCCGAAAGATTTGCGCATCGAGGTATCTCGTCAGCGGTGATGTTGGTCCTCTAAAAGATAATGATTATCCGTCGTTTGCATATCTTTTAGGAAGATGCCAATCCTTGAGTCCGCTTTCACCTCGGCGGCCAATGTCGACACCTTGTCGACACCAGCTCCCGCAAGAGTGGTCGGGGCGACAGGATTTGAACCTGCGACCTCCTGGTCCCAAACCAGGCGCTCTACCAGGCTAAGCTACACCCCGGCGACCGGCGCGATGGGACGCCGCGGTCGCGCCGCTGTCAACGTCGGTCTGTCCGTTTCCACGGCTCCGCCGTTGAAACATCCTCGCGAGCCCAATGGCTAAAGCTGCCACGGTCCGGCAGTTGGCCTATGCCCGCGGCGCTGTTCCTTCGGGCATTGTTAATAATCTCTGCTTGCGTCAGGTGGCGCTTCGGTTAGGCGTTGATCCTCGTACCTTACACCCATGGACACCATTTCTCGCGAAAATAACAGCATGCTTCCGGTCGGCGGCATCATTGTCGGCGTGATCGCGTTGCTGCTCGGCGGCTACTCCGCCATTAAACTCTCGAGCGTCGGCAAGGCTCTCGCGGCGCACGAGGAAAAGCTCGCGAAAGTGGATTCCCTCGAATCCCAGGTCAGCTCGACCGCGGCCACGGCCGACAAGGCCTCCCGCGACCTCGCGGCGCTGACGCGTTCGACCCAGGATGCCTTCAACCAGGTCGGCGCCGAGCTCGGCAACCTGCGCGCCGGCATCACCAAGCTCGAGGAGGCCGCCAAGGCCCCCGCGCGCTCCGCCAAGGGCGGCGCCCCCGCCGTGGCTGGCCCGGATGAGTACATCATCAAGGCGGGCGACACGTTCGCCAAGATCGCCCGTGCCCAGGGCACGACGATCGACGCCATGCAGCAGGTCAACCCGGGCGTCGACTCCAGCAAGCTGAAGATCGGCCAGAAGATCAAACTGCCGAAGAAGTAATCGGTACGTAACCTTTCCGATGCCTCCTCGACGCAAGTCAGGAGGCATTTTTTTTGAACCTGTCATGAGCGGCGCTGCCGGCAAACCTTCGCGGTGGGAACGCCTCGGCCACGAGTCGGTGGCCAAGACCCGCGTGTTCGACCTGCACCACGTGCGGTACAAGCACCCGCGCCGCGGCACCGAGCGCGACTTCGTGGTCGCGCATCCGCCCGACTGGGTGAACGTCATCGCGCTCACCCCGGATCAACACCTTGTCCTCGTGCGCCAGTTCCGCTTCGGCGTCGACGACTTCGCCATCGAGATCCCCGGCGGCGTCATCGACCGCGGCGAGGATCCGCTCGCGGCCGGCCCGCGCGAGTTGCGCGAGGAGACCGGCTACACCGGCGCGCCCGCGCGCCTGCTCGGCTCGGTGCGGCCCAACCCCGCCATTCTCAGCAACCACTGCCACGTCGTCCTCGTCGAGCAGGCCGTGCCCGCCGGCGCCACGTCCTGGGATCACGATGAGGAGATCGAGATCCTCACCCGGCCGGTCGACGACGTCCTCGCGCTCGCCCGCAATGGTGGCATCAACCACAGTCTCGTGCTGAACGCCCTGTTTCTCTTCGAGCCGCACTGGCGAGCCCGCGTCCGCGGCGTTTGACTTCACGGGCGTCCGGGGTTTCCTGCCGAGACCCACACCATGTCCGTGCCCGTCTTCGCCAATCATCCCGCCGCGCTCGGCCCCCTTGTGCCGGACCGCGTTCCGGGACCGTTGGAGGAGGAGGTCCGCCGCATCTACGCCCGCAGTCCGCTCTACGGCCGGCGCTTTCCCCTGCACGACAACCCGCTCGAGTGGGCGTGCTTCCGCGAAATCCCGGCCCTGTCGAAAAAGGAGATCGTCACCCATGGCCACCAGGCCTTCTTCGCCGACTATCGCGAGATCGAGCGCGGCATGGCCGAAAAACGCTTCGAGTATGAATCCACCTCCGGCACCACGCAGGGCCCGATGACGGTGATCATGGAGCAGGGCTGGTGGGATGCGCAGACCGAGCGCGCCTACCGCGCCTCGCCCATCCTGCGCGAGTTCGTCGACCGGCCGTACCGCAAGTGCGTCCTGGCGCCGGTGGGCTGCTCGAGCAACCTCTGCCCGTACGAGGACCATCCGTTCCCGCATCGTTATTTCAACGGCACGGTGTACCTCAACCTCTCGAGCGATCCCTTCGCGTTCCCCGAGGCCGAATGGGACCGCATCGTCGTCGAGCTCCAGGCCACCAAGCCCGAGGTCATCGAGGGCGAGCCCATCTACCTCTCGCTCCTCGCGCGCGCCGTGCAGCGCCGCGGCGTGCAGGTGCCGAGCATCCGCGCCGTCATCCTCACCTACGGCAAGGCCAGCCTCCAGCACAGCCGTCGCATCGCCGAGGTCTTCCCTGCGCCGCAGGTCGATCTCTACGGCTCCACCGAGGCCGGTTACCTCTTCGTGGGCGAGGCGTTCAAGGACGACTCCCGCGTCATCGACGACAACGCCTTCATCGAGCTCGTCCCCTGGCGCGCGAACCTCCCCGACGTCTACCAGATCTACGTCACCACGCGCGGCCGCGAGGCCATGCCGCTCCTGCGCTACCACACGGGCGACATCGTGCGGAAGCTGCCGACCGGCTACCGCATCCTCGGACGCGAGGGCGGCCTGTATTTCCGGCCCGACGGCTCGCTCGTCTCGCCGACCGAGGTCGACGCGGTGCTGCCCGACAATTTTGCCTGCTGGCACTACAGCCTCGTGCAGACCGCGGACAACCGCTGGGACTTCCACTACGTCGCCGAGCACACCGCGCCGCCTTCGGTGGCCGAGCGCATCGCCGCCCTGCTCGGCGAGGGCGTGCGCGTGAACGCGTTCCGCCGCAAGTTCATCACCCCCGCCGCGAGCGGGAAGTTCGCCCTGCTGAAGCCGCTGGCGAAGTGACCACACCCGCCAAGGCCGTCCGCACCTTCGCCATCGAGCGCCGCGACGGCGCGCGTCCGGCCGAGGCGCGGGATGACCAGCTCGCTGCCGAGGAACCGCTGGAGATCCGGGTCGGTGGCCGCGGCGTCGCCGTGGTCATGCGCACGCCGGGTCATGACCGCGAACTCGTCGCCGGCTTCCTCGCCACCGAGGGTATTTTGCACCGGCGCGAGGACATCCTCGACATGGTCTATTGCC
>CAZGJB010000070.1:0-13278 GCA_964526145.1 uncultured Opitutaceae bacterium
GGTCGCGACATCACCGCGCCGCAGCTGCCCTTCCGGCTCGTGCCCAAGGCTTGGTACCCCAACGCGCGCCTGCAGATGCGAGGGCCGATGCAGGGCGCCGAGCCCTCGCCCGCCACGCAGGGCATCGGCCCGCGGATCTCCGCCACGCCCCTGCCGCTGACCTACAAGATGGATGAGCGCAATGTCCCCGCCGCCTACGTCGAGGTCATCGCGCCCGAGGGTTCGCTGGGCACCTGGCTGGTCTCGGAAATGCTCGTCGAGCCCCAGACCTTCACCCACGCCGGCCGCACCTGGTCCATCGGCCTCCGCCTGCAGCGCAACTACAAGCCGTACGCGCTCACCCTCGTGGAGTTCAGCCACGACCGCTACGCCGGCACCGAGATCCCGAAGAACTTCTCGAGCCGCGTCCGGCTCACGACCCCCGACGGCCGCGACGACCGCGAGGTCCTCATCTACATGAACAACCCGCTGCGCTACGCGGGCCTCACGTTCTACCAGGCCGGCTTCGACAACAACGACCGCACGACGGTCCTGCAGGTCGTCCGCAACCCGAGCTGGCTCATTCCCTACATCGCCTGCGTCCTCATGGGCCTGGGCCTGTGCATCCAATTCGGCATCTCGCTCTTCAGTTTCGTGGCCAAGCGCCGCACGGCATCGGTGGGATGACGCAAACCTGCACCGCTATCACTTTCGTATGAAGCGCTTCCTCCCCGCCTTCGCCCTTCTCCTCGGTTTGGGCTACCTTCTTTCGGCCTTTCGCCCGGCGGCACCTGACCGTGGCTACGATCTCGAGGCCTTCGGCCGGCTGCCGGTGCTGGCCAATGGCCGCATCAAGCCGCTCGACACCATCGCCCGCAGTTCGCTGCTGCAGTTGCAGGGCCGGCAGCGGGTCAGCGATCCCGCGGTGTCCCAGCCCTTTGCCGCCACGCCGACGGCCTGGCTGGCCGACGTTTTCTTCGCGCCGGAGAAGGCCGACACCTATCCGACCTTCCGCATCGATTCCCCGGAACTGCTCACCCTGATGGGGCTGTCCGAGACCGACACGCGCATCGCCTACGACAGCGGCATCAAGCACGCCTTCGCCATTCTCGGCTTCCTGCCTTCCAGCCGGTCGCGGTTCTCCTTCAAGCAGCTCGAACCCAAGCTCGGCGAACTCGAGCGCCAAACCCAGCTCGCGTCCCCCGTGCCCGCCCCGAACCGGACTCCCTTCCAGCGCGCCGTGATCCAACTCTACGGCAACATCCGTCACTACCTGGAGCTCAAGCACACCGTGGTCATGCCTGGCTCGGCGGATTTCCTCGGCGAACTGCTCCGCTTCCAGGAAATCCTCCCCGCCGGCATCGCCGCCGTGCGCGCCCGGCAGGCAGGTCAGACCTATGATGAACCGGCCTTAAAGGCCATCATGGAGCTGGCGCCGCGCTACGACTTCATGGGCGGATCCACCAGCATCCTCGCCATCCCGCCGGCCAATGCGGCGGCCGACGCCACCGCTTGGAAGACCGCCGGCAATGCCATTCTCGAGACCATCCAAGCCGGCAACCTCAACCCCGCCGTGCTCGCCTACGCCGGCCTCGCCCACTCGTGGCGCAAGGGCCAACCGGAGCAGTTCAACAAGGTCGTCGAGCTCTACGCGACCGAGTTGAACCGCCGCCTGCCCGACGCCATCGGCAAGGCGCGCGCCGAGACCCAGTTCAACGCGGTCGAGCCGTTCTACCGCAGCATGACGCTCTTCGCCTTCGTCTTCCTGCTGGGCATTGTATCCTGGCTCAAATGGCCCGACGTGCTCGGACGCTCGGCATACTACCTTACCGCCCTCGCCCTTGTCGCCATGACCGCCGGTATCGCCACCCGCATGTGGCTCGAAGGTCGGCCGCCGGTGACGAACCTTTATTCGTCGGCGCTCTTCGTCGGCTGGGGTGCCGTTGCACTCTGCCTGGTGCTTGAAGCCATCTATCGCAACGCCATCGGCAGTGTCGCCGCCGGCGTCATCGGTTTCTGCACGTTGCTCATCGCCCATCACCTCTCGCTCGGTGGCGACACACTCGAGATGATGCGGGCCGTGCTGGATTCGAACTTCTGGTTGGCCACCCATGTGGTCGTCATCACGATCGGCTACTCCGCCACGTTCCTCGCCGGGTTCCTCGCCCTGATCTACATTGTCCGCGGTGTGTTCACGCGGTCACTCGACCGCGCGACAGCCGATGCCCTCAACCGCATGGTGTATGGCATCGTGTGCTTCGCCACCCTCTTCAGCCTGATCGGGACCGTCCTCGGAGGCATCTGGGCCGACCAGTCCTGGGGCCGCTTCTGGGGCTGGGACCCGAAGGAAAACGGCGCCCTCATCATCGTGCTGTGGTGTGCGATCATCCTCCATGCCCGCTGGGGCGGATTCATCCGCCAGCGCGGACTCATGATGCTCGCCGTCTTCGGCAACATCGTCACGAGCTGGAGCTGGTTCGGCACCAACATGCTCGGCGTCGGGCTGCACAGCTACGGTTTCATGGATGCCGCCTTCTGGTGGCTGAGTGCCTTCATCGTGAGCCAGCTCGCCTTCATTGCCGTCGCTGCCCTGCCGACTGAACGCTGGCGCAGCCAGCTTTCCTGACCGCGAAGCCGCGGCCCAAATTCAACTTCGACAACGGCCGCCCTTTCGGCCAACGATTGCCCCATGGAAAAGCCCGGCAAAAAGGAACTGATGCAGCAGATCGTCGCCTATGTTGGACCCGCCGAGGCCATTCGCCTCGTTTCCGATGCATACAGTGCCGAGGTGCTCGCAACCCGCATCGGCCGCATCGAGGAAGGCAGCCAGAATTTCATCAAGCAGGCCCGCCCACCGCTCGACCTGATGCAGCTCGCGCTCGAACGCGTGCTGACCATCTGCGAGCTGACGAAGTAGTCAGCTCCGCCCTGACTTTCCCAGCAGATCCTTGGCGTGCGCCAAAGCGCTCTTGGCGCTGCGGTCACCCAACATGCGGGCAAGTTCGCTGATGCGGGCCTTGGAATCCGCCTGGATTGGGACGATCGCAACCTCGGCACGGGCCTTGGACTGGTCCTTGGTGACGACGAGATGACACGTGCCGAAGGCCGCGACCTGCGGCAGGTGCGTGACGCAGAGGACCTGATGGCAGCGCGCAATGTCGGCCATGGTCTCGCCCACCACGCTGCCGATCTCGCCGCCGACATTCGCATCGACTTCGTCGAAGACCAGCAGCGGCACCTCGTCGAGGTCGGCCAGCACGGCCTTTAGGGCCAGCATCACGCGCGCAAGTTCGCCGCTTGAAGCGATGCGCCCCAACGGAAGCGGTGCCTCGCCGACATTGGGCGAGAACAGGAACTCGCAGCGGCAATCGCCGAAGGGCCCGAGCTCCGGCAGTGGTTGGATCTCGATGCGGAAGTCCGATTTGGCGAACCCAAGGCGCGCGATGTTCTTCGCCGCCGCCCGGGCCAGTTCCTTGGCCGCCTTTTCGCGCAGGCCTCGCAATACCTGAGCTGATTGCTTCGCCGCCTTCTGCGCGGCCGCGATCTCCTTGTCCAGACGCGCCAGCGTACCCGCAAGGTCGCCCTGCGCCTCAAGCCGACGGCGCAGGTCGTCACGCGCCGCCAGCACCGCCGGCAGGTCGCCGCCGTGCTTCCGCTTCAGCTCGAGCCAGGTGTTCATCTTGGCCGTGAGCAGCTCAGCCTGATCAGCGTCAAACTGCAGCTGCTGACCCAAGGCGGTGAATTCGGCCCCAAGGTCGTTCAGCTCCACCGCCGCCGATGCCAGGCGCTCGGAGAGCGCCTTGCTCGCCGGATCGAGATTCTCGAGGGCCCGCGCCTCGCGCAAAAGCGCCCCCACTCGACCCTGGACACCGTCCTCACCGGTCAGGCCCGCGGCCAGTGTACCAGTGAGTTCGGTCAATTCCTGCGCGCGACTGAGACGTTGGAAATCCCGTTCCAGCTCTGCGATCGCCTCCGCTGTCAGATCCAGGGCATCGATCTTCGTGAGCTGATTGCGGAGGAACTCCACCTGATCGGGCGACAGCCGGGTCTCGTTGGCGAGCTGCTCCCGCTCAGCTTGGCGGTCGCGCCACGCGCGGTAATTCGCCCGGTAGGTATCGAGCGCCGAACCGGCCCGGGCATAGAGATCCAGCAGCTCGAGCTGGCAGTTGTCCTTGAGGAGCCGCCGCGGCTCGCTGGGTCCGTGAAAATCGATCCAATGCTCGCCGAGCTGCTGCAGCGCCGACAGGGTCGCGAGGCTCCCGTTGACGGTGATCTTCGGGGCTTTCTCACGCGCGAGACTGCGCTTGAGGATGAGTACACCTTCCTCGCACGGAGGAAGCTCGAGCCCGGCCAGAACCGCATCGATGCGCTCGGGTTTTTCGAAATAAAGGCTGGCCTCGACGTCGCAGGCGGCCGCGCCCTGGCGAATCACGGTCTTCTCAGCCCGCTCGCCCGCCAGCAAGCTCAGGGCGCCGAGCAGGATGCTCTTGCCGGCTCCGGTCTCGCCGGTCACCGCCGTAAAGCCGGCCTCGAAGTCGAGGCTCACTTCCTCGATCAGGGCCAGGTTGCGGATGCGAAGCGACTGCAGCATGGGAAGATACGCACAAAAAAACCGCCGCAGTTCAAGCGGCGGGTTTCAAATGGTGGACCTTACTGGACTCGAACCAGTGACCTTTTCCATGTCAAGGAAACGCTCTAACCAACTGAGCTAAAGGTCCAAAAATTGAGGTTGGCGAGTAACAAGCCTCCCGCCGTTCAGCGCAAGGAAAAATCCTTCCGGGCCGCCTCCCGGTCGCGAAATACCTGCGCCTGCAGTTCCTGCACCCCGGCAAACTTCGCCTCGGGCCGCAGAAAGCGCACCCACTCGACCGCAACCGCGTCGCCCGGGCCATAGGGACACTCGCCAAGCAAGTGCACCTCGAGCCGCGGTGCGGTGGCATCACCCACCGTCGGGCGGAGGCCGAAATTGGCCACCCCGGGGATCGCCGCCGGCGATTTGCCGCCGGTCAGACGCACGGTGTAGACGCCGAATCGCGGCTGCAGATCGGGGCTCCAGGCCAGGTTCAAAGTCGGAAAGTCCAGCGTACGCCCCAACTGCCGGCCCGGCACGACCACCCCATGCGCCGTATAGGGCGCGCCAAGGAGCTCATTGGCCTTGGCCACCTCACCCGCGGTCAAGAGCTCGCGGATCCGGGTGCTGCTGACCGGACCGCCGGCGGCCTCAACCCGCGCCACGCTCGCCACGTGCAGGCCAAGACGAGCCCCGTCCCGGGCCAGCAAGGCGCTGTCGCCGGCGCGCCCGCGACCGAAACGCCAATTGTCGCCGACGTGCACCCCGGCCAGCTGCGGCAGGTGCCGGCGCAGGTAAGGCAAAAACTCCTCGGCCGGAAGGAGCGCGAATTCCTCGGTGAAGTTGATCGTGATGATGGCTTCGATGCCAAGGCCGGCCAGAAGGCGAACCTTGTCCGCCGGCGCCAGGATCATCCGCGTCGGGCTCGGCGCGCGAAAGAAGATGCTGGGGTGCGGCCAGAAGGTCAGCACCCCGGCCAATCCCTGCTCGGCCTTGGCCGCCGCCACTGCCGAGGCCACCACGGCGCGGTGACCGAGATGGACCCCGTCAAACATGCCGATGGCGAGTTCGAGCGGCCGCGCGGGGAGCGCGACGTTCTCGATGCCTTGGAACTGGAGCGGTCCGTTCACAGCGCCACACTCGGCGCCGCGTCGCGCGCCGGGATGAGCCGTTTCTCGATCTCGGGCAACGTCATCTTCTCGATCGCATCCAACGTGAGCGCCTGGGAAACGTTGAAGCGATCGGTGGCCGTGCGCCGCAGGGCCGCCAGGTGCGCACCGCAGCCGAGGCGCTGCCCCAGGTCGTGGGCGATGGTGCGGACGTAGGTGCCCTTGCTGCTGCGCAGCCGAAAGTCGAAGGCCGGCAGACCAAAACGGGTCAGCTCGAAGGCGGAGACGCGAATAAACCGCGGCTCGCGCTCGACCTCCTCACCCTTGCGCGCGCTTTTGTACAGGGGTACGCCGTCAATCTTGATTGCCGAGTACATCGGCGGCGTCTGGTACTGGTCGCCGAGAAAACCCTGCATGGCCGTGCGGAGCTCCGCCTCGGTCAGCGCCGGGACCGGGCGCGTTTCCATCACCTGGCCCTGGGCATCCTGTGAATCCGTGATCTTGCCCAACTCGATCGTGCCCTCGTACTCCTTGTCGAGGCTGATGAGATACTGGGAAATGCGGGTCGCCTTGCCGATCAGCATGATCAGCAGGCCGGTCGCCATGGGATCGAGCGTACCGGCGTGGCCGATGCGCTTCATGTGCAGCTTGCGCCGCAGGCGGGCCACCACGTCGTGCGAGGTGTGGTCGGTGGGTTTGTCCACCAACAAGACGCCTTCCATCTCCCGGGGTTGGCCGATCATGCGCGCGCCGGACCCTGGGCGTCCACCACCGCCATCTGCCGCGTGATGGCGGCGACCAGGCGATCGTAGAATCCGACCGTGTCCTTCTTGAGGTTGAGGCCGGCGGCGCAGGCATGGCCGCCGCCGTTGAACTCGCCTGCCACAACATCGAGACGGTAGGCAGGATCCTTCGCCCGCAGGCTGGCCTTCACGGTGCCGTCGGTGCGCTCCTCGATGAGCACGCCCACGTCCACCCCATCCATCGCCCGGGCGTAATCCACCAGGCCCTCGGTATCTTCCGTCGTGCTGCCAGTCTCCTCGAAGATGCCAGCGGGCAGCGTCCCGACGCAGAGACGGCCGCCGCACTCGAACTTGAGGGAAGCGAGATAGCGCTGCAGGAGCATGAGCTTCCCCGGGGTCTCGCGTTCGTATAGCTGGTAACCGGCCTCACTTGGCCGGGCGCCGAGCGACAGAAGATCCGCCGCGAGCAGGAAGCAGCGTCGCGATGTGGCGGCGAAGCGGAACTGGCCCGTGTCGGTCAGGATGCCCGTGTACAACGCCTGGGCCGCCTGCGCGTCGATGGTCAGGCCATTGTCGAGGAACATGCCCGCCAGCATCTCGCAGGTGGCGGCCGAGGCGGTGTCGAGCAGGTTATGCTCGGCGAAGCCGACATTCGAAAGATGATGATCCACCATCGCCAGCGGGGACGGGAAGGCGTGCCGCAGGCGATCACCGCCACGCGCGCCGTCGGCGCAGTCCACGAAGATCGCGGTGTAGTCGCGCGCGACCGGCAGGATGTCGTCGGTGCGCCGGAAGGCCATGCCGGGGGTCAGGAACAACAGGCGGCGCGGCACCGGGTCGGGGTTCACACAGACCGTCTCGATCCCGAGCGTCCCGAAGATGCGGGCCAGCGCGACCTGCGAGCCGATGCAGTCGCCATCCGGTCGGGCGTGCCCGACGATGGCGATGCGGCGACCGCGCGCGGCGGCCACCACCTGGCTGAAACGCGGCGATAACTGCGGATAATAATGCGGGGCGCTCACGCGGTGGGCTCCTCTTTCTCCGGGCCGCCAATCTCGTCGAGCAGGCGCATGAGGCGGGTGCCGCGGACGGCCGACTTGTCGTAGACGTAGTCGAGCTTCGGCAGGTATTTGAGCACGATGCGGCGACCGAGTTCGGTGCGGATGGCCGGAGCCTCGCGTCGGAGCCAGCGCAAACGGTCGGTCACCGTGGCTTCGTCGCCGACGATCGACACGAACACGCGGCCGTCGCGGAGATCCGGTGAGACGCGCACCTCGGTGATCGTGATCGCCACGGCCTCGCTCTGGTAATGCCGATGCAGGATATCCCCAAGCTCGCGCTGGATCAGCTCGTTAACCCTCAGCGTGCGGTTGCTCATGGCTTGGTTGGAAACGAAACGACTCTCCGGGCCTCCGTCGAACCGGAGGCTCAGAGGGTGGCGCGGACCTTCTGCACCTCGTAGACCTCGATGACGTCGCCGACCTCGTAGCCGTTGAAATCGTCGAGCTTGATGCCGCATTCCAAGCCGGCGCGAACCTCGTTGGCGTCGTCCTTGAAGCGCTTGAGGGTGAGAATCTTGCCCTCGTGCACGATCTCCTTCTTGCGGCGGAGCCGGGCCGAGGCGTTGCGGGTGATCTTGCCCTCGGTGACGAGGCAGCCGGCGACGAAGCCCTTGGCGAGCGGGAAGACCGCACGCACCTCGGCGCCGCCGAGCTTGATTTCCTTGAGATCGGGATCGAGCAGGTCGGCCATCATCTCGCGGACCTTGTCGCCCAACTCGTAGATGATGTCGAAGGTCTCGATGCGCACCTTGTGGTGCTTGGCGAGCGGCGTGACGCCGTTCTCGAGCCGCGTGTGGAAGCCGAGGATCACGGCGCCGGCGGCGCTGGCCATGAGAACGTCGTTCTTGGTCACGAGGCCGACGTCGGTGGAGACGATCTCCAGCGAGACCTTCGTGCTCTTGATGCCCTCGAGGACATTGCGGAGCGCTTCGGCGGAGCCGAAGACGTCGGTCTTGACGATGACCTTGAGCACCTTGGCCTGCGTGGCCGCGATGTTGGCGAAGAGCTGCTCGACCGAGACTTCCTTCGGAACGGCATCGGCCGAGGTGATCACCTGCTTCAGGCGCAGCTGTTCCTCTTCGGCCAGGGTCTCGGCCGTGCGGATATTCTTCACGACCTTGAAGCTTGCGCCGCTCTCCGGGGTGCCGGACCAGCCGATGACGCGCACCGGGGTGGCCGGGGACGCCTCCTTGAGGTTGTTGCCTTGGTCGTCGTACATCGCGCGGACCCGGGCGTAGTGCTGTCCGCTGACGATGGCGTCGCCGACACGCAGCGTACCGCGTTGCACGATGACGGTGGCCATCGGGCCACGGCCGAAATCGATCTCGGACTCGATGATGATGCCGCTGGCGTCGGCCTTCGGGTTGGCCTTCAGTTCGAGCACATCGGCCTGCAGGAGAATCATCTCAATGAGGTTGCCAATGCCATCGCCCTTGATCGCCGAAACCGGCACGGTGATGGTCTCGCCGCCCCAGTCTTCCGGCGCGATGTTGCGCTGCTGCATCTGGGTCTTCACCTGGTCGAGGTTGGCACCCTTCACGTCCATCTTGTTGACCGCGACGATGAGCGCGACCTTGGCATTCTGGGCGTGCTTCAGGGCCTCATCGGTCTGCGGCATGAAGCCGTCATCGGCTGCCACCACGAGGACGGCGATGTCGGTGACGTCGGCGCCGCGGGCGCGCATCTTGGTGAAGGCGGCGTGGCCCGGGGTGTCGAGGAAGGTGATCTTGCGCTTGTCGTATTCGATCTGGTAGGCGCCGATGTGCTGGGTGATGCCGCCCGCCTCCCCCGCGGCGACGTTGGCCTTGCGGATGGCATCGAGCAGCGACGTCTTGCCGTGGTCGACGTGACCGAGGATGCAGACGACCGGCGGACGTGGCGCGAGATTGCGGACCTCCTCTTCCTCGGCCAGCTTGCGCTTCTGGTCCTTGTCGACCGCCACCGGGGCCTTTTGGGCTTCGCCGCGGTGCTTGATCTCGAGGAGGAAGCCATGCTTTTCGGCCACCTTGATCGCGACCGCCTCGTCGATGGTCGTGTTCATCGAGGCAAAGCCACCCGCCTGATTGAGTTCGGAGATGAGCTTGAACGGCCGCAGGCCGAGCGCGATCGCGAAGTCGCGAACGATGATGGGGGGCTTGATCTGGATGATCTTGACGTCACCGCCTTCGGCCACGGGCACCGCGGCGGGTGCGACCGAGGTCGGGACGGGCGCGGCGGCGGCGCCGGGCGGGCGCGGCGGCGACATGCGCAGGACCGGGGGAGCCGAAACAGCAGGCGGGGGCGGCGGCACGGCGGCCGGGCTCTTGGAGAATGACGGCGCCGGCGGCGGAACGCTCACCCGCGGTGCAGGCACAGGCGTGGGCGTCGGGATCGGCGCCGGGGCCGACACCGGCGCGGGACGCGGGGCAACCGGCGCCACCGGACGGGGCAACGGCGGCGGAACGACAGGAGACTTATGCGGCGCAGCGGCGGGCGCGGGCCGGGGCGGCACGGGCGGAGCCACCGGAGCGGCCGGAGCAGACGCTTTCATCGCAGCCGCCTTGGCCGCGGCAGCCTGCTCCCGCTCCCGTTCGATGTCCTGCTTCGTCTTGACGAATGCTCCCACCGGCAAGTGCACCCGGGATGGCACCGCGGGAGCGTCGCCCGTCGGGACCGGCGCCGCCTCGGGCGCCGCGGCCGGGGTGGCCGGCGCAGCCGAGCGCTTGGTGGAAAACTCATCGCGCAATGCCGCGGCATTGATGTTGTCCACCGTGCTCGAGACCGACTTCACATCCGCGGCGATGATCTTGCGCTCCTTCAGCAGCGCGAGCATCTCCTTGTTGTCCATGCCGAGTTCTTCGGCGAGCTTGTGGATGCGAATACTCATGCAGTTACCGGTTGAAACAGAAAATTATTGGGAGTGGGACTGATTGACGCGAGCAATGATCGCATCCGCGTCTTCGGGCGTGAAACCGGCTTCGACAAGGTCACCGGCCTCGACGCCCTGGAAGGCCGCCGGAGAATTGATACCCATGTCGACCAGGCGGCTGGCAACGGTCTCGTCGACAGCAAAGGCCTTGGTGAGGGAGTCGATCGCGGTCTGGCGCGGGTTGTCGCCCATGGCCTTGAACTCCTCGATGTCGAGGCGCCAGCCGATGAGGCGGGAGGTGAGGCGGGCGTTCTGGCCCTTGCGGCCGATGGCCACGGCGAGATCGTCGGTCGCAACCTTGAGGAGGATGCGGTGATCCTTTTCGTTGATGATGATCTCGCGGGGCAACGCGGGCTTGAGCGCCTCGATGATCATTTCCTTCGGGTCGGCAAAGTAACGGATGATGTCGATCTTTTCGCCACCGAGCTCGCGGACGATGGTCTTGACGCGGGCGCCGCGGGCACCGACGCAGGCGCCCACCGGGTCGACCTTTGGGTCCGTGCTCGTGACGGCGATCTTGGTGCGGTAACCGGGCTCGCGGGCAAACGCCTCGATCTTGACCGTGCCGTCGGCGATCTCGGTGACTTCGAGCTCGAACAGGCGACGGACAAACTTCGGACTGGCGCGGCTGAGGATGATTTCGGGGCCGCGCGGTGAGGAATCAATCGAGAGCAGGAGGCAGCGGATGCGCTCGCCGGGCTGATATTCCTCGGCCGGAACCTGTTCCTTGCCGGGCATGACGGCCTCGGCCTTGCCGAGGTCGATGTAGAGGTCATTGCGCTCGCGGCGACGGACGGTGCCGGTGACGATGTTGCCGACCTGGTCCTTGAAGTCGTCGTAAATGCGGTCCTTCTCGAACTGGCGCAGGCGCTGCATCACCGCCTGGCGGGCAGTCTGGGCCGCGATCCGGCCGAGCGTCGACGGGTCAATCTCCCGCTCCAGCATTTCTCCTAATACGGCACCGGGCTTCAGGACCTGCGCTTTTTCGACGTGAATCTCGGTCTTGGGATTGCTGACGGAATCAACGACCTTGAGGACAGCCCAAGCGTGGAGCTGGCCGTTCTTGGGGTTGATGTCGATCTTGAGCTCCTGACCGGAGTTAACCCCCTTCTGGGCCGCGGTTTTAAGCGCGTTGGCAATGGTCGCAATCATGTCCGCGCGGCCAATGCCCTTTTCCTTCTCCATGTATTCCAGGACGGATAAGATTTCGCTGCTCATAATGCTTGTTAAATGGGAAAAAAAAAGCGGGCCGCAGGGCCCACTTATTTAAAAGTGAGTTTGATTGAGAGGTAGAAATTACCTGCCGCCGGCAAAGCTTGTCAAGCCCCGCAGCCCCAGCGACTCGCCAGATGGCCAATCACCGACCTTTGGCGGCCAGGATCTGGGCCAGCAGGCCTTGCGACGGACCGTGCGCGGCGGGCCGGGATGGCCCCGAAAACACGCCCAACTCCCGGAGGACCGAACCCAGAAGCGGCGGCTGATCGCCGGGCCACCAATGCCACCACAGCCCGGATAGCTCGCGTCCCGAATGGGCCGCCGCCAATGGCAACCAACCGTCGCAGATCAGGTTGTCCAAGCGGTTCCCACCGACAAAGGCGGCGCAAACCGCATGCGCCAATTCGGCCCTAAGTTCGACCAGGTGGTATGCCCGCCGCGTTTCGCGCGTCGCCTTCGCCCAAGACAAAGCCGGCAAACTCCGAACTATCTCCCCCAAGCGCCCGGGCCAATCCGGTCGGGCCCCAGCCCACGCGGCGTATTGCTGCAACCGCACCCAAGGGTGATTCGCCGGACGCACCCCGTGGCGCGTCCACCGGTCACCAGCCACCTCGTACGCTTGCTGAAGGTCCACTCCCCTGCCCGACCACGTTGCCAACGGGTAACGCGCCGCCAGATCGAGCATCGGCGCACGATTGAATCGATAGCCGAGCACTTCGAGCGCCGCATGGTGACAGGCCTCAGCCCAGCCCAGTCGCTCCAAACGCAGTGCGGCATAGCGAACCTTCTGCTGCCAACGCTCCCGTGCCTTGCTTTCGAGCAGGGCGGCAACCTCCGCCGGCGTCCGCTTACGGAGGCGCTCCATGATCTCGCGCATCGGTCGCCCGGCAAGGGTTTCAATCGCCGACTCGGCTGCATATTCCTCCAGCGAGTGATGCAGATGCGGCAGCAAGGCCAGCGTGGGCAGCGGTCTCACCTCTGCACCGACGCTCGGCTGCGATCCCGACTCAGGAAAAAGCACGACGTGCAGGATGACCCGGTCGTACGCCGGGTCTGCGCCGTGCCCGTGCGCATGCCAGCCTGCTGCATGCAGGTGCAGTTCGACGTCGCCCGAATGCACCGTGCCGCCGTCGAAGCGGATGCGGGCCTCCTTGAAATCGGGCCCGCCCAGCGAATTCCAACGACCGGGATGAACCACTTCCACCCGCCGGCCGTCCGACGTCGTCAGTCTGGAACCATCGTAATCCCTCCGCGCCCAGATCTGTTGCAACAAATGCTCCGAAAAGGTGAACGGCCCATACAAGCCCTGCACTTCCTCGAGCCGGTGACGGGCCGCGCATTCGTCGTCGTCGGCGATCATAATCACACCGCCGGCGCATCTGCGCCGTTGACCTCCCAAGGCAACTCCGCAACGTGGTCTCGCGCCTCCGGAGGAGTGGCTGAGTGGTTAAAGGCACCTGACTTGAAATCAGACGTGGGCGCAAGTCCACCGGGGGTTCGAATCCCTCCTCCTCCGCCAGCCTCCGCCGAGCCTACGGCTGGCAGGCCGACTCCAGAAAATCCTGACGGATCCATCCAGCGGAATGTGCGGAGGCTGCCCGCCGTAGGCTCGGCGAAGGCGGGCTTTCGCTCCCGCTTGCCGCTCATAGCTGACAACTCGGAACCAGTCGATGCCACTGCGTAACTCGCATTC
>CAZGJB010000071.1:0-13244 GCA_964526145.1 uncultured Opitutaceae bacterium
GACCGCGCAGGTTGTCGAGGTCCTCAAGACCGAGAAGGACACCTTCCTGGTCTTCGACCAGACGCCCTTTTACGCTGAAATGGGCGGACAGGCCGGCGACTCGGGCACAGCCACGATCGGCGGCCAAGTCCTGACCATCACCGACTGCATCAAGGACAAGTCGGGGCGTCACCTCCACAAGCTCGCCCCCAAGTCCCAGCTCCCGACATCGCTTTCCGGCGCCAGCGCGACCCTGACGGTGGATTCCAACCGCCGCCGCGCCATCTCCCGGCACCACAGTGCCGCCCACCTCATCCATTGGGCCCTGCGCAAGGTGCTCGGCACCCATGTCCGCCAGGCCGGCACGTCCAAGACCGCCGACCGCCTGCGCTTCGACTTCTCCCATTTCGAGGCCGCGACCGCGGAGCAGCTCCGCGAGATCGAGCAGCTCGTGAACGCCAAGGTGATCGAGAACGCCCTCGTGGAGGCCTACGAGACCGAGTTCGACAAGAAACCCGCCGACACCCTCGCCTTCTTCGGTGACAAGTACGGCAAGATCGTCCGCGTCGTGGACATCGGCGGCTACAGCCGCGAGCTCTGCGGCGGCACCCACGTCGCCACCACCGGCGAGATCGGCGTCATCAAGATCGTCGCCGAGATGGCCATCGCCGCCGGCACCCGCCGCATCGAGGCCGTCGCCGGCGCCGCTGCCTACGCTCTCCTCGAAGCGCATGAGGCGGCCCTCAAGGCCGTGGGGTCGCGCCTCAACGCCGGCCCGGTGGATGTCGTGCAGAAGCTCGACGCCCTCCTCGCCGCCCAGAAGGAGCTCGAGAAGAAGCTCAAGGCCTTCGAGCAAAAGGCCGCCGCCGGCCTCGCTGAGGAACTGGCCACCCAGGCGGTCGTCCGCGATGGGCTCAAGTTCGTCTCGGCCGCCGTCTCCGTCTCCGAGCCCGAGGCCCTCCGCGGCCTTGGCTCGCAGGTGCTCGCGCGCATCGGCGAAGGCGTCGTCACCCTCGGTGCCGCCTTCGGCGAGAAGACCAGCCTCGTCGCCTTCTGCTCGCCCGCCGCGATCAAGGCCGGCCACCAGGCCGGCAAGCTCATCGGCACCCTGGCCGGCCAGCTCGGTGGCAAGGGCGGAGGCAAGCCCGACTTCGCCATGGGTGGCGGCAAGGAAGCCGCCAAGCTCCCCGAGGTCATGACCCTCAAGTGACCGGAAGGAAGAATCATCGCTGATGCCCGCTGAAGTCCCCGCTCTCGTTTGCGTTCTGGCCTTCAATGGCTCGAACCAGCTCGCTGTGCGTCAGCTGGGGGCGAAGGCCGGCCTGCCGTTCACCGGCAGCGACCTCGCGATGGCCACGGCGCGCCTCGAGGGCGCGTTCAAGGTGCACACGCCGCCGGTGGAATATTTCACCGCTGCGGCTGGCGGGCGGTCCTACCGGGTGTGCTTCACGCAGGTCCAGGGACAGTCGGCCGACGCCGAGATCCGCTTTTTTTCCATCGAGGCGCTGCAGGCGTCCCCGGGGATGCTGGCCCCTTCCCTGGCCGGCCTCGTCACCGGCCTCGATCCCTATCTCAACGAGATCCCCTACCTGCATCTGGGCGAGAACGATTTCATCAACAAGTTCCGCCCCGAGAAGGAGCGCAACACCGCCATCTATGAGCAGGACCCCACGGCCAACCCGCTCTACCAGTCCCGGCTCTGCGCTGCGATCAAGGCGCTCGCCCGCCGCCACGAGCGCTCGGCCAACGCGCCCGTGTGGCTGGACTTCGGACCCGTACGCTACCTGATCCCGAGTCACTTTGGCTTCTGTCTCGGAGTGAAGAACGCCCTCGAGCGGGCGTACGAGACCCTTGCCGAGAATCCCGGCCGCCGGGTGCTGATGCTTTCCGAGCTGATCCACAATCCGTTCGTGAACGAGGACCTGCTCCGCCGCGGCCTGCGCTACCTGCAGACCGACAAGGGCAAGCCCTATCCCGCCTCGGCCGAGCCCGGGGCGCCGCAGCTCTGGGACACGCTCACGGCCGACGACATCGTGATCATCCCCGCCTTCGGTGCGACCGACGAGGACAAGGCCCGACTCGTCCGCAAGGGCATCGCGGTCACCCAGCACGATGCGACGTGCATGCTGGTGGAAAAGGTTTGGAAGGCCGCCCGCAGCTACGGCCGCGAGGGCTACACCGTGATCATCCACGGCAAGGCCGAACACGAGGAGACCAAGGCCACGTTCTCCAATACGCGCCGCTATGCACCGGCCGTGATCGTCCGCGATCTCGAGGAAACCCAGCGCCTGTGCGATCTCATCCGCAGCGAGGACCCGGAGGCCCGGGCGCGGTTCTACACGTTGTTTGCCGGCAAGCACACCCCCGGGTTCGACGTGGAGCGCCACCTCGAGCGCATCGCGGTGGTCAACCAGACGACGCTCCTGATGAACGAAACGCGCGCCATCATCGGGCTCCTGCGCGACACGTACCGCGCCCGCTACGGCGAGGCCGGTGCCACGCGGGTCGGCAGCAGCGACCGCAACGACACGCTCTGCTATGCCACCCAGGTGAACCAGGACGCCCTGAGCCGAGCCCTGGCGGAGACGCCCGATACGGCGTTTGTGATCGGCGGAAAGAACTCGTCAAACACCTACCAGCTGTACCGGCTGTGCGAGGAGGCCCTGGGCCCGCGGGCTTTCTTCATTCAGTCGGAGCTCAACATTCTCTCACCCGCCGAAGTCGAGCACTACGTCTTCCCGTCCATGAGTGCCCGTCGGCCCGAGGGCCGGATCGAGCGCCGACCGTTGTGGCCCGATGCGCGGCCGGAGCCGGCACGCATTCTCATCACCGGCGGCGCTTCGTGCCCGGACGGCATCATCCAGCAGGTCATCGCCCGCATCAACAGCCTGTTCCCACCCGCGAGCCTGCGCTCGATCGATGCGGTGCTGGCCGACCTGGGCTAGAACCGGTAGTTCAAACCCGCGCGCAGACCCTTGAGGCTGCTGAGGTCGAGCTTGGTCGAATACGTCGAACCCTCGGAGGTCAGGTCCTGCTCGTACTCGCCGGTGCCCTGGAAGAACGCGCCGACATACAGGCCGGCGCGGTCAGAGAGGAGGTACTCGACGTTCGCGTCGGCGTAATAGCCGGTCAGCACATCGTCGCCGAGGTCGTTGATCGTGGCGATGATCGGATCGCTGGTCTCGGGCGTGAGGGTCTGCTCGAGGCTGTAATTCGTGCCGACGTACACCATCGCCGGGCCGACGCTGAACGAGATGCGGAAGCGGTCGCTGACCGTGTAGGCGAAGGCGGGACCGGCGCGGAAGGAAATGTAGGAACCACGCAGCTTCCAATAGTTGGACACGCTGACGTTGTCGGTCGTGGTGCTCGTCGTGCGGGAGTCGGGCTTCTGGCCGATGAGAACGGTGGTGTCGGTGATCGAACCGTCCTCGTTGGTGATCGTGGAGGGCGCCTCATAGGTGGGATCCGGAATGGTCGCACCGTTCATGAAATAGAGGTCGGTGGTGCGCGTGATCGTCGCGAGCACGCTGTCGCGGAGGCCGGTGTTGATATTGTTGATGCTCATCCCGGCAAAGACCTTCCATTGCAGCTTGCTGCCGATCTTGCCGAAATCGCGGGCCACGATCAGTTCGGTACCATAGCTGTTGCCCGGATCGCTGGTGCGGGTGGCGGTGTCCGTGATGGCGGCGGAGTAAGTGCTGAAGGCCATGTAGCCATCGGCGCGACGCTGGTCGGCGTCCACGTAGGCCCAGCTGTTGGTCTTGCCGTCGGTCATCGCGTTGCCGTTTGCATCCTTGCGCAGGTCGAGACCGATGTAGCCGTCGTGATAATCGCGGCTGATGCCGGTCGCGTTCACGTCACCGTTGGTCAGGACCGATGACACGGTACTCGTCACGCCGGGTGCACCGATGAACGAGAGCTTGGGACCGGTCAGGGCGCGGAAACCGACACTGAGGTTCATCCGCGGTTCGACGTAGTAGTCGTCGAGGTTGAAGATCGGAATCTCGTCCTGTTGGGCGTAGGCGAGCGAGGCGAACCCCAGGAGGGCCAGGCAGCGGAAATGCTTCATGCGGTATGGGTGAATTGAGCCGGTTGGACGGCCGGAAAGGGAAAAGGTTGCAAAAAGAATCAGGCGGCCGGGGCCTGAGTCAACCGGAGATTCCGCCCGGGGCGGAGGCCCGGGTTATTCGGTGAATTCGTTGAATTTCTTGGCCGCGGCCTTGTCGGCCTTGAGGGCTTCGGCGGCCGCCGGATCGAGTTCGGCCTCGCGTTCGCGGAGGCGCATGGCCTTGGCCCGGAGCTCCTCTTCCTTCTGCTCGAGCTCGGTCTCCTTCTCCTGCTGGGCCTGGACCTTCTCGAAGAGCTTGGTCTCGCTTTCCTCCAGGAACTGCTCGCGCTCGTGGATGGCCTGCCGGGCATCCTTCAGGGCGAGTTCCTGACGCTCGAGCTCGACCTTGAGCTGCTCGAGGGCGGCCTTCTCCTCCTTGCTCACGGCGTCCTGCACGGGGACCTGCTTGCGGGCGACCTCGACGACCTTCTCGCGCGCCTGGAGGAGGGCCTCCATCTCGGCGAGCTCGCGTTCCTTCTCCGCCAGCCGGGCCTCGGTCTCGAGCACGACCCGCTCGCGGTCGGCGAGGAGCATCTCCAGCTTCCGCAGGGTCTTCTCGAGCTCCTCGACGCGGTCGGTGTTGACGGTCTTGGTCTCACCCCAGGGTGTGCGCGTGGAGGAAACGAAATTCTTGATCGATTCGCGCGCGGCCGCGGAGGCCTGGCTGACCTCCGAGGGCGGGCGTCCGGTCATGAGGCGGCGGCGCAGGACAAGCGCCGGCGTCGTCGGCATGTTTTTGACCGGAAACTTGATCGGCGTGTTGGGCGGTACGGCCATGGTGCCGGGCTGAACTACTTCTTGAATCGCGAGAACAGCGAACCGAAGAAGCCGCCCTTGGCCTTGGCCGGGCGAAGCATCTCGGCGGCCGCCGCCTCGGCGGTCGCATTGCCGAGCACCATGAGGAGGCGGTCCAGCGGCTTGCCGGCGGCCAGTTCGCGCTGGATGGCGGCATGCTCGTCCTTGAAGAGATCAAAGGCCTTCTTGGTCCGGGCCTCCTTGGCGGCGGGATCAGAGATCCGGGCGGTCTGGGCGAGGCACTCCAGCAGGTGCAGGCCGGTCGCGCCGGGGCGGAACGGCAGGAGCTCGGCGAGGGTCTTCTCGTCGATGTGCGAAAGGGCGTTGAGCAGTCTCCGGAAATCGCCGCCGACAATCACGTTCTGCGCCATGCCCTGGGCGAAGACGGCAAACTCGCCGAGCGTGGAGAGTTTCTCCATCGCACAGAATTCGACCGTGCCGCTGTCGAGGGCCGTCAGCTCGATCGGGAAATTCTCCGGGATGCCGAGCTTGGCCATGTTCTTCAGCATCTGGTTGTCCTTCTCCGCCGCGGCCTGCGACTGCTCGACCATGTCGCCGAACGGCGCATCGAACGCGAGCGTGTCCTTGAGGATCGAGATCAGGAAGTCGGCGTTGTCCGGCATGCCCTTGAGCGCCAGCATCTCCTTCATCTCGGCGAAGCCGAGGTCGATGTACTTCGCCGGCGTCTCGTCCTTCGCCTTGATCGGCCATTCCGGGCCGTCAAGGTTCTGCGCGAGGCTGTTGAGGGGGGTCTCGACCATCAGCGAAGCGGCGAAGGCGGAGCGCACTTCATTCCAGTCCTTTTCGGTGTATTTGGATGGTTTGTCGGACATGAGGCGGTCGGTGGGTTTGATCAAAGCTGCGCACCCTGCCGGATGATCTCCGAGGCGAGGCGGCGGTAGTCGTTGATTACGCTGTCCTGCGCGGTGTCGGCGCCTTCCTGCATGACGAGGACGACGGGCAGGCCGAGGGTGACGGCGCGGCGGACGATCATGGCGTCGCGGATCTGGGTCTCGAAGATCTTCGCGTTGGGGCCCACGCGCTTCGCCGTCCGAAATTGGTTCAGGCGCAGTTGCATCCGCATCTTCGGCACCTCGATGTCCACGCCCGTCTTGATCGAGTTGAATATGATGCCCTGGACCTGGGCCGGGACGCCCATCGTGGCCTTGCGGAAACTTGCCGAGAGCTGGTGGAACTTGCCCAGCTTTTCAACCAGCAGCGTGAAGCCGATGAGACTCAGTGCGTCCGGGTTGGAGGGCACGTAGATCTCGTTCGAGCTGAAGACGCCGCACTGCGAGGCGCGCAGGATGTTCGGCGGGCAGTCAAAGAGGATGTAGTCGTAGTTGGACTCGATCTCGGTCAGCTGCTCGTAGAATTGCAGGTAAGGCGGACGCTTCGGGTCGCCGGTGTATTCGCCCTCGAGGTCGACGAGGTTGAAGGTGGTCGGCACGAGGTCCAGGCCCGGGAGCAGCTTCTCGCCGTCCTTGCCCTCGACGACGTCCTTCACGATGATCTCCTTCAGCCGCACCTTGCCGGGTTCGAAAATCGAGTAAACGGCGCCCGCGCCACTGGAGTTGATCTTGTTCCAACGGTCGAGCTTCAGCAGCCAGATACTGGCATTCGACTGGGTGTCGAAATCGAACAAGAGCACCCGATGGCCCTGCTTGGCCAGCGCCGCCGCCGTGTTGACGATCAGCGACGTCTTGCCGACGCCGCCCTTGTAATTGATAAAGCTGATTTTACGTGCCATTTGGTTCACCGAAACCGGGAATGCCAGGATGTCGAATCGGAAGATTGATGGCTTATCCTTTGGCCGCGAGTCAATAATGCTCACGGTCGGGTTTTGCCATTTTTTCACGTCGCCCAAAATCCGGACGCGTTCCGCCTGACCTCCAACCCCTCCAAGCATGAACAAGGAAACCGTGCGACAGCTCATCGTCGCCCAACTCGACGAAGCCCGCCTGAACCAGGAGCGCGCCGCCGCGCTTGCCCGCGACGAGGCGACGCACGAGGAAAGCCGGCCGGAAAGCAAATACGACACCCACAGCCAGGAAGCGGCCTACCTTGCCGAGGGCCAGGCGCGCCTCGCCGCGGAACTCGCCGCCGCCCGCACCGCCTTGGCGGCCCTGCCCCTGCCCCAATTTGACGGCGCAACGCCCATCGCCCTCGGCGCCTTGGTCGAACTCGAGCAGCCCCGCGGTTCCGCCTGGTATTTCCTCGGTCCGGCCGCCGGGGGGACCAGCGTCGTCGTCGATGGATGCGAGATCCTCGTCGTCACGCCGCAATCGCCCCTCGGGCGGCAACTCATGGGCGCCACCGTGGGCGCCATTATTCAAATGCCCCGCGGTCGCAGTTGCGTCCTGAGCGTGCGCTGAGGTCCCCACCCCATTTTTGCGTTTAATCTTTTGACGAATCCGGCCGCGTTGGCTTATCCCTCTTCCTGCAAGTCTTTGCGCCGTTCCGATTTAGTCGGACCCGCACGCGCCGAGCCCTTGCACCACCCTTTCCCGCCGATTCCGCCAACCCAACGGCCCCCATGCTGAAACGCCTGCCCCTGCGCTGGAGACTCACCCTGTTGATCACGGGTGTCAGTGCGGTCACCCTCGGACTGTCACTCGCCGGCTATATCGCCCTCGAGTACCTTCGCTTCCGCCAGGAGCTCACGATCCGCACCCAGGCCACCGAGCGCTTCTACGCCGCCAGCGCCACCGCGGCCCTCCAGGCTGATCGCCAGGCCACCGGATTCTCGCTCCGCGCGCTCGAAGCCGAATCCATGATCGCGGCGGCGGCGCTGTATTCGCCCAACAACAAGCTCCTCGCCAAATATCTCCGCGCCGGCGCCGATGAGTACATCCCCCTGCCCCGCAGCCAGCGCCTCTGGGACCTCGTCAACGACGAGCTGATCACCTTCCGCCCCCTCATCGTCAACGGCGAGCTCCTGGGCACCCTCTACCTCAAGGCCTCGTCGCCCGAGGAGGCGCGGGAACGTCTCCTCGTGCCCCTCCGCGGCATGGCGGCCCTCTTCCTCGGCTCGATCCTGATCGCGTTCTTTGTCTCCCGCGTCCTCCAGCGCAGCATTTCCGAGCCGATCATCAAGCTGGCCGATGCCGCCCGGCACATCGCCGCCGACCGCGACTTCACCGTGCGGGTGAACCTTGAGAGCAGCGGCGAATCCGCCGTCCTCATCCAGGCGTTCAACGGCATGATCGAGACGATCCAGGAACGCGACGCCGAGCTCAACGTCGCCTACCAGAAGGCCGAGCAGGCCCGCGAGAAGCTCGCCGTCACCAACGCCATGCTCGCCGAGACCAACCGCACGCTCGAGGTAAAGGTCCTCGAGCGCACGGCCAAGCTCGAGGAAGCCATGACCGCCGCCAAGGAGGCCAACAAGGCCAAGAGCGCCTTCCTCGCCAAGATGAGCCACGAGCTGCGCACGCCGATGAACGCCATCATCGGCTACTCGGAGATCCTCCTCGAGGACGCCGAGGACGGCGGCGACACCGCGATGGCCGACGACCTCAAGAAGATCCTCAGCGCCGCGCGCCACCTCCTCGGCCTCATCAACGACGTCCTCGACCTGTCCAAGATCGAGGCCGGCCGCATGGACCTCTACGTCGAGAAATTCGATCCCGTCGTCATGATCGGCGAGGTCGCCTCGACCATCCAGCCGCTGATCGACAAGAACCACAACCGCCTCGTCGTCGACTGCGGCGAGAACCTCGGTCACATCAGCGCCGATCTCACGAAGCTGCGCCAGGTCCTGTTCAACCTGCTCAGCAACGCCTCGAAGTTCACCCACGAAGGCACGATCACCCTCGCGACCCGGCGCCTCACCGATGGCGCGGACCGCTTCGAGTTCAAGGTCACCGACACCGGCATCGGCATGACGCCCGAGCAGCTTGGCAAGCTCTTCGAGGCCTTCAGCCAGGCCGAGGCCTCGACCGCGGCGAAGTACGGCGGCACCGGCCTCGGCCTCGCCATCTCCCGCCAGTTCGCCCGCCTCATGGGTGGCGACGTCACCGTCACCAGCGTCGCCGGCCAGGGCACCACCTTCACCGTCGTCGTGCCCGCGATCGTCGACGCCGCCAAGGCCAAGCCGGCCGCCAAGCCGGTTGCACCCGCTCCCGTTCCCGCTCCGATCGCGCCCCCCGCGACCGGGGCCAGCCGCAACGGTGCCGGCCGCATCCTCATCATCGACGACGACCCTGCCGTGCAGGAGGCGCTCAAGAACGTCCTCGGCCGCGAGGGCTACGTCGTCACCACGGCCCTCGACGGCCGCGCCGGTCTCGACCACGCGCGCGCCCAGCGGCCCGACGTCGTGATCCTCGACATGCTCCTGCCCGAGGTGGACGGCGAGAGCGTGCTCAACCGCTTCAAGGCCACCCCCGAGCTCCAGCGTGTCCCCATCGTGCTCCTCACGCTATCCGAGGCGGACGGACAAGGCTTCGCCCTCGGTGCCGCCGATTACGTCACCAAGCCCATCGAATCCAGCCGGCTCCTCCCCGTCCTCGCCAAGCTCCGCGCCGGCCGGGCCAACAACCCGATCATGGTCGTCGAGGACGACGCCCCGACGCGCGAGGTCATCGTCCGCCTCCTCGAGCGCGAAAACTGGCCCATCATCGAGGCCGAGAATGGCCGCCGCGCCCTCGACCTGATGCAGACGCAGCCGCCCTCGCTCGTCGTGCTCGATCTCCTGATGCCTGAGCTCGACGGTTTCGGCGTCCTCCGCGCGATGCGCGTGAATCCCGACTGGCGCGACATCCCGGTCGTAGTCCTGACCTCCATCGACCTCACGAACGAGATCCGCGCCCTCCTCCAGCAGCAGGCCGACCGTGTCTTCCAAAAAGGCACCTACTCCAAGGAGGAGCTGCTGGCCGAGATCCGCACTTCCGTGGAGGCATTCATCAAGCGCCGCAGCCAGAGCACCGCGCCCTTCCCAACCCTATCCTCCCCGCCGGCCTCGCCCGGCCCAACCTCAGCCAAATCCTGACATCATGCCTAAAATTCTCCTGGTCGAAGACAACGAGATGAATCGCGACATGCTGAGCCGCCGCCTGCAGAAGCGAGGCTTCACCGTGATCATGGCCGTCGACGGCCAGCCCGGAGTCGACCTTGCCCGCACCGAGAAGCCCGACCTCATCCTCATGGATATGAGCCTGCCCGGCATCAGCGGCTGGGACGCCAGCCGGCAGCTCAAGGCCGATGCCGCCACGGCCCCGATCCCGATCATCGCCCTCACCGCCCACGCCATGGCCGAGGACCGCGCCAAGGCGCTGGCCGCCGGCTGCAACGAATTCGAAACCAAGCCCGTCGACCTCAACGCCCTCCTCGCCAAGATCGACGCGCTCCTGCCCAAGCCGCCGGCATGACCTCCGGTTCATCCCCTTCCGATTCGTCCGGCTCCCCGCGCGACGGCGCCGCGACCAGCGACGCACTCGTCCACTTGCGGCACGAACTGCGCACGCCTCTCAACCAGATTCTCGGGTACACCGAGATGCTGCTTGAGATCCTCACCGAGGCCGGCGGCCAGCAGGCGCTGGTCAACGACCTCGGCAAAGTCCGCAGCTCCAGCGACGAGATCAACACCCTGCTCGGCTACAGTCTGGTGCAGTGGAAGATCGAGTCCGGCCAGGTCGATCTCCGCGACTTCCGCCAGCGCTCCCACGCGCTGCTCGACCGTCTCTGCGCCGCCCGCGACCGCAGCGAGCAGGCCGCCGAGGCGGCCCACCTCGCCGACGTCGTCTCCGACCTCAAGAAAGTCGCCCTCGCGGCCGCCAATCTCCGCGCCCTCCTGGACCACGACTTCTTCGTCAAACCCGGCGCCCATGCGCCGTTGGCGCCGACCGAGCCGCTGCCGACTCCCAGCTCCAAGCATCCGTTCGCCGAACCCGGCGGCGCCCTCTTCAACTGCCGCCTCCTCGTCGTCGACGACCAGGAGATGAACCGCGAGATGCTGCTCCGGCGCCTGTTCCGCATGGGCTACAACGCGACCGCCGCCGAGGACGGCAAGGTCGCCCTCGAGCTGATGCAGCGCGAGCAGTTCGACCTCGTCCTCCTCGACATCGTCATGCCCGTGATGGACGGCTTCGAGATGCTCAGCCGCATCAAGGCCGACCACAAGCTGCGCCACATCCCGGTGATCATGCTCACCGCCGTGGACGAGCCCGCCAGCACGGTGCGCTGCATCGAGAACGGCGCCGAGGACTACGTCCCCAAGCCCTTCAACCCCGTCATCCTCCGCGCCCGCATCAACGCCTCACTCGAGAAGAAGCGCCTGCGCGACCTCGAGCGCGCCTACATGACCGAGATCCAGTCCGAGCGCGCCAAGTCCGAGCACCTCCTGCTCAACATTCTCCCGCGCGCCGTCAGCGAGCGCCTCAAGAGCGGCGAGAAGACCATCGTCAACCACTTCGCCCAGGCCACGGTGCTCTTCGCCGACATTGTCGGCTTCACCCGCATCGCGGCCGAGAACCCGCCGGTCGACACGGTCAACCTCCTCAACGAGATATTCTCCGCCTTCGACCAGCTCCTCGACCGCATCGGCGTCGAGAAGATCAAGACCATCGGCGACGCCTACATGGTCGTCGCCGGCGTGCCGCTGGCCCAATCCGACCACGCCCTGCGCGCCGCCCACATGGCCCTCGGTATTTTGGCGACCCTGCAGGAGTTCAACGAGCGCCACGCCTTCAACTGGAGCGTCCGCATCGGCATGCACAGCGGCCCGCTCGTCGCCGGCATCATCGGCTCCAAGAAATTCGCCTACGACCTCTGGGGCGACACCGTCAACGTCGCCAGCCGCCTCGAGTCCCAGGGCGAACCCGGCGTGATCCAGGTCTCCTCCACGACCGCCGACCTCCTCCGCCCCTACTGCGAACTCGCCCCGCGCGGAGAACTCGACCTCAAGAACCGCGGCCGCATCTCGACCTTCCAGCTGCTGCGCCTGCGGTGACGCTCCCGCATGCTTTCGCGATTCTCGCTCCTCTTCCTTGCCCTCGCGTCCTTCACGCTCGCCGCGCTGCCGCCTGAGTACGCCGCGATCTGCGAGGGGTTCCAGACCCAGAATCCCAAGGGCTGGTCCTTCACCCAGACCACCTCCGCCGAGGGCCGGACCCTCGTCGAGCGTTACGACGCCGCCCAGCCGGAGTTCTCCCGGTGGACCCTGATTTCGGAAAACGGCCGCACCCCCACCGAGGAGGAAGCGCGCGCGTATCGGGAGAAATTCACCCGCCGCTCCCGCGGCGGCTCCGCCCCGGCGATCGCCAGTCAGCTCGAACTCCCGACCGCCGAACTCGTCTCCGAGGACGCCACCCAGGCCATCTATCGCTTCAAGCTCAAGATCGAGGACGAGGATGACAAGACGGCCAATTTCCTGCGGGCAAGTGTCACCTTCCACAAGGCCACCCACTCCATCACCTGCTTCGAACTCGCCAGCGTCGAGGTCTTCGCCCCGGTCTTCGGCGTGAAGATCCGTGAGCTGCGGACCGCCATCCATTACCATCTCCCGACTGCCGACCGCCCCGCCCTCCTCGACAAGGTCACCACCCGCACCCGCGGCCGCGCGTTCTTCAAGTCGCTCGACGCCGACATGCTCGTGACCTACACGGACTACGCGTGGGCGGGCAAGAAGCCGCCGGCGCACTAGGCGAATATCACCCGAGTGTTTCGTCACCTCCACGGGAGGTTCTCTCCGCGTCCTCCGCGCCTCCGCGAGAGATCAGGTCACGCCCGCCAGCGAAACACCGACGTCGTCAGCGGCGGCAATGTCAGCACCAGCGACTGCCCCTGGCCATGGGCCGGCACCGGCTCCGTCTGCCGCCGACCCTCGTTGCCCAGGCCGCTGCCGCCGTAGTACTGGCTGTTGGTGTTGATGACTTCCTCCCAGATGCCACCGCGGGGCACGCCGATGCGGTAGTCCTGGCGAATCGCCGCCGAGAAATGTCCGACCACCAGGAACATGGTCTGCTCCTCCGCATCGGTGCGCAGATACGCAATCAGGTTCGACCCGGCATCGTCGCAGCTCACCCAGCGGAAGCCCTGCGGATTGAGATCGTTGGCCCCCAGCGCCGTCTCGCCGGTGTACAGCCGGTTCAGATCCCGCACCAGCAGCCGCACTCCCTCGTGATCCGGATACTGGCACAGGTGCCAGTCGAGGCTGCGGGCGTAGTTCCACTCGTGGGCTTGCGCGAACTCGCCGCCCATGAACAAGAGCTTCTTGCCCGGCCATGCCCACATGTGGGCGTAGAGCGCGCGCAGGTTGGCCGCCTTCTCCGGGATGTGCCAGGCGGCCATCTTGTAGAGCAGCGACGCCCCGCTGCACATCGGGCAGGGCGAGAGGGTGGTGTAGAGCACCGACTCGCGGTAC
>CAZGJB010000072.1:0-888 GCA_964526145.1 uncultured Opitutaceae bacterium
GATGTAGGCGTCGCCATTCTTGCCCTCGACAACCTTGAACGGCATGTTGGCCGCCTCGGCCTTGATCTCGGAAAACTTGCGGCCGATCAGACGCTTGGCGGAAAAGACCGTGTTGCGGGGATTCGTGACCGCCTGACGCTTCGCCGCCTGCCCAACCAGACGCTCACCAGTCTTGGTGAAGGCCACGACCGATGGAGTGGTGCGGGCTCCCTCGGCGTTTGGAATCACAACGGGCTCGCCACCTTCCATGACGGCCATGCACGAATTGGTTGTACCGAGGTCGATTCCCAAAATTTTGCTCATAAGTACCATAACTTTAGCAAGGCTCGTGCCGCGAATATCGAAGTTACATAACTATCTTTTAAACATAATCTTAAAATATAACACCCTTGCGCATTATCGAATACCACGCCGATGAGCCCGCCATCATGTCACACCTCCTGTCACACCTGCCGATGAACGTGCCAAAATCTGTCACAAGCCGCTGCCCGATTTGAATTTCCGCACCCGGGGATTATGGTCGGGCCGATGGAAACCGAGATCACTGTGCCTGAGGAAATTCCGGTGATGACTTTGCCGCATCTGACGTTTTTTCCGCAGGCCCTCCTCCCCTTGCACATTTTTGAGCCGCGGTACCGCCAGATGCTGCGCGACGTCCTGGCGAGCAACCGCCTTTTCGCGGTCGCCGCCGTCGATCCAACCCGCGTGCAGGATCCGCAGCAATTCGAGCCTCCGTATCGCATCGCCTCGGTCGGAATCGTCCGCGCCTGCCAGAAAAACGACAATGGCACGGCGAACCTCCTGTTGCAGGGACTGTGCCGCGTCGAGATCCTCCACATCATCGGCGAAGAACCCTACCGGCGCATCCAGGTTCGCGCCCTAGCCAGC
>CAZGJB010000072.1:898-13108 GCA_964526145.1 uncultured Opitutaceae bacterium
GAAAACGGCCGGCTTCGCTCCGACTTGCTCCGCCTGCTAACGATCCGACGCAAACAAGGCGCAGCCACCTCCGCCGAGATGACGGAGTTCCTGCGCTCCGTCCATGACCCCGAGACTTTCGTGGATCTGGCCGCATTCGGCCTTTGCGAGGACCCTCGGCTCAAGCAACGCCTGCTGGAAACTCTCGACGTGCACCGCCGGCTGAGGCTTTTCAAAACCTACCTCCAAAGCGAAATCGCCGCCACCCGCCTCCGCACCAAACTGCAGGGCGGGCTGCCGGACGACCAAATCTCCCACAACTGATTGCCCGCCTGTACCTAGGCGGGCAAAGCGACCGGAAAAATGGAGCCGAGCATCGGATTTGAACCGACGACCCACGCTTTACGAAAGCGTTGCTCTACCAACTGAGCTAGCTCGGCGCTGAGGGAATAGCGGAAGAAACTCGCCGGCCGGGCAAGCGCAAGCCTTCATTTCGCACCGTGCCGCCACTCGAGACCGCTTTGTTCGATTATTCGTTGCCGGAGCACCTGATCGCCCAGGTGCCCGCGGCGCGGCGCGATGCGTCGCGACTGCTGGTGGTCGACCGGCGCCAACGCTCGATCAGCCACCACACCTTCGCCGACCTGCCGACGTTCCTGCGCCGCGACGATATTCTGTTCCGCAATAACGCCTCGGTCCTGCCCGCCCGGCTCCTCGCCTGCCGGCCGACCGGCGGCCAGGTCGAGTGTTTCCTCCTGCGACCGGCGGACGGCGGTGATGTCTGGCGCTGCCTGGTCCGCCCGGGAAAGAAGCTGCCGGTCGGAGCAGAATTCGCCCACCCATCAGGAGCTTTCAGCGGCGCCGTCGTCGCGCGGGAGGCCGACGGCTCGGCGTTGATCCGATTTGCCACCGCCCGTGGCGAACCGATCACTGCGGTGGCCAACCGCCTCGGCGAGGTTCCCCTGCCACCCTACATCAATCGCGCCGACAATTCGCAACGCGCCCTCGATCGCGAGCGCTACCAGACGGTTTACGCCGATCAAACCCGGCAAGTCGCCGTGGCCGCACCGACGGCCGGCCTGCACTTCACCCCGGCCTTGCTCGAACGGCTCGCCGCCGACGGGGTTCGCACCAAGGATGTGACGCTGCATGTCGGGCTCGGCACGTTCAAGCCCATCACGGCCGCGACCATCGAGGACCATGATATCCACCGGGAACTCTACGAGATACCGGTCCCGACCCAGCAGGCGCTCTTCGCGCCCGGCGCGGGCCGGCGCATTGCGGTCGGCACGACAACCGTGCGCTGCATCGAGGACTTCCTCGCCACCCATGCGGCGCCTCTTGACCAGGCTCACCTGGCCGAGGCCGGGATCTACATCTTCCCACCGCGCACCTTCCGCGGCGTGGATGCGCTGATCACCAATTTCCATCAGCCCCGCTCCACGCTGCTCTGCCTGGTGGCGGCATTCCTGATCCCGGGTTCCACCGAAGGTATCGCCTGGCTAAAGGAGATCTACGCCGAAGCCATCAGGCTAGAATACCGGTTCTTCAGTTACGGCGATGCGATGCTGATCCTGTGACCGGCAAATCGATTCCGGCCATTTGCAGAAATTACGGTTCGGGATTTGATGCCCGCCTGCATGCCTGACGCCAACCGACCCGCCAGTGGCCCCCGATCGTATGCGACCAGGTTCCTGCGTTTCCTTGGCTTGGCCCTGCTTGCCGGAACGATCGGATCCTGGGCCGGGCTGGGCGCGCACCGCGGTTGGAGCCAGAACCGCGTGCCGGTCAGGCAGGTCGACGAGATCACCGGCATCGAATACGTCACCTACGAAAACCGCTTCGTCCCCGGCATCGATTGGCTCGGCGTTGGCAGCGCGCTCGCCATCGCCACCTTCTCCCTCTCTTTTCTTCCCCGTCTGAATCCTAAATCGAAAAACCACACCAGTTGATCCATGAACAAGACCATCCTCATCGGCCTCCTCTCCCTGTCCCTGACCGGCGCCCTGGCAGCCGCGCCGGCCACGTATGACTTCAAGGACCCCAAGGGCGTCAACGCGATCCAGTTCCACCTCGACTCCCTGCTCGAGCCCATCTCCGGCACCGCGAGCGGCGTCACCGGCACCGTGAGCTTCGATCCCGCTGACCCCGCCGCCACGACCGGTCGCATCGTCGTCGCCGCCAAGTCCCTGCTCGTGACCAACACGATGATGACGGAACACCTCCAGAGCCCCATGTGGATCGACGTCGCCGCCCATCCGGAGATCGTCTTCGAACTCGCCAAGTTGAGCGATATCAAGACCGATGGAAACACCACCACTGCCACGGCCACGGGCCAGTTCACGCTCAAGGGCGTGACGAAGGAAGTCTCCGTCCCGGTGAAACTGACCCACCTGGCGGACGCGTTTGGCAAGCGTCTCAACAAACCCGAGTTGAAGGGTGACCTCCTGGTTATCCGCGGCGAATTCACCATTCTGCGCGCCGATTACGGCATCCAGCCGGGCAAGAACGAGGACAAGGTCAACCCCGAGATCAAACTCACCCTCGCCATTGTCGGCGGATCGCCGCGTACGTGAGGAGCCGCCGTGACTGCTGACGAAATCGAGCGCGTGATCGATGACGCGACGTTCGACTACTCCATGGGCGACGCAGCCGCCGCGATCGCCAAGTTGAACCAGGCGACGGCGGCGGCACCCGGCTCATTTGCCGGGTGGCATGCCCTCGCTGAAATCCAGTTCAGTCAACGCAACCTCGACGCCGCGTTGCAGGCCGCCGAGCGCGCCCACGCCATCCAGCCTGACGACACCTTCATCAATACCACGCTTTCACGGATCTGGATGGAGCGCGGCGACAAGGGGACCGCGGAGAAATACGGCGCCCAGGCGAAGATTCTGAGCTGGAAGGACCAGCTCAAAAAGCCGCAAGGGCAATCGGGTGGCGTTAGCTAGGCTCCCGCCCGTTGACAGACTTCCGCCGCTCTCCGTAGCCTTGAGCCATGGAAAAGACGTCGTACGTCCTTGAATTCGAGAAGCCGCTCCGCGAGCTGTCCAAACAACTGGACGGACTCCGGCAGCAATCGCTCGAAACCGGCGTTGATCTGGCCGGGGAGATTGCCGCCATCGAGGCCAAGATCGATTCGACGCAGCGCGAAATCTACTCCGCCCTCACCCCTTGGCAGCGCGTGCAGATTGCGCGTCACCCCAAGCGTCCGTACGCGCTGGATTACGTTCGGCTCATCTGCGAAGACTTCCAAGAGCTGCACGGCGACCGCCAGTTCAAGGATGATCAGGCGTTGATCGGCGGCACCGCGTTCTTCGAGGGTAAATCGGTCATGATCGTCGCCCAGCAGAAAGGGCGCGACACGAAGGAAAAGATCGCGCGCAACTTCGGCATGCCCCAGCCGGAAGGGTATCGCAAGGCGCTGCGATTGATGAAGTTGGCCGAGAAGTTTGGCCTGCCGTTGATGTGCTTCATCGACACGCCGGGCGCCTACCCGGGCATCGAGTCGGAAGCACGACACGTCTCCGAGGCGATCGCCGTGAACCTGCGCGAAATGGCCATGCTCAAGACGCCATCGGTCGCCGTGATCGTCGGCGAAGGCGGATCGGGCGGTGCCCTTGGCATCGGCGTGACCGACCGCGTGCTGATTTTCGAAAACAGCTACTATTCAGTGATCTCACCCGAAGGCTGCGCCGCGATCCTCTGGAAGGACGGCGCCGCGGCGCCCAAGGCGGCCGAAGCCTTGAAGCTCAACGCCGCCACCCTCCAGCCGCTGGGAGTCGTCGATGAGGTGATCCCCGAGCCGATGGGCGGTGCCCACTACAACCCGGAACAGGCGGCAGCGACCCTGAAGGACGCCCTGAGCCGGCACCTTGCCGAGCTGCGCACGTTCGATACCGCGCGCCTGCTCGACAGCCGGTACGCCCGCTATCGCAAGCTGGGCGTGTTTGAGGAAATCGGCGCCGGCCGCTGACCTGCGGGTCGGTTCAGACCGGCTTGCGCACCGTCAGCAGCTCGATCTTCTCCGCGCGTGCCATCGGAGCGCTGATCTCGACCAAGGCGCCCGACAGCCGCACGTCCCCCGTGGCCACCTCGAACCGGCGCGGCATGCCGTCGAGGAACTTGCTCACCACCGGAGCGACCTCGCGGCCGAGCACCGATGCATAGGGACCGGTCATGCCGATGTCGCAGATGAAGGCCGTGCCCTTGGGCAGGACCTGGGCGTCCGCCGTCGGCACGTGCGTGTGGGTGCCGATGACCGCGGTCACGCGCCCGTCGAGGTGCCAACCCAAGGCCTGCTTCTCCGATGTCGCCTCGGCGTGGATCTCGACGACGATGGCATCGGCCTGGGCTTTCAATTGCTCGACCATGCGGTCGGCGCAACGGAACGGGCAATCCGCCTTCATCCCGAGATATTGCCGCCCCAGCACGGTGAAGACCGCCAACCGGAAGCCACGGCTTTCGATGATGAGATGATCCCAGCCGGGACAGGTCTGGGGCAGATTCGCCGGCCGGCAGATCCGCTCCATCTGCGTGATGTCGGTTTCCCAGCCGCGTTGGTCCCAGACGTGATCGCCCAGCGTGATCGCATCCACCCCGCTCTCGAGGATCGACTTGGCGATGGTCCCGGTGATGCCCGCGCCGGCCGCGGCGTTCTCGCCGTTCGCGATCACGAAGTCCAGGCCATGCTCGGACCGCAGGCGCGGGAGGCGATCGCGTACAAACTCCCGACCCGGGCGGCCCACGATGTCGCCGATAAACAATAACTTCAGCATGCGCGGAACGTGCCGGCATTTGCGACCCGAGCCAATGGCAAATGTTATGACAAATCGCCCTGTGCCGAGGCTTGCCCCACGGCGCCTCGCCGGCTTTGCTTTCCGGCCCTCTGTACACACCATGAAAAAATCGACCTCTCCCGCTGCGTTTCCTCAGGCCGAAATCGGCCACGAAATGAAGGGTGCTGACGCTGTCGTCCAGTGCCTCATCCGCGAGAACGTCGATGTCATTTTTGCCTATCCCGGCGGCGCTTCCCAGGAACTCCACCAAGCCCTCGCCCGCACCGACAAGATCCGCGTGATCTTGCCCCGCCATGAGCAGGGCGGTTCCTTCGCGGCCGAAGGCTACGCCCGCGCCACCGGCAAGGTGGGCGTTTGCATGGCCACCAGCGGTCCCGGCGCGACCAACCTCGTCAGCGCCATCGCCGACGCCTATATGGACTCGACGCCCATGGTGGCGATCACCGGTCAGGTGTATCAGAAATACATCGGAAAGAGCGCATTCCAGGAGACGGACTTCTTCGGCATGACCCTGCCGATCGTGAAGCACTCGTACCTGATCACGAACGTCCACGACCTGCCCCGCATCTTCAAGGAGGCCTTCCACCTCGCCCGCACCGGCCGGCCCGGCCCCGTGGTGATCGACATCCCGAAGGACGTGCAGCAGGCGAAGTTCCAGCCCGTTTTCCCGCCCACCGTCGAGTTCCGCAATCCCTACGTGGGACAGGAGCACCGGGCCAGCGACGAGCAGCTCCAGCAGGTGCTGGCCCTCATCGCCGAGGCGAAGAAGCCGGTCATCTACGCCGGCGGCGGCATCATCTCCGCCGAGGCGCACCGCGAGCTGAAGGCTTTCGCCGAGAAGATGAACGTGCCCATCGCCACGACCCTCATGGGCGTGGGCGCCTTCCCCGAGACGCATCCCCTCTCGATGCAGTGGTTCGGCATGCACGGCTCCGCCTACGGCAACTGGGCGGTGGACCAGAGCGACCTCGTGCTATGCCTGGGTGCGCGCTTTGACGACCGCATCACCGGCGACGTCTCGAAGTTCGCCGCGCACGCGAAGATCGTCCACATCGACATCGACGCCTCGGAGCACAACAAGAACAAGCGGGTCCTCTACCCCATCTGCTCCGACATCAAGTACGCCCTCTCCCGCCTCAATCAGCTCGGAGCCAAATTCTCGCCGCCCGACACCGCGGCCTGGCACGCGCAGATCGCGCAATGGAAGAAGGAGTACCCGTTCAGTTACGAGCCCAGCAAGCACATCCAGCCCCAGGAGGCGGTGGCCGCGCTGTACGAACTCACGAAGGGCGATGCGATCATCACGACCGGCGTGGGCCAGCACCAGATGTGGGCCGCCCAGTTCTATCGCTTCAACGAGCCCCGCCGCTACATCAGCTCACTCGGTCTCGGCGCGATGGGCTACGGCTATCCCGCGGCCATGGGTGCCAAGGTCGCCTGCCCCGACAAGCAGGTGATCGACATCGACGGTGACGGCTCGTTCATGATGAACATCCAGGAGCTCGCCACGTGCCACATCGAGAAGATCGCGGCCAAGGCGATGATCCTGAACAACCAGCACCTCGGCATGGTGGTGCAGTGGGAAGACCGCTTTTACGGCAGCGTGCGCGGCAACACGATCCTCGGCGACGAGAGCAACGTCGGTAGTCCCGACAATCCCGCCGGCCTCTATCCCGATTTCGTGAAGATCGCCGAGGGCTTCGGCGTGAAGGGCCGCCGCGTGATCAAGAAGAGCGAACTCAAGGCGGCCATCCGCGAGATGCTCGATCACGACGGCCCCTACGTCCTCGACGTCATCGTCCCGTACACCGAGCACGTGATTCCCATGATCCCGGCCGGCAAGACGGTGAAGGAAATGCTGCTGAAATAGGGGCTCACTTCTCCTTCATCACGTAGACGCCGTCCCAGTTCTCGGGCGGCGGCTCGTGCTTGAAGTGCTCGGCGATCGCAAGATACACCTGCGACGGATTGCTGCTCACACCCGGCGTGATGCCGGGCTGGTTCGGCTCGACGCGGGCGCTCTGGCGGAAGCATTCCATCGCCCCTTTCCAATCTCGTTCGTAATAGCGTGTCAGGCCCTGCGTGAACAGCCCGATGCACTCGCGGGTCGAGTCGGTCACGTTTTCCTTCAGGCCGACAATCTCAAAGATCGGCACGGCTTGGGTCCGCCCCTTAACCACGATGCGACCCAGCGGCCGGAAGACCACATGGTCCCCGCCGTGTTTCTCGCAATCCTGGCGGGTGACCTCGGTGCACATGGAGTAGGCGCCCCAGCTCTTCGCGCCGCTCTCCATGCGGGCGGCCAGGTTCACATTGTCACCCATCATCGTGTAATTGAAGCGCGTGCGGCTGCCCATGTTGCCGATCATGCAGACCCCGGTGTTGAGGCCGATGCGCGTCTGCATGTTCCAGACGATCTCGGGCCACTTCTCGCCCTCGCTGCGCCACTTCGTGCGCAGCTCGGCGATCTGCCGGTGCACGAGCTGGGTTGCCACGCAGGCCCGGTAGGCATGGTCCTTGAGCGGAAGCGGCGCGCCGAACATCGCCACGACCGCGTCGCCGATGTACTTGTCGAGCGTGCCGCCCTGCGCCTGCACGATGTCGGTGCAGGCCGTCAGGTATTCGTTCATCAGCTCGACCAGCGGACCGGAGCCGAGCTTCTCCGAAAACGACGAGAACGACTGGATGTCGCTGAAGTAGGCCGTGATCTCGTCGTCGTGGCCGCCGAGCTGGGGATTCTCGCCCGAATCGACCATGCGCTCGACCAGCTGCGGCGAGACATAGGCGCCGAACATACCCTTGATACGGCCCTTCTGCTTCTCTTCCAGGATCAACTGCCAGATGATCGCGGCGAAACTCGTGGTGAACGCCGCGCCCAGCGGCGCCACGAGCGGCAGCACGAGGTGATGGTCCTGGAACAGCTTGAACCCGAACCACACGTACGCGGTCAACAGCAGCGCCGCGGTCAGCTTCGTCCGCGCACCCTTGGTCCCGCCGGCCGCCGCAAAGATGCTCACGATCACGGTGAGGCCGAAAAGGAGGGCCTGGTTCGCCGCTTCCGGCAGGCGCTGGAGGTACATGCCGGAGATCACCGTCTTCACCATGTTGCCGTGAATGCCGACCTTCGGTACCGGGACGTCATCGAACGGGGTGACCGCCAGGTCCTGCAGCAGCGGATCGACCGGGCCAATCAGCACGATGGCGTCCTTGAACTGGGCAAAAAACTGGCTCGCTACTTGGCGTTCGGCCTCGTCCTCCGACTTCAGCATCTCCGCGTAAAGATAGACCGTCGAGAAACTGATGCGCGGATTGCTATTCGGGGCCATCCACGGGGAGAACCAATTGACCTCGATGAACTGCCGATCAATGAGCGGGATCCGCGTGGCGATCACGCCGTCCGGTCGAATCAATTCGATCGCCTCGTCGGAAATTCGCACGCCATCGGGCTTCACCCCAAAGTACAGCCGGGCCAGCTCGACCGACATGTGCAGATAAGTCCGGATTGACGTGGGCGCATATGCTGGCACGACACGGCTGGCACCATCGATCGTATCGATCAGGCCGACCACGGGCGGCGACGAAATCCGTTTTGGATCGACTTCGCTGAGGCGGAAAGTGGGGGTTTCGGGCGGTTCCGCCCTCTCGCTATCCTGCTGGTCTATGACGCGCGGCAGCGAACGAAACACCAGCTGGCCGTTGATGTCGCGATCGACGGCCGCGACGTAGGAGGCGGCCGTCACGACCGGCGGACTATCCCAGAGGTACCGGGCGAGCTCGCGATTGCCCTCGACCCGCTTCTTCCAGTCGATCGCCTCCGCGACTCCGTTCTCCGAAAAGACAATGTCGATGCCCACGGCCTTGACGCCACCGACATCGATCAGGGCCGGCAGCACCCGGGCGAAATACATCCGACTCCAGGGAAAGCCTCCGATCTCGCTCAGCGCCTGGGAATCGATGTCCACATAGATCACTTTCACCGGCGCAGAAATCTCACCCCGCGCCCGAAACCGCCAGTCGATCACGCGATTCTCGAGGAAATCCAGCAAGCCCACGTGCATGAGCACCCCCCAGATGATCGGGATCGGCAACAGGAGCAGCCAGCGCGCGAAGGAAGTGGGCTTGGCCTTCTTGGGGGGCATCGACGAGGCAGGTTAGGAATCCGGCACCGCGAACGGAAGCACATTAAGGTTTCGATCGGGCCAACAAAAAGGCCCGCCGAGGCGGGCCTTCGTAATTATCAAACCGACGACCTGCTCAGCGACCGTCGCCGGTGGTCACACGTGGCGTGTTCGGCGTGGCCGGCGGCGGGGTTGGCGCGGGCGGCGTCGGCGCAGGCGTCTCGGGCGGCGGCGTCTCGGCTGGCGGGGTTTCAGCCGGAGGTGTCTCGGCCGGAGGTTGCGGGGTCGGTGCCGGCGCCGGCGATGTAAAGGTGACGGCCGCGACTGCGGTCGCGATCTGCTGCACCGCAGCGGCAACCTGAGCCACCGACGTCGGAGCCGCGTCCGCGACGACAATCGGCGGCGCCGAGCCGACGGCGACGGTGACGGCGCCGGTAGTGGCGTCGACGTCCACGTCGATCACAACCTCGACCTCCTTGTTGTCAGGCACCGAGGTTTCGCTGGGAAGATTGACGGTGCCCGAGGCGAGCACGACGTTGCCCTCGACCGTGGTCAGGGAGAAGAAGGCCTTGCCGGTGCCGTCGGGCCGGAAGACGATCCGGAAGGTGGTGCCACGAATACCGGCGGCGCCGACCGGGGTCTGGATGTTGAAGCTCGAGCCGGCATCGTAGTTCAGTTTCTTGACGTTACCGACCAGTTCACCGCGGCTCAGGTTGAGCTTGGTCCGCGAGGTCGAGGGCTCGGCGGTCATCTTGGACACCGCCACCTCGTCGGCAAACGGGTCCTGGGTGAACTCATCAATGGCCAGCGAGGTTTCGCCTGCGAGGTTCAAGGTCGCACCATTCGAGAAGACCAGCACCACCCCCGAATTCTTGCCCGTCGTGACGGTGTATCCCTGGCTAAGCTCCGTACCCGACTCCACCGTGATGGTGGTGCCGTCCTTCACGGCGGTAACTGACCCGGTGACCTTGGCGGCCCTGATCTGGCCGGGCTGGGAGGCCGATTGCGCCCCTGCGGACGAACACAGCAGCGTGGCGAAGCCAAACAACCACAACCAGACGAAGAGTTTTTTATTCATGACGGGTGGGTAAGCGCACGGGTTATTCCCTTGCTGCCAATTGTTGGCACAAAAGCTGAGCTGGACCGTTTGCAGGGTCAAGTCGCAAGCAGATAGCCACCGCCGCCCGAGCCTGCGGAATGCCTGTCGGATCGAGGCTTAGGTGATAGGCATAATAGTACCAGACCAAGGCATGGGATGGAGCTAAGTCCATGGCCTTGATGCAGCTGGCGCCGGCCTCCATCCATCTCCCCTGCATGTCCAGGGCCACGGCATGGCGCAGCCAGAATTCGGGGACGACGGTCGACAACGCCAAGGCTGTATTCGCCTGTTTTTCGGCCTCACGACCGAGTTCGCTCATCCGGTCCGGTTCAATATGTCCCCACAGCGAGGTGGCGTAGGAGGCATCGGCCCAAGCCTGGGCATTTGTCGGATCGATCGAAAGGGCCCGGTCCAGCATTTCCTTTGGTCTGGCCAGCATTTCGCGGTACGCCTCGACCGGGAGCGCAGCCAGCTTGTCGATCGCTTGGCGCGCCGGGTAGCGCAATGCCTCCGCCCGGTAATGCGGAACGACAAATCCCCAGGCGCCCACGATGACGCCGATAGCGAACGCCGCCGCGAACAACCGCCGACCGAAGCAACCCAAGGCCTCACGCGCCCGGAGGTCCGGCGCCTGGATGCGTCGGGCCAGCAAGGCCGCCAGCACGGCCAAGGTCATGGCCAGCGCGGGGATCTTGAGGTGGAAATCGACGAGGAGCTGCAAGCCAAACGCCGCCAGCCCCAACGCGACGCCCCGCCACACGCGCGGGTCCGCCAACAACCCGTCGTCCGGGGCCCAACCGTCGCGCCGCACCCGCCTGAACCCCAGGCAGGCCATCCAGGCAACAGCGCCGAAGAACAACCCGAAGCCAACGGCGCCGTAGTCGCTCAGCGTGTTGAGGTAATCATTGTGGGCCCACTGGGCATCCATCTGGAAGTGCACCGGCCGTTGTTTCTCGAAGAGTACGTTGTAGCTGCCCGCACCGCTGCCCCAGACGGGATTCGCGACAAAGAGCTGCCACGCCCCGCGCCACATGATCGGCCGCGTCCATTCGCCCGACTCGCGGATCATCGTCTCGAACCGCCCGCGCATGGTCGGCAGCGTGAAGTACGCCGCCACGCCCATTGCCACGACCAGCAGGCCGGCCAGACCCAATCGCCGCAACCGCCAGCCCCAACTCCGCCGCCCCACCACCAGCGGCGCGGCAAGCACGATCACGACCAGCGCCAGCCACGCGCCGCGGCTCGCCGTCAGCACCAGACCGACGCCGAAGACCATTGCCAGGTACCCCGCGACGACGCGCTGGGTTGCACTGGCTCCCGGACGCACGACCAGTGCCACTGTCGGCGGCAGCACCAGGAGCAGCAGCGCGGCGAGACTGTTCGGAATGCCGAAGGGACCGCTGGCCCGCCCGATGAACTGTTCCGCCTGCTGCCGACCCAGCATCAGCCAATCAGGCCGCACAAAAACCTGGTAGGCCGCCAGCACCACGGCCCCAAACGCCACGCCCGCCAGCGTGCCCAGGAGCCAGCGGGCCGCCCGCGCTTGATCGGATAAATTGAGGACAACCCAGAACACGGCGGTCATCTGCGCCCACCACAGCCAATCGTGCCAACCAAGCCAGGACACCGGCGTGATCCAGCCGGCATTCGCGGCCGCGTAGGCCAGAAACGGCAACGGCAACCACCCCCACGCATGCAGGCGCGGCAACACCGGCGCATGGATGCAACGTCCGGCAAAGTGGAGCACAAGCAGCGCCGCGGTCAGCGCACTGGTCACGATCATCGTCTCGGGTCGGTACCCGCCCAGGCACAACGTCGTCCAAACCAAGTTTCCGGCCAGCAACGCCAGCTGGAGTGATTCCAGGGTCGCCAGGCTCCGGGGACTGAGGGGACGCACCGCCATGCGGCCCCAAGGCAAAGACGAGCCAGCCACCGGCGGCGACACTAAAGGCATCCGGCCTCCACGCGATCCAGCCCGTCGCCTTGCGGGCAAAAAGAAACGCCGCCCGTTCCCGGGCGGCGTTGAAACCTTTTCCTGCAGGGCGAACTCAGGCGGTGGGTACCGTCTGGATCGTCTTGAGGATGCGGCCGGCCACGAGGTACGGATCCGCCGCGGAGTTCGGACGACGATCCTCCAGGTAGCCCTTGTAGCCGTTGTTGACGAAGCTGTGGGGGACGCGGATCGAGGAACCGCGGTCGGCGATGCCGTAGGTGAACT
>CAZGJB010000073.1:0-13099 GCA_964526145.1 uncultured Opitutaceae bacterium
TGGTGTCATCGAGGAACTCGCGGGAGATAACCGAGATGTTGATCGGCACTTTCTGAATCTCCATGCCGATACGGGTGGCCGTCGCGGCGTTGGTCTTCAGGTAGCCGTAGTCCTTGTCCGAGGCGACTTCGAAGGGCGTGAGCTTCGTCACTTCCTCGTCGGTTTCCTCGGTGGGCGTGACGCTGACGGCCTGGGCCCGCAGCGAGGCGGACGACAGGCACATCAAGGCCGCCAGGCCGGCACTCAGGATGAGCCGGGCCGGTTGGTTGGTTTCTAGGTTCATTGGGTATTTTGGGTTTGGCGTTGCAGACCGGCCCGCGGATGCGGGCCGGTAAGGGTGGGGATCTCTGCGCCCGCCTACCGTGGATCCCGGAACAAACCACCCCCCGGTGGACCATCCGGCCGGGAAATCAGGACCGGCCGGAGGAGTTCAGAAAGCAGCAGCGGGACGAGCGCAGAGAAGGTGCTGGGAAAGGAACGCCGCCATCCTAGGGATCCGGCGTTCGTATTGGTACGGCCTTGCCCTACCCAACATTGGGTAAGGTTGGCGTGAAACCTTCGGCCGCGGGCGCTACGGACCGGGCGCCGACGGTTGGGGACTGATGTGCACGAGCCCGAGGCGCACGGCCTCGCGCACCAGCTTCGCGCTCGTCGAGACGCGCAGCTTCCGCATGATGTTGCGGCGGTGCGTCTGCACGGTGGCCGTGCTCAGGCCGAGCTTCTCGGCGGCCTCCTGGTTGTCGCTGCCGTCGCCGATCACGCGAAGCACGCGCAGCTCGGCCACGGTCAGCTCCCGCACCGGACGCGAGGCCGGCAATTCGTCGATCAGGTAGCGGCGCAGCGGCGTGCTGATGTAGCCTTCGCCGCGACCGACCAGCAGCAGGGCGCGCCTGACGGCGTCGAGCGACTCGGACGCGGTGTCGACGGCGCCCTCGAAGCGCGCCGTGCGAAGGGAGAGCAGGCTTTGCTCCTCCCATTGCGATGACGTGATGAGGATATGGGCGGCCAGGCGGCCCGCGTTGACGCGGGCCAGCAGCTCCACGCCGTCCATGTCGTCGAAGCTCAATCCCATCACCAGGATGTCCGCCGGCTGCCGGCGCAGCGCGGCGAGCGCCTCGGCGCCGCGACGATGGATCTGCACGGCGGCGCCGGCATAGCATTCGCGGCAGGCCAGGAACAGGGCCTCAGCGTGGATGCGGTTCTGCTCTGCGATGACGATGGTCGCGATGCAGTCTGGGGAAGCGGCCGGATCGGGCGGGAGGACGGATTCCATGGTGGCTACGGACATGGCTGGGATCGTTTAGGGTGGTGCAGGAGGGACAATGTTCCCTCGACGTCGCGCCCAGGCGGATGATTGCCGTGGTCCGCGTACCCGAATTTGGGTATGGAATATTCGGAACCCCGCCTCGGGAAGAGATTGCCCGGTCGCGGCGAAATCGGCGAAGGTGGCGTCCCATGTTCCCGATCAATCCCCTCCTGCAACTCACTCCCTTGCGCACGCAGCGTGGCGTCGCCCGCCTGGCCGAGATGATCTGGCACGAGCCGCGACCGCTCCGCGTCGAGGCCACCACGAGCCGGCCGGACCACATCGGACTCGCGGCCGCCAAGCGGGCGCCGCGCCGGACGGTGGCGAACGGCACGGGCTGGGGCCGCCTGTACGACCAGCGCTGGTGTCGCGTCGCGATCCCGTCCGGTGGCGGACGCTGGCTGCACTGGGATGAACAGGGCGAGGCGACGTTGTTCGTGGACGGCGTGCCGTTCTACGGCTTCGACGTCGCGCACCGCTACTGCGAGCTGCCCGCGGGCGTGCGCGAGGTCTGGGTCGAGAGCCTCTGCGTGCAGTCCGCGATCTGGCATCCGGACGCGAAGGGCCTCGACGCCACCGGCAATCTTTTCCGCGGCGCGCGCCTCCTGCGGCGCGATGACGCGGCCTGGGCGGCGTATCATGACCTGAACTGTCTCTACGACTGGATGATCGACCTTCGCGCGAAGGAATTCCCCGGCGTCCCGCGCGAGCTGTTCAGCCAGACGCAGCAGCCGGCGCTCACCGACGTGTCGCCGCTCTACCGCCGGCTCCTGCGCGGGCTCGACACGGCTCTCGACGCGTTCGACACCGCCGGCGTCGCCGCCCTGCGCCGTGAGCTGGCCAGGATCTACCGCGACCTCCGCGACGCCGCGCCGCTCAGCCGCGCCGCGCTCACCGGCCACTCGCACCTCGACCTCGTCTGGCTCTGGACCGAGCAGGTGGGCGAGGGCAAGGCCGTGCACACCTTCGCCAACGTCAACCGCCTCATGGCGCTCTACCCGGAGTTCCGCTTCGCCTACTCGCAGCCCGCGAGCTACGAGGCCGTCAGCCGGCGCTCGCCCGAGCTCTTCCGCGCCGTCAAGGCCCGCCTCCGCGCCGGCCAGTGGGAGGCGACGGGCGGCATGTACGTCGAGAGCGACTCGCACGTCGCCTGCGGCGAGGGACTCGCGCGCAGCTTCATCCTCGGCCAGGAATCATTCGCCCGGCTCTCGGGCAGGCGCTCGCGCTCGCTCTGGCTGCCGGACCTCTTCGGCTTCAGCGCCTGCCTGCCGCAGCTCATGCGGCTGAGCGGCGTGGACTATTTCTTCACCACCAAGACCACTTGGAACACCGTCAACCGCTTCCCGCACTCGAGCTTCGTCTGGCGCGGCCCGGGCGGCCACGCGGTCGTCAGCCACGTCACCCAGGGCGTGCAGTTCAACAACGAGCTCAAGGTCGAACAGCTCCGCGCGGCCTCGCACCAGCACCAGCAGGGCGACCTGCACGACGAGTTCCTCATGCCCAACGGCTGGGGCGACGGCGGCGGCGGCCCGAGCGAGGAGATGTGCGAACGCGCGCGGCGCCTCTCGGCCCTGCGCGGATTGCCGGCACTCGAGTGGGACCAACCCGAGGCTTTCTTCGACCGGCTGGCCGAAAAGCGGGACCAACTGCCCGCGCTCGATGGCGAGATCTATCTCGAATACCACCGCGGCACCTTCACCACGCAGAGCCGCGTGAAGGCGCACTTCCGCGCCCTCGAGCGCGCCCTCCAGCTCCGCGAGGCGGCGCTCGTCGCCACGCGCGGCGCGGTCGGCGCCGACCTGGCCCACGCCTGGCGACGCATGGTGTTCGCCCAGTTCCACGACTACATCCCCGGCAGCTCGATCCCCGAGGTGTACGTCAAGGGTCTCCCTGAGCTGGCCCGACTTGCGGCCGATCTTGAGGGCGCCGCCAGGATGTCGCTCGGCAACGCCGGCGACGCCTGCCTCTTCAACCCGCTCCCGCTCGCGCGGCGCTGCACGGTCGGCGGCCGCGTCGTGGACCTGCCGCCGCTGGCCGGCGTGCGCGTGGCCGATGCGGTCGTGCGTGGTCTCACGCCCGCGACGGTCACCGGCCGCTCCCTCGCCAACGGTCGCGTCACGGCCAAGCTCGACGCCCAGGGTCGCCTCGCCTCGCTCGTCGTGGATGGCCGCGCCGTCGAACTGGCCGCGGGCGCCGGCGAACTCGTGGTCTATCCCGAACAATCCGCCAACTTCGGCCCCTGGGACATTGACCGCCATGCGCTCTCGCTCGGCCAGCCCGCGCGCGCGGCGGCGAAGATCGTCGCCGGCAAGGATTCGCTGGCGGTGACCCGCCAGGTCGGTGCGGCCAGCACGGCGACGATCCGCTACCGGCTCGAGCCGGGCGCCAGCGTCCTGCGCATCACGGTCGAACTCGACTGGCAGGAGCCCGACACGATGCTGAAGCTGCATTTCCCGACGCATTACCGCGGCCGCGAGGTGCGCTGCGGCACGCCGTTCGGCAGCGTGCTGCGCCCGCAGCTCGCCACGCATCGCGAGGTCGAGGCCATGTGGGAATGGCCGATGAGCCGCTGGGCCACGGTGAGCAGCGAGGGCGAGCGCGACGGCCTGTTCGTCGTGACCGAGGCGAAGTACGGCCTGAGCTGCCGCGACGGCAACCTGGGCGTCACCCTGCTACGCACGCCGCGCCATGTCGGCTTCGAGGAGCACGGCAAGGCCTACCCGGCGCACCTGAGCCGCCTGCCGAAACCCGCGACGCTGTACACCGACCTCGGCCGCCACACGATCGAGCTCGCGATCGGACACTACGATCTCACCGCGCCGCGCACCAAGCAGCCGGTGGTGCAGGCCGACAATCTCTTCACGCCGGCGGTGGCCTATCGCGGCCGGCCGTTTGCGTCGGCCTGGGGTGGACTCGAGGGCGGCGAGACGCTCGTCCCGCACTGGGCGAAACCCGAGGGCCGCGACCGCTGGGTCCTGCGCCTGCACGAGGTGGCCGGCCAGCGCGGCACGGCGAAACTGCAGCTCGCCGCCGGTTGGCGGGCGCAGAAGGTCAACCTCCTCGGCGAGCCCCTCGGCGCACCGCTGCGGGGTCGCACGCTGGCGTTCGACCCCTACGAGATCATCAGCTTGCGATTGAGCCGCTGACGGCACTGAGCCACTCGGCGCCGCGGGCCACGGTTTGCGCGTGGCGGCGCGGGTCGTGGCATTTGGCGCACACGGCGAGGACCACCTCGCCGCCGGCGCGGGCCCGGACCTGCCCGGTCAGCACGGCGGCGAGCGGCATCGCCCCGACCGTGCCGGCCACGACGCCGGCGCGGCACGCGAGGAGATTCGTGGCGGCGGCGATCTCGTCGGCCGTCACGGTGACAAAGCGCTCGGATGCGACCGGCGTCACGTTCTCCGCGCCGGCGGCCTGCACCCCGATCACGCGCACGTCGGGCCGGGCCTCGCGCAGGGCGGCCGCGGCCCCGGCCCACAGGCCGCCGCCGATGGGCACCACCAAGGTGTCGAGCGCGGGACACTGCTCCAGCACTTCCAGCGCCAGCGTCGCCTGACCGGCGCCGACGGACGGATCCGTCGACGGATCGAGGAGCAACCCGCCGTTGTGGGCGGCGAGCGTCGCGGCGTGGCTGCGCGCCTCGGCCAGGCTGGCGCCGTGCAGTTCGACGGTGGCGCCCAGGCTGCGACAGTGCGTGACCTTCACGGGCGGGGTGGTGGCCGGCAGCACGATGGTGGCGCGGATCCCGAGCATGCTGCCATGGTAGGCCAGCCCGAAGGCGAAGCTGCCAGTCGACGCCGCGACGACACCGCGGGCGCGGTCGGCGGCGCTTAGGCACAGCAGCGCATGGCGCGCGCCGCGTTCGCGGCTTGAACCTGTGCGCTGCAGGTCGTCGCGCTTCAGGCGGAGGCCGCAGCCGACGGCCGCGGAGAGCGCGGGCGCCGGGAGGCACGGCGTCACGCGGATGCCGCCGGCGAGGCGTCGGCGGGCGGATTCAACGGCGGCGAGGTTGATGACGGGTTGGGCTTTCATGTGGGAAAAACAAAAAGCCCTGAGCTTTCGGCTCAGGGCTGGGGAGATTCGCGGTGATTTTTGGTTTACGCAGCCGCGGGTCGCCGCCCTGAGTCGGGGCGAATAATAAGGACGACGACGAGAAGGAGGCTGCGGAGGTTCACGGGAAAATTGTGCGCCGACTGGAGCACAATCGGGTGGTGGTGTCGAGTTCGGGCTGTTCGCCCAAACGGGCGAAGCGCCGGTTCAGGGAGTCAGTTCGAGCGCGACGCGGACGACGAGTTTGCCGCTGCGACCGCGCTGCGTGAGCGTGAGGCGGGGTTGTTTCTCGGGAAGAAGCGTGGTCACGAGGTAGGCTTCCTTGCGCTCGCGGAGAACGTCTTTCCACATCGGGTCCTCGAGGGGCAGCTGCTCGGCGACGGCTTCGATGCCGGCGTCCCAGGTGAGGACGGCACGTCCGCGCCGACCTTGGATGACGGCGCGGCGGTTCGGGGCGTCGAGCGCGATCGGCAAGGGTGTCGTCCAATGGAAGACGGCGCCGTCGCCCTTCTCGACCGCCCAATCGTCGGTGATCGTGAGCGCGGCCGGGGTGGGTGCATCCCAGGTGCGGGTCCAGCGCGTGAACCAGCCCTCCCAGCCGACGGCAAGGTCCATCGTGGCATGAAACGCCGTCGCGTCGCCGCGACCGCGCGGGGTGATGTCGGCGAAGATCGGGTTGGCGGGCTTCGGCCGCGCGCCGCCGGACACAAGCGGCGTGAGCATGTTGTGCCGCTGGGCGTGCTTCATCATGTCGGCGAGCGGATTGCTGTAATCGCAGATGGCGAAGTCCTTCGCGAAAGTGTCGCCGGCGAACTCGAGGACGAATGAACCCTTGTCCTCGTGCGTGTGCGAGGCGCCGGACTGGTTGCCCATGAGGAACAGCTTCACCCACTCACCGCCGAGGCGACGGTGCGAGGCCATCTGGCCGATCGTCGGCATGTCCACGAGCGGCCGGAGCTCCGGGCCCGCGGCGGGGATCTCGCGGGCGAGGTTCTGCCCGAGGAGCGACATGGGTTGGCCGCCGGTGCGGGCGACGGATTTGCGGAAGATCGTGACCCAGTGCGAATCCGGCATGAGCCAGGCGAGGAAGGCGGTGCCCTCCTGCGGGACGCACTGTGCGTCGCAGATCAGGATCATCTGGGAGTCGTCGGCCGTGCTCACGAGCGTCTCGGCCATGACGGCGGTCGCGTAAAGCGCCTTGGGCACGAGCGAGCGGGCGTCGAGGCCGCGGGCGCGGGCGTAGTAGTAGAACGTGATCAGCGCCTGCCGCGCGGTGAACACGAAGTAACCCGGCCCCTCGGTGTAGCCGCCGTCGGGCAGGAGGATCTTCGCGAGGTTGTCCTGCAGGTCGGCCAGGGCGAGGTCGGTGTACGGGGCGACCCGCGACTGCTCGGGTTTAGGGTACGGCTCCCACCGCACGGGCAGCGCCTTCTCCAGCACGAGGTAGGCGTACATGCGGCCGGGCATGAACCAGGCGGTCTGGTTGCACCAGAAAATGTACACGTACCACCATGCGTTGTAGTTGTTCGTGCCCTGGCCCTCCTCGGCGAGGCGGCGCAGGAGGAGCTGGCGGCCGTAGTCGGTGAACCATTCGCCGCAGAGGTCGAGGATCAGCGCGCAATCGCCCATCACCAGGCTGGGCACGAAGGCGCGGTGCTCCCACTTGCAGCCGAGCATCCAGCTGAGGAACGAAGGATCCCAGCGCGTGCTGTGCGCGAGGCACATCGCGTAGCGCGCGGCGAGGCGGCAGAGGGCCTTGTCGCGGAAAAGCACGCCGGCCTGCGCGGCGTTGGCGCCGTGGGTGAGGAGGAGCTTGCCGGTGTCGCGGACGCGGTTGAAACGCGTGTCGTTCCAGAAATTGACGTACTCGGACATCATCCGCTCGGGCACGAGGCGTTGCGCGTCCTCCGCCAGTTCCCAGAGCGGCGAGGCGGTGGGACCGCCGGCCTGGGCGAGGGCCGTCCGAGCCTCGGCCAGTTCAGGTCCGGTGAGGTGCAGGCCGTAGGTCGGCTCGAAGGTGGGCTCGTAGGTCGCGGGCTTGAGGTAGCCGTCCCAGTGTTCGTCGAACCGCTCGAACTGGCGCAGGTAGCGCTCCAGCGTCGGCGTGTGCTGGAGGCCGATCCAGTTGAACCAGCCGCAGGCGGCGCCGGGGTTGCGGGCGGGGTCCACGTGGATCTCGATCACGAGGCCGCGGAGGCGGCGGGCCCCGGCAAGCGGGAGGAGCACCTCCTGCTTTGGCGCGGTGAAACCGGGCGTGCGGTGGCGGCGCTCGCCGGCATCGGTGTCGGCGATCAGTGCGACCTGTGCACCCACCGGCGCGGCGAGGGAAAGGACGAGCGTGTCGTAGTCGGCGCAATCCTGGTCGAACTCCCGGCGCATCCGCAGCGCCGGCACCGCGGGATCGACCGGCGGCCGCTGCCAGTCGTACTGCACCCAGGCCCACTTCTGCACGATGACGAAGCCCTCGGCGCCCGGCTGCAGGTGCCATTCCGGCAGGCCGCTCAGGATTTCGTCGAAAAAGGCTTCGATGACGGCTTCAGCGGCATTGGTCGGGGTGATTTTCATCGGGTTATACAGGTAGGAAAAATCGGGGAGGCGGTTTCGGCACTTTGCTCTCGTGGCGTACGCAATGGGGTCTAAGTGCTCGTTTGTCCGCGAAAATCTCCCCTGCCAATCCGTCGTGCATCCTAGCGGTATGATGATGCGCCGGCCGGCCGGGACCGTCACCCCTCCCCATGAAAAACGTCCGTTACGGCGTCATCGGCGCCGGAGTCATTGCGAACTACATGACGCGCGCCTTCACCGAGGGACGCGGATCCGTCGCCACCGTGGTGGCCGACCTCAACCTTGAGGCCGCGCGCAAGGTCGCCGCCGCCAGCGGCGCCGCGCGCGTCACGGCCGACTGGCAGGAGGTCATTGCTTCGGCCGACGTGGATGCGGTCTACCTCGCGACGCCGCCTTTCCTGCACAAGCCGATGACCCTCGCCGCGCTCAAGGCCGGCAAGCACGTCTGCTGCGAGAAGCCCTTCATGCTCACCCAGGCGGAGGTGCGCGACGTCATCGCCGCCCAGCGCGGCACCGGCCTTCACGTCAACTGCGCCTCCTCGCGCTACAACTGCGCGGGCACGGCTCAGAAGGCCCGGCAGATGATCGCCGCGGGCGAGCTCGGCCGCCTCTACCACATCTCGTACACGCAGGTGAACCAACCGACCAAGCCTGGCGCGACCCTCCCGGACTGGCGCAACGACCCGGCGCGCAACGGCGGCGGCATCTCCTTCGACTGGGGTCCGTACGACCTCGACTGGCTGAGCTTCGTGCTCGGCGACCTCTTCCGGCCGCAGCTCGTTTTCGGCACCGTCGGCAACTACTTCCCGCTCACCGCCGAGCGCGTGCCGCCCTGCCTCGGGGTGGATGGCCGCTACACGGCGCAGATCATCTGCGCCGACGGCCTGACGATCCTCTGGGAACGCCGCGCGGCCGAGCACGGTCCGGCGCGGCATTCGATCGAGCTCCGCGGGACCAAGGGCGGCCTCGACACCTACTTCATGCCCATGCCGGAGAAGCCCGGCATGCTGCACCACGCCTACGTCGGCACCGACGAGCTCAAGACCGCGGTCCTGCCCGACAAGCCGCCGGCCTTCGAGGACGCCATCATCAATCCCGTCCGCGAGCTCACCGCCGCCATCCTCGAGGGCCAGCCCCTCACCAACACCCCCGCGGAGAACCTCCGCATCCACGGCGTCCTCGACGCCCTCCACGCCTCCGCCCGCACGCGCCAGGCCGTGCGGGTGGCGGAGTAGGTAATGTGGAAATCAGGAAGGCTGGAATAGAAGGGCCAATATGAATCTGGAACTCAGGAACACTGGAAACAATGCCGCTGGTCTCTGGCTCATTCCAGAGTTCCTGAGTTCCAGATTAAGTCCGTTTGGGTCCATCTCCTGATTCCTTGATTTCCACATTCCACCTCATCCGATCATCCCCAACTTCCCTCCTCCCATGGCCCTCCCCAACGAGCTGATCCTGTTCAACAACCACTTCGTGATGCACCGGCGGAATTATCCGTACCGGACGCGCCTCGCGATCGCCGCCGACACGGGCTACGACGGCTACGAGTTCCATCCCATCGAGCCCGGCGACGACAAGACCTGGGACGAGGCGACCGCCGCCTATCGGGCGAGCGGCCTCCGTCGCGCCGGCATGTACATCGTCGCCAAGGGCACCAACGACGACGATCACGACAAGTTCGACGCCGAGCTCGATCGCGCGAAGCGCATGATCGACCGCCTCGCGGACATCGATCCGCGTGCCTTCGTCAATTTCACCATCCTCAGCAACCCCGCCGGCAAATCCACGCCCGACTACCGTGACGCGGGGTCCGCCAAGGCCGAGGCCCGCCACTGGGAACGCACGGCGCGCATGCTGCGCGCCATCGATGCCCATGTCGCGCTGCGCGGCCTGACCTGCAACCTCTACAACCATGTCTGGTTCATGATCGACACCCCGGCGGCCGAGCTGCGTGCCATCCGCGAGAGCGGCGCCAAGGTCATCCAGCCGGGCATCGCGCTCTTCCACGCCTTCTTCCACCTCGGCGTGCCCGATCTGACCGAGGTCCTGGCGCAGCCGGGCATGGAGCGCCTCGGGTACTTCGCCGTCCTCAACGGCTGGCCCAAGCCCGCGGAGCCCTTCCGCACGCGCCCGCTCGACGACGGCAACATCGATGTCGCCGCCGCCCTCGGCCTCGTCTGGTCCAAGGGCTACAAGGGCCCCATCGTATCCCAGGCCTACGACCTCGGTGGCGATGCCTGGCTCACGGCCAAGCGCTCCATCGACTACATCCGCAGCGTGTACGACCGTTTCCAGCGCAACCCGGCGCTGAACCCGCACGCGGGGGTGTGATCGTCGTTCCCGTTCTCGCCGGTATTGATGCTCACGCGGAGACGCTCCCCATCCCCATGCCCCGCATCACCAAAATCGAACTCGGCCGCTTCGACTACGCGGTCGCCGGCGAATTCAAGTTCTTCAAACCCGACGCTGACGGGCGCGTCCGGCGTCCGTCGGTGCTGGTGCGCCTGACCGACGAAACCGGCACTGAGGGATGGGGGCAGTCGGTGCCCGTGCCGACCTGGACTTACGAGACCGTCGAAGGTGTGCTCACCACGCTTGAGCACTACCTGGCGCCGGTGGTGCTGGGGCGTGATCCGGCCGACTTCGCCGGGCTGCATGCGGCGATGAACACGGCGATCCGGCCGGCGTTTTCCGTCGGCCAGCCGCTGGCCAAGGCGGCGTTCGACCTCGCGTGTCACGACCTCGTCGGCCGGCAGCGCGGCGTGCCGGCCTGGCAGCTGTTCGGTCCGCCGGCCAAGGCCCGCGACACGCTCACGCTCAGTTGGACCGTCGCCTCGCCCGACCGCGCGGTCGTGGAGCGGCAGCTCGCCGAGGGCCGGGCGCGTGGTTACCGCAACTTCAACATCAAGGTCGGCGCGCCGCAGACGGCCGAGTACGACCTCGCGCTGGCGCGGCTGGTGCGGGCGTTCGCGCCGGACGGCTTCCTCTGGGCCGACGCCAACACGGGTTACGCGCCGGCCGAGGCGCTGGCCATGGCGCCGCGGTTGCGCGACGCGGGGGTGGACGTGCTCGAGTCGCCGCTGCCGCCGACGCAGATCCGCGGCTACCAGGCGCTGAAGCGCCAGGGGGCGCTGCCGATCCTCATGGATGAGGGCATCGTCGGACCGGAAGTCGCGACCGAGTTCATCGCGCTCAACATGCTCGATGGCATCGCCATGAAGCCCGCGCGCAACGCCGGCCTGTGGCCCTCGGTGCAGATCGTGCGGGAGCTGCAGCAGCACGGCCTGATGGTGTTGGGCTCGGGGCTGACCGATCCGGATTTCTCGCTGCTGGGTGCGGCCCACCTCTTCGCATGGAGCGGGATCGCGCGGCCGTGCGCCCTCAACGGGCCGCAATTCCTGGCGGAGCGCATTTGCTCGGACCTGATGCCGGCAGCCGACATCCTGCGCCTGCCGACGGCACCGGGACTGGGAATTTTGCCCGAGGCGCGCGCGACGGCTTGCCTGCGGACAGTGGCGCAACTCTGATTTCGCCGCTTTGCTGTCCCGCATGCCCCCAACTGTCGCCCGTCGCCTCCGCTTTGCGCTCAAGTTTGCGGCTGGTGGTGTATTCGCGGCATTGGGCCTGACGGTGGCGATCTGGGCGGCGGCGGCGTTTTTCCGTCCGGATCTCCGGCAGGCTCCGGTCATGCCCTCGGAGCACGAGGCGGCCGCGGCGCGGAAGGCGCGCGATCCGCAGCTCCAGACCGACGATCCCCCGCTGGTCTGGCGCGACGTCGACTATGCCGAGGGCGAGCGGGCGGCGTGGTGGCCCAAGGGCGAGGCCCCGATGCTGGCGAACCTCGTGCGCGCAGGCAAGTTGCCCGCCGTCGCCGAGCGCACCGGCCCGGAGCCGATTGTCATGGCCGGGCTCGAGACCGAAACCGGCCGCTACGGCGGCACCTGGCACCGGCTGGCGACCAACCCGGACGACATCGAGGGCGTCATCTCCTACCGCCTGTCGTATTCATCGCTGGTGCGCTGGTCGCCGCACGGCTACCCGATCGTGCCGCACCTGGCGAAGTCGTGGACCGTTTCGCCGGACTCGCGCGAGTGGACATTAACGCTCCGGCGCGGGTTGCGGTGGTCGGACGGTCATCCGTTCACCGTCAACGACATCATCTTCTGGTGGGAGTATGAGGCGATGTACTTCAAGTCGGGCGCCCAGCCCCTCTCGAGCTACAGCTTCATGCAGCACGCGGGGCGCACCGGCCGGATCGAGAAGGTGGATGACCTGACGGTGCGCTTCGTCTTCGACGATCCCCACACGCTCTTCCTCGAGAGGCTGGCGAGCACGGTGGACTGCTTCCGGCCCGCGCATTACCTGCGGCAGTTTCACCCGGCGATCGGCGACCGCCGGCTCATCGCCGCGATCCGCGAGACGGCGAACCTGCCGAGCGATGATGCCGTCTATGTGCGCATGTGCAGCCGGCGCAACCCGGAGCATCCGCGCATGTGGCCGTGGGTTTACACGGAATACCGCTCCTCCGCGCCGCAGGGCTACGTGCGCAATCCCTACTACTACGCGGTCGATCCGCAGGGCAACCAGCTGCCGTACCTCGACCGCATGCTGTTCGACATCAAGAACCGCACCATGATCTCCGCCGCCATCGCGGGCGGTGAGATCTCGATGCAGGACCGGCACATCGACATCGAGGACTACACGCTGCTGATGAGCGAGGCCCCCAAGCGCGGTTACCAGATCCGGCACTGGCTCAACGCCACGCGCACCTGGGCCCAGTTCAGCCCCAACCTCAACCGCATCGTGCGCGCGGAGGAGCCCGACACCGCCTGGAAGCACCGGCTGTTGAACGAAAAGACCTTCCGCCAGGCGCTCTCCCTCGCGATCGACCGGCAGGAGATCATCGACGCGGTCTTCAACGGCATCGGCGAGCCGGCACAAAACTCCCCGGGTCCGCTCTCACCCTACAGCCATCCGCGACATTATCACGCTTTCACCGAGCACGATCCGGCGCGGGCCAATGCGCTGCTCGACAGCCTGGGCCTGACGCAGCGGGACCACGAGGGTTTCCGCACCTTCCCCGACGGCACGCGCATGACGTGGTTCCTCAACCTGGCGGAGAGCTACAAGCCCGACACCGCGCAGATGGTCGCCGACCACTGGGCCGAGGTCGGGGTC
>CAZGJB010000074.1:0-13047 GCA_964526145.1 uncultured Opitutaceae bacterium
GGGCCGCATGGACGAGCCATAGTCGGCGCATTGCGGGTCGTGGAGGATGAGCATGGGGTGAGGAAACAATGGGAAATATGTGGAAATCAGGAAGTCAGGAAAAGAGATCCGGCCCAGGGTAGCCGCCAGGGCCGATATCACTTTCCTGATTCCCTGATTTTCACATTTCACCCTGATGCCGAATAGAACGATTTTGCATGGGAGCGGGGTCTGGTCCACGGTGCGCGCATGAAGGTTGTCGTGCTTTGCTCCGGCGGGATGGATTCGGTGACGGCGCTCCATTGGGCGCGGCGGGAGCATGAAGTCGTGGCGGTGCTGAGCTTCGACTACGGCTCGAAGCACAATCACCGGGAGATCCCGTTTGCGATCGAGCACGCGGCGCGGCTCGGGGTGCGGCACGAGACGGTCGCACTGGATTTTGTGAATCGGTTGTTCACCTCGGATCTGCTCAAGAGCGGGGGCGAGGTGCCGGACGGGCATTACGAGGCGGCGAACATGCAGCGCACGGTCGTGCCGTTCCGGAACGCGATCATGTTGGCCATCGCGTGTGGCTTTGCCGAAAGCGCCGGCGCCGAGGCGCTCGTGATCGCGGCGCATGGCGGCGACCACGCGATCTATCCGGATTGCCGGGAGGATTTCATGCGCGCCATGGGCGACGCGATGCGACTGGGAACGTATGCCGGGGTGAAACTGCTCCGGCCGTTCATCGACCTGACCAAGGGTCGGATCGCGGCCGAGGGTGCGCAACTGGGCGTGGATTTCGCCCGCACGTGGTCGTGCTACAAGGGCGGGGCCGTGCATTGCGGCACCTGCGGCACCTGCGTGGAGCGCCGTGAGGCGTTCATCGCGGCAGGGCTGAAGGACCCGACGGCATATGCGTCGAACACCCCACTGCCGCCCAAGCCCAAGGCGGGTTAATCTCCTCCGATGCTGATCGCCGAGATTTTCCATTCCCTGCAGGGCGAGGGCGAGTTGACGGGTGTGCCGTCGGTGTTTGTGCGGACGAGCGGGTGCAACCTGCGGTGCAACTGTTGCGACACGCCCTATGCCTCGTGGCACCCGGAGGGGAAGCCGCGCACGGTTGAGCAGGTCGTGGCGGCGGTGCAGGCGTTTCCCGCGGCGCGGCACGTGGTGCTCACGGGTGGCGAGCCGATGATCGCGCCGGAGATCCGCGGGCTGGCGGAGGAACTCAAGCTGCTCGGCTACCACCTCACGATCGAGACGGCGGGCACGGTGGCGCCGGAGGGCATCGCCTGCGACCTGGCCTCGCTGTCGCCAAAGTTGCTGAACTCCGCGCCGGATGCCCGCCTCAGCCAGACTTGGCGCAAGAAGCATGAGACGCTGCGCTGGCAGCCGGCGGTGGTGCAGGCTTGGCTGGATGCCTACGCCTGGCAGCTCAAGTTCGTCGTGGCGCAGCCGGCCGACGTGGAGGAGATCGAGGGGATGCTGGTCTCGCTCAAGCGGGAAATCCCGCCGCACAAGGTGCTGCTGATGCCGGAGGGCGTGACCGTGGAGGCGATCCGCGCGCGGTCCGGCTGGCTCGGTGAATTGTGCAAGGCGCGCGGTTACCGTTACGCGCACCGGCTGCACCTGGAGCTTTATGGCAACCGACGCGGCACCTGAGGAGCGGCTCCCTCCCCTGCCCCGCCGGCTCTCGGAGGAACTGGCCGACGTGCGCAACCGTTTCGCGGAGCGGCCGGTGACGCTGCGCGAGGTGATCTACACGCTGCGCGGCCGGGCCTACACGCTGTTGCTGATCTTGCTCTCGCTGCCGTTTCTGACGCCGCTGCCCTTGCCGGGATTGTCCACGCCCTTCGGCCTGGCGATCGGCTTCATCGCGCTGCGCCTGAGCCTGGGCCAGCGGCCCTGGCTGCCGATGATGCTGCAGCGCAAGGAACTGCCCGCGGGATTCTTCAGCAAGGTCTTCTTGGTGGCGGCGCGCGTGATCGCATTCCTCGAGAGGTTCCTGCGACCGCGCCTCGCGGCGCTCACGGCCTCGGTGGTGCTGCTGCGGCTGCACGCCTTCGTGATCCTGCTGGCGGCGCTGACGCTGCTGCTGCCCCTGCCGATCCCGTTCACCAACTCCTTCCCAGCCTGGGCGATCCTGCTGCTGGCGGCTGGGCTGCTCGAGCGCGACGGCTATTTCATCATCGCCGGGTATGTCGTCTTCGTGCTCGGCGTGCTCTACTTTGTGTTTCTCGGCGGCGCGGCCGCGCACCTCGTGGAAGCTTTGGTGCAGTGGTTGCGGGCGTAGGCCAGCCGGCTGGCCTACTTGTAACTTTCGCCCGGAAATTCCTGGCCGTTGATCAGCACGCCGGTGCAGTGGGTGGTGTATTCGAAGGGATCACCGTTGTAGAGGGCGAGGTCGGCGTCCTTGCCGACCTCGAGGGACCCCAGGCGATCGGCGACGCCGAGAATGCGGGCGGCGTCGATCGTGACGCTGGCGAGGGCGGCGTCGAATGGCAGTCCGCCGCGTCCGGCGGCCAGGGCGGCCTCGAAGAGGATGACCCGGGACTTCGGCACATAGTTCTCGTAGCCGCTCTGGAGCGCAAAGGGCACGCCGGCGTTGCGCAGCGCGGCGGCGGTCTCGTAACTGAGGTTCTCCATGTCGCCGAAGGAGCGCTGCATGGTCGGATGCAGGATCACCGGGAAGCCGCTGGCCTTGATCTCGGCGAGAACGAGTTGGGCGTCGGCGCAGCCGTCGAGGACGATGCGCAGGTTGAACTCCCGCGCGAGGCGCAGGGCGGACACGATGTCCTGCTGGCGATTGGCGGTGATGAGCAGGGGCTGCGTGCCGTCGAGGGCGCGCAGGAGGGTTTCGAGCCGGAGATCGCGGCCCGGGCGCTTGGATTCGTCGGCCGCCTGGAGTTTCCGGGCGTATTCCTGGGCCTTGATGAGCTCGGCGCGCAGGAGCGCGACGGCCTTGGAACGCGTGCCGGGCGACTTGCCGGCCTGCTCGGTGGTCCCGGCGCTGCCCAGCGAGACAGCGGTCATGGCGGCTGGCTTGATCGCATCCTCGTCGGCGGTGCGCCCGAGGGTCTTCACCACCATGGTCTGGCCGGAGACGAGCGTGCCGGGCGCGTGGCCGGTGTTGACGGTCGTGACGCCAAAGGAGCGCAGGTAGGCGACGAGCGGGTCGCGGGGATTGTAGGCGTCGAGGGCGCGCAACTCGGGTTGCACGGGCGCGGATTTCTCCAGCATGTCCTGATCCTGCGGCTGATTGAGGATGCCGGTGAGGCCGACGGTGGCGCGCGCGTCGATCAGGCCCGGGGTGACAACCTTGGCGCGGAGGACGCGGTGGTCGGCGGTGTACATGCGATCGGCCGCGGGTCCGACGTAGGCGATCTTGCCATCGCGGACGAGAATGAGGCCGTCTTTGATGGGCGCACCGGCCATCGTGTGGACGGTCTCACCGTGGATGGCGACGGGCATCGCGGGCTCGGCTGCGGCCAGCGAGGCGAAGGCGGCGAAGAGGGAAAGCGTTCTCATTGGGCACCTCCCTGGTTCGCGGCGATGATCAGGTCCCAGGCGTTGCCGAAGCAGCAGAGCGTGATGCGCTTGGGGTCGCCGGCGCCGACACCGCCGTGGGCGTAGAGCCAGTCCTGCGGATCGGAAAGGTCGAAGACCTTTTGGCCCTCAACCCAGGTCTGCTCGACCTCGGTGTACACGCTGAGCGGGTCGCCGGAGAGGATGATGAAGTCGGCGTCCTTGCCGGGCTCGAGGGTGCCGACGCGATCCTCGAGGCCGAGGATCTTGGCATTGGCGATCGTGAGTCCGCGCAGGGCACCTTCGCGGGTCATGCCGCCGCGGACGGCGAGGCCGGCCGAGCGGAGGAAGAGGCGTGAGTCGGTGACACCGTCGTCGGTGTGAAAGCCGACCGTGACCCCGGCCTGCTCGAGCACGGCGCTGGTGCGAAAGTCGAGGTCACGGGCCTCGAGCTTGCCGCCGGGCGAGTCGATGACGATGACCGAGCAGGGCACGCCGGCGGCGGCGATTTCGGGGGCGACTTTCCAACCGTCGCTGACGTGGTGGAGGGCGACCTTGAGGTTGAACTCCTTGGCCAGCCGCAGGACGGTGAGAATGTCGTCGTGGCGGTGGGTGTGATGCTGGGCGATGCGCTGGCCCTGCAGGACCTGGCCCAGCATCTCGAGGCCGAGGTCGCGCGCGGGCAGTTTCTCGGGGTCGCCCTTGGCGCGCTCGATCTTGGCGAGGTATTCCTGAGCCTTGATGTATTGCTCGCGGACAAGGGCGGCTGACTTGCCGCGCGTGCCGGGGAACGGGCCGGTCTCGCGGATGGAATTGGTGCCGTTGGCCATCTTGAGTCCGCCGGCGGGCGTGCCGTCGGGGAGCGGGATGAGCAGGTCGTCGATCGTGCGCGCCGGGCGCAGCTTGAGGTAAAGCGTCTGGCCGCTGATGAGGTGGCCGGACCCCGGCATGACGTTGACGGTGGTGATGCCGCCGGCGCGGGTTTTCTGGAGACGCGTGTCGCGGACGTCGAAGGAATCGAGGATGCGCGCGTCGGGGTGGATGGGCCCGGAGCCGTCGCCGCCGCTGCCGCCGCCGATGTGGCTGTGGGAGTCGACGAGGCCGGGCATGATGACCTTGCCGGTGACGTCGATGACCGTGACGTCGGACGCGAGGCGGACGGTGGCGGCGTCACCGACGGCGACGATGCGACCTTGTTGGACGAGCAGCACACCGTTGGCGATGGGCGCACCGGCGACGGGGATGATCTGCGCGCCGGTGAGGGCCACGGGTTTTTCCTGGGCGGACAGCGGCAGCAGCAGCGCGGCGATCAGCGCGCTGAGGCCGAGGGGGCGGGAGCACATGCGGCCAGCAAAACCGGCGCGGCTACGCTGGCAAACGGAAAGGCTTACGCCGCCGGGGACGGGGTGCGCCGCGCCGGGATGAGCAGCGAGACGATGATGGAGAGGCTCAGGATGGCGCCGATGATGCCGAGGGACCAGGTGATGGGGAACTTGCCGCCGAAGGCGTCGTTGAGCCACACCATCTTGAGGCCGACGAAGATGAGCACGAGGCCGAGGCCGTACTTGAGGAAGTGGAACTTGTGCATCACGCCGGCGAGGAGGAAGAACATCGCGCGCAGGCCGAGGATGGCGAAGACATTGGACGTGAAGACCACAAGCGGCTCGCGGGTCAGCGCGAAGATCGCGGGCACGCTGTCGACGGCGAAGATGATGTCGGACAGCTCCAGGAACACGAGACCCACGAAGAGCGGGGTGGCGTAGACAAAGCCGTCGGGCTTGCGCAGGAAGAACGCCTGGCCCTCGAGCTTCGGGGTCACGCGCACGAACTTGCGGAGGAGGCGGATGACCGGGTTCTTCTCGGGCTCGATCGGCTTCTCGGGTGCGAAGAGGATCTTGAGGCCGGTGAGGATGAGGAAGGCGCCGAAGATCCAGACGACCCAGTGGTACTGCATCAGCACCGAACCGAGCGCGATGAAGATGATGCGGAAGACGAGCGCGCCGAGGATGCCCCAGAAGAGGACGCGGTGCTGGTACTTGGCGGGAATGCCGAAGTAGGTGAACACCACGACGAAGACGAAGATGTTGTCGACCGCGAGGGACTTCTCGACGACGAAGCCGGTGAGGTACTCGAGGCCGGTCTGTTTCGCGAGGGCGAGGTGATCGAGTCCCGCGAGTCGCGGGTCGAGCGGCAGGCGGTACTGGGCAAACTCGTAGAGGCCCCACCCGAAAAGCAGGGCCAGACCCACCCAGAAGATGCTCCAGCCCAGCGCCTCCTTGAAGCCGACCTCATGGGCCTCCCGATGGAACACCCCCAGGTCAAGGGCGAGCACGACGAGCACCCCGAGGGTGAACAGGCCGTAAAACCACCAATAGTCGGCGAAGGGAAAGAGGAGCGGAGCTTCCATGGGGAAGCCGCGAGCAAACGCAGGTCCGCCGGCGGGACAAGACGATCAGGGGTGGAATTGCCCGCCTTGTTTCCAGCGGGGTCCTACTGATGCTTCTGCCAGTCGAGCTTGTGCTGGTCGATCCAGCGGTAGTGGTCGGCGTAGCGCAGGCCGGCGGCGGCGTTCTCGTCGAGGATGACGGTGGCGCGCGGGTGGAGCTGCAGGGCCGAACCGGGGCAGATCGCCGACAGAGGACCCTCGACCATGTGCTCGACGGCGCGAACCTTGGCCGGGCCAAAGGCGAGGAGGAGGCAGCGGCGGGCGTCGAGGATGGTGCCGATGCCCATGGTGATGGCGTGCTTCGGCATGGAATCGAAGGAGCCGAAGACGGCGCTGTTGTCGCGCAGGGTCTGCTCGGAGAGGATCTTGATCCAGGTGCGCGAGCGCAGCGAGCCGGTGGGCTCGTTGAAGCCGATGTGACCGTTGCGGCCGAGGCCGAGGAGCTGGATGTCGATGCCGCCGGCGTCGGCGATGCGCTGCTCATAGCCGCGGCATTCCGCGTGGAGATCCTTCGCCGTGCCGTCGGGCACGTGCGTGCGGCGCTCGTCGATGTTGATGTGCCGGAAGAAATTTTCCCGCATGAACCAGCGGTACGACTGGTCGTGCGTGGCGGGAAGGCCGACGTATTCGTCGAGGTTGAAGGTCGTGACGCGGCTGAAGTCCAGGCCTTCCTCGCGGTGCAGGCGGATCAGCTCCTGATAGAGGCGAAGGGGCGTGCGGCCGGTGGCGAGTCCGAGCACGGCGTCCGGCTTTTCGCGGACGACGCGGGCAATGATCCTGGCCCCGAGGAGGCAGCCGATCTCGGTGTTTTCACGGATGAGGACTTCCATGGCGGGGCAAGGACTACGCGGGGCGGCGTCGGCGGACAAGCGCCGACTGGAGGGGAATCAGGACTTCAGGCGCGCCCGGAGCTTTTTGACCTCGGGGCTGACGGCGCCACAGGCGCCGTTGCTGCCGCAACCCTTGGCGGGATCGCGGCGCAGGGTGCGCCAAAGCAGCGCGCCCGCGGCGACGGCCACGATGGCGAGGGCGACGAAAGTCTGGACGGCGGGGGACATGTCAGTAGCCGAAGGCGCGGCCCAGCTGGTAGATGACGAAGCAGATCACCCAGGCGGTGCCGGTCATGTAGGCGATCTGGAAGAGCGGCCAGCGCCACGAGTTGGTCTCGCGCTTCACGACGGCGACGGTGCTCATGCACTGCATGGCGAAAACATAATAGACCATCAGGACGACGCAAACGAGCGGCGTGAAGAGTGCGGCGCCGTCGGGCCAAGTGGCGGCGCGCAGGGTGTCGCGCAACGGGGCGATGTCCTCCTCGGCATCCGCGACGCCGAAGATCACGCCCATCGAGCTGACAAAGACCTCGCGCGCGGCAAACGAGGTGACAAGGCCGATGCCGATGCGCCAGTCGAAGCCGAGCGGCTTGATGACGGGCTCGATCAGGTGTCCGGCCTGGCCCGCGTAGCTGGCGGCGATCTGCACGTCGGGCGTGGCCGCGGGATCGGGGTGCTTGGGATAGGTGGTCAGGAACCAAAGCACGATGGAGATGCCGAGGATGATGGTGCCGGCGTTCTTGAGGAAGAGCCAGCCGCGCTCGATCATGTGCCGCAGGATCTCGGCGAAGCGCGGCGGCTGGTACGGCGGCAGCTCGAGGATCATCGGCGCCGGGGCGCTCTGCAGCAGGGTCCGCTTGAAGAGCCACGCGAAGCCGAACGCGCCCGCCGTGCCGAGGGCGTACATGCCGAACATGATCGCGACCTTCGTGGTGGTGGGCACCGTTTCGCTCGGGAGCAGCGTGGCGATCATGAGCAGGTACACCGGCAGCCGCGCGGAGCAGCTCATGAGCGGAGCGACCAGAATGGTCACGAGGCGGTCCTTCGCATTTTCGATGGTGCGTGTCGCCATGATGCCCGGGATGGCGCAGGCGTAGGAGCCGAGGAGCGGGATGAACGATTTGCCGTGCAGGCCGACCTTGCTCATCGGGCGGTCCATCAGGAAGGCGGCGCGCGCCATGTAGCCGGTGCTCTCGAGCAGACCGATGAAGAAGAAAAGAATCAGGATCTGCGGCAGGAAGATGACGATGCCACCGACGCCGCCGATGACGCCGTCGGTCAGGAGATCGCGCAGGTCGCCCGGCGCCATCCCAGCCTCGACCCAGGTCGCGAGGGCGGCCATCTGCTCGTCGATCCAGCTCATGGGCGGCTCCGCCAGGCTGAAAATCGAGAAGAAGAGCGCGACCATGATCGCGCCAAAGCACACCCAGCCCCAGACCGAGTGCACGAGGACGGTGTCCACGCGGTCGGAGAGCGAGGGCCCGGCGGAGCGCGGCCGGCGGATGACGTCGCGGCAGAGATGGTTGATGGCGTCGTAGCGGCTCTTGATGAGCGTGGCGGACCAGTCGGTCCCCTGCTCCTGCCAGCGCTTTTGCCAGGTGTTCAACACCGCGACGGTGCGCGCGCTGTGCGGCGTCGAGCCGGCGACGCGGACGGCGTCGAAATCCGTCAGCAACAGCAGGGCCTCGGCGCGGGCGACGAGGGGCGATCGGCCGTCGGTGTCCGCGAGGGACGCCTGGAGCTCGGCGACGGCGGCGGCGATCGGTGCGGGGACGTCCCACGAATGGCGCGCGAGCGGCAGCTCGGTCCGGCTCATGGCCAGGCGCAGCTCGATGAGGCCCTTGCCGTTGACGGCCTCGCAGGCGATGACGGGCACGCCAAGCTCGTCCTCGAGCTTGGCGTGGTCGATCTGCGCCCCGCTGCGCGCGGCGAGATCCATCATGTTGAGCACCACGATCACGGGCCGGCCCAGGTCGAGGATCTGGTGGACGAGGTAGAGGTTGCGCTCGAGGTTGGAGGCGTCGATGACGCAGATGATGCGGTCGGGCTGCGGCGTGTCGGCGCGGCGGCCGAGCAGCACGTCGCGCGTGACTGCCTCGTCGGGCGAGCGGGCGGCGAGCGAGTACGCTCCGGGCAGATCGATGATCTTCATCGGCCGGCCGTGCTGCGAGAAGGCCTCGCCGATTTTCTTCTCGACGGTGACGCCCGGATAATTGCCGACCTTCTGGCGGAGGCCAGTCAGGGCGTTGAAGAGCGTGGTCTTCCCGCAGTTCGGGTTGCCGACCATCGCGTAAACCGGGGTGCGGTTGTCGTGGCCGGGCAATCGGCCGTGGCCGCCGTCGGTGGCGATGTGCCGCGGCAGGTCCGGCCGCGGGGCGGACGCCTGATCTCCGGCGCGTGGTGCTTCAGCCATGACCGCGCGGAACGCTTAGCGGGCGCCAGCCGGCAAGTGTTCCACGAGGATGCTGCGGGCGGCGTCGTGATTGAGGGCGAGACGGGTGCCGTTCACGAGACAGAGGCTCGTGGTCGTGCCGGAGATTTTCGTGACCAGTGACGCCTCGCCGAAACCCATCTCGCGGATCCGCTGACAGAAACTCTCGTCCCCGGTCAGACGACAAATCCGGCCGGTGAAACCAGCGGGGAGCTGGCAGAGCGGAATGTGGGACTGGGGGCTGGTGTAACTCAAGGCGCAGGAACGTTGATAAAACTGAGACTGAGTTTCAAGGGCAACATGGTGATTTGACCAGAAATAAAAAGCGCGGTCGTCGGACCGCGCTTGGCTAATAGTTCTCTGGGGTTCAACGCCGGCGGCGCTTGAGCGCCAGCTGGACGCCGGCGAACCGCACCATGTTTTGCAGGTTTTCGAATTCGTTGGGGTCCAAATGCTTGGCGTCGCGCATGGCTTGTTCGGCCCGCTTCATGGCTTCCTCGACGGCCTTTTCATCGATCTGCTCCTCGGTGATGGCGCGTTCGGCCAGGACGGAGACCTTGTCGCCGTCGATTTCGGCAAAGCCGCCGCCAACCGCAAGATGCAGGGTCTGGTTGCCCTTGGTGACGCGTAGTTCGCCGTCCTCGACCTTCGTGAGGAGGGGAATGTGACCGGGGAGGATGCCGACTTCACCCTCGAGCGTGGGAATGACCACGCTGTCGATGGTGTCGGAGTACACCTTCGCCTCGGGCGTGACGATTTCGAGTGTGAGCGGCATGGCGGTTTACTTCTTCGTGGCGGCGAGCACTTCGTCGATGCCACCCTTCATGTAGAAGTCGCCTTCCGCCACCTGGTCGAGTTCGCCGGAAAGGATCATCTTGAAGCCGCGGATGGTCTCCTTGACGGAGACGTACTTGCCGGGGGAGCCGGTGAAGACTTCCGCGACCGAGAACGGCTGCGAGAGGAAGCGCTGGATCTTGCGGGCGCGGTACACGGTCTGCTTGTCCTCGGGCGACAGTTCGTCGAGACCGAGAATGGCGATGATGTCCTGGAGATCCTTGTAGCGCTGGAGGACGCGCTGGACCTCGCGGGCGACGAAGTAGTGTTCCTCGCCGACGACGTCGGGCGCGAGGGCCTTCGAGGTCGAGGCGAGCGGATCCACGGCGGGATAGATGCCGAGCTCGGCGATGGAACGCTCGAGCACGATGGTCGAGTCAAGGTGCGCGAAAGTGTTCGCGGGCGCCGGGTCGGTGAGATCGTCCGCGGGCACGTACACGGCCTGGAAGGAGGTGATGGAACCCTTCTTGGTCGAGGTGATGCGCTCCTGGAGGTTGCCCATCTCGGAGCTGAGGGTCGGCTGGTAGCCGACGGCCGACGGCGAGCGGCCCAGGAGGGCGGACACCTCGGAGCCGGCCTGGGAGAAGCGGAAGATGTTGTCGATGAAGAGAAGCACGTCCTGGTTCTTCTCGTCGCGGAAGTACTCGGTCATCGCGAGGGCCGAGAGGGCCACGCGCATACGGGCGCCCGGGGGCTCGTTCATCTGGCCGTAGACGAGTGCGACCTTGGACTTCGTGAGGTCTTTCTGGTCGATGACGCCGGCCTCGGACATCTCGTGGTAAAGGTCATTGCCCTCGCGGGAACGCTCGCCCACGCCGGCGAACACGGAGTAGCCGCCGTGCGCCTTGGCGATGTTGTTGATGAGCTCCATGATGACGACGGTCTTGCCGACGCCGGCGCCGCCGAAGGCGCCGACCTTGCCGCCCTTGGTGAAGGGGGCGATGAGATCGATGACCTTGATGCCGGTCTCGAGGATCTCGGCGCTGGTGTTCTGCTCGACGAGGTTCGGGGGCGGACGGTGGATCGGGTACTTCTTCTGGTAGGCCACGGGACCGCGGCCGTCCACGGTGGCGCCGGTGACGTCGAAGATGCGGCCGAGCACGCCCTCGCCGACGGGGACGGAGATCGGGGCACCGGTGTCGGTGACCTCCATGCCGCGCACGAGGCCTTCGGAGGAGGACATCGCGATCGTGCGGGCCACGCCGCCGCCGAGGTGCTGCTGCACCTCAAGGGTGAGCGACTGCTTCCGGCCGGCGGCATCGAAGTCGATCGTCAGCGCCTGATAGATGGGCGGGATGGTGTTTTCCGCGAATTGGACGTCAACGACGGGGCCGATGACTTGGACGATTTTGCCGGTATTGCTCATGACGGGAAGGACGGGGTGTTGGATTTAGAAGTGGGATCAGGCGGCGAACGACGCGGCGGCGATCTCGAGGATTTCCTGGGTGATCGCGGCCTGGCGGGCCTTGTTGTACTCGAGGGTGAGGTCGCCGAGGAGTTTCGTGGCGTTGTCCTTGGCGGTCTTCATCGCGACCATGCGCGCGCTGTGCTCGGAGGCCTTGGCCGAGAGCACGAGCTGGTAGAGGTGGCGGTTGACGTAGAACGGGAGCAGGGCCTCGAGCACCACCTGCGCGTTGGGCTCGAAGAGCATCTCGCGCGTGTCGGCGGCGCGCACCTGGCCGCGGCCGGCCTCGACCTGCGCATGGCCCACAAATTCCTGGAGGTTGGCGAGCGGGAGCACCGGGCGGAGCGTGGGCTCCTGGATAAGGGTGTTCTTGAAGCGCGGATAGATGACCTCGATCGTGTCGATGATGCCCTCGAGGAAGTGCTTCACCATGAACTCGGCAGCGACCTTGACCTCGGCGAACGCCACGCGGTCGGTCACCTGGAAGTCGGCGACCATGTCACGCTTCGTGCGCGAGACGAACTGCGCGCCCTTGCGGCCGACGACGTAGAATTTGGCCGGCGCCTTGATGTCGGTGACGAGCTTGAAGAGGTTGGCGTTGAGCGGACCGCAGAGGCCCTTGTCCGTCGTGACCAGCAAAATGCCGCGCGTGCGGACGGGGCGCTCGACGAGGAACGGGTGCTGCGACTCCTCGACGCGGTGGGCGAGCGTGGCGAGCATGCTGGCCATGAGCTGCGTGTAGGGCCGGCCGGCGAGGGCGGCCTGCTGCGCCTTCTTCATCTTCGACGCGGCCACGAGCTCCATCGCCTTGGTGATCTGGCGGGTGTTCTTGACCGACTTGATGCGTCGGCGGATGTCGCGGGTGGATGCCATCGGGAATTACGATTTACGAATTACGATTTACGACTTTGGGGTGGCGGGGCGAAGGGCGATGGGCGGGTTGCGGCGTGGAATTCGTAACTCGTAAATCGTCCTTCGTGATTAGCCTCAGCCGTTGTAGCTGGCCTTCCACTCTTCGCAGGCGGCCTGGAGCTTGGCCTCGAGGTCCTTGTCAAGGGCGGCCTTGGTGCGGATCTCGGTGAGGAGGGCGTCCTTGCGGGCGGAGAAGAACTCCTTCAGCGAGTTCGCGGCGGCGACGACCTTCTTGGCGTCGATCGCGTCGAAGAAGTTCTTCTGCATCGCGAAAAGGACGGCGACCTGGAGCTCGATCGGGATCGGGTTGAAGGCGGGCTGCTTGAAGAGCTCGACGATGCGGCCGCCGCGGTCGAGCTGGGCCTTGGTCTTGGCGTCGAGGTCGGAGCCGAACTGCGCGAAGGCGGCGAGTTCGCGGAACTGGGCGAGCTCGCCCTTGAGTTTGCCGCCGACCTGCTTGGTCGCCTTGATCTGCGCGGCGGAACCGACGCGCGAGACGGAGAGGCCGACGGAGACGGCGGGGCGGATGCCCTGGTTGAAGAGGTCGGTCTCTAGGAAGATCTGGCCGTCGGTGATCGAGATCACGTTGGTCGGGATGTACGCCGAGACGTCGCCGGCCTGGGTCTCGATGATGGGCAGCGCGGTGAGCGAGCCCTTGCCGTCGCGGCCCGCCGCGCGCTCGAGCAGGCGGGAGTGGAGG